>JACQWQ010000209.1:0-11084 GCA_016209205.1 Chloroflexota bacterium
ATTACCACAGCGGTACATCGCCAACCGCTAAAGGTTGACCTATTCGACGCCAAACCCTTCGAGCCAATCGGCAGGCAAAGTCTCGTCGTCGCTCTAACATTTGTCGGGGGCATCGCCTTGAGCTTGGTGTTTGGCATCAATCCTGAAAACATTTATGTCTGGCAGAACTTGTTCGTCTATGGTTTGCTTGGGCTTGTGCCGGTGCTGGTTTTTTTTCTAAACATGCAGGAGACACATAACGTGCTTGCCAGAGCCAAGGCGCAGGAGCTGGAAGCCGTCGAGCGGAATCTCTTGCGCGCGATGCGCGAACTGATGCAGCGCGTGACAAAAGATCAAGACACCGGCAAACAGTCTACCGAGATCAACGCCCTGGCGTTGTACGAACAGCGCGTGCGCGGGGTAAGGACTTGGACCTACAACACGGCAATGCTGCGCACGTTGTTGGTTTCGTTCTTTATTCCCGCCGGTACGGCGCTGGCGTCAACGCTGCTCAAGCAGTTGTTAGAGCGTTGCCAACGGATAGAAAACGGATAAACGGATGCGCGCGTTCTATCCGTTTATCCGTTCGTCCATCCGTTGGCGGCTCTCCCTCTCAACCAATTTCCCACAACACCACTTCCGGCGGACAATTGAACCGCACGCGCGGCGCGCCGCCGCCTTCCAAACCGATGCCGCGCGAAACATACAACGTCAAATTTCCTACTTGCCGTCGTCCCGCTTCAAATGCCTTGCCGTACAGCGACCCGGCATACAACGCGCCGTAAAACGGAAGGCGCACTTGGCCGCCGTGTGTGTGTCCCGACAATTGCAGATCAATCCCCGCTTCCGCCGCTTCGGGCGCGAGGTCGGGCGTGTGATACAACAGGATGCGAAAACGTTCCGGTCCGTTGCCGTTCAGCGTCGCGTAAAGATTCGGCGCATCCACGAACGGACGGTGCGTGCAATCCAGCCCCAGAATGTCCAAGCGTTTCCCCTCGTGCTCAATCGTCGCAATCTCTTGCCGCAGCCAGCGCAGATTGTCCAGCCCTTGCACCAATTTTGAAACCACTTCCGGTGGATCAACCGCCGGACTCCCGCTCACGACATAGACGCCTAACGGCGCGCCGAGTTCCGCCAAAACGGAACGCGCGTGCTCTTGCGCCAACGCGTCACGCGTGTACGACAAATTCAAGAAATCGCCCGAAAACAAAATCACATCGGGCGCGGCAGCTTTGCACAAAGCCACCAGCTCGCGCTCGCGGTCGGTCAACCGTTCTACGTGAATATCGCCGAGGTGCAAAACGCGCAGCGGGCGCGCAAAGCCCAATTTGGGCGATTGCAGCGTTTGACGCGTCAACGTCAAGCGATGCGGCTCGATCCAAAAGCCATAGATCACGAGCGCCGTGCCGACCAGCTCGGCGACGATCCACCAGGGGAACGGCAGAAACGCGAGCGGGATGCGGAGCAGAGCCAACATGAACGTCGGCGGCTGCGTCGGACCGAACGATTTGTTCCAACGCGGCAGCATGGCGAGCAGCAGCCAGTCGCCGAGAAAAAAAGTCAAGAGCAGCGCCGCAGTGAATAGATCGAATCGCGAAACGACGTAGGCGACACTGCCCAGCACCAACGCAAAGAGCGGCGCGGGCATGCGCTGCATTACGTCAATCGGAACGAAAATCAATTCAAAATTGTTGCCGGTATTGCCGGGGAATCGGGTACGGTTGGAAAAATCTCGGGGTTGCATAACAGTAGCATAGCGCCTTGTGCGCGTTCAGTTGCGGGCAATTACCACGTATTCATCATCCACAACGAAAAACCGCGCAAAAATTCGCGAAACCCGTCGAGATGTTGTGAGGGAAAATTGTAGCGCTCGGTCGCGTGTGCGAGAATGCGTTCGAAACACGCGAGCCATTCGTCACGCGCGGCTTGATTGATCGGGAAGGGCAGATGCCGCGCGCGCATCATCGGATTGCCATAGCGTTGTTGATACAACGGCGGTCCGCCGAGCAAACCAATAAAAAACGCGGCTGATTTTTCGGCGGATTGGTGCATGTCCGCGGGGAACATGTCGCGAATGCTGCTGTGTTCCAGCTCCGCGTAAAAATCCTCGATCATGCGCGTGATATTTTCCTCCCCCATCGCCGCGTAAATTTCGCGGCTGGGCGAAACGATTTGCTGTGGGTCAATCGGCGGAACAAACGTCGGATTCATTTTGGGAAGCTAACATACTATCGCACTACTGCACCATCGCACTATCGCACCATTGCACTATCGCACTATTGCACCATTGCACCATTGCACCATCGCACCATTGCACCATCGCACTATTGCACCATTGCACTATCGCACTTTCATCGCGCGTTCCATTTCGCGCTTGGCATCACGTTTCGAGATGGATTCGCGTTTGTCGTACTGCTTTTTGCCTTTGACCAATGCGATTTCCACTTTGGCGCGATTTTTTTTCAGATACAAACGCAGCGGCACAATCGTCAGCCCTTTTTCCTGCACGCGTCCCATCAGCCGATTGATTTCTTTGCGGTGCATCAGCAGCTTGCGCGTGCGATAAGGGTCCACGTTGAAACGATTGCCTTGCTCGTACGGGGAAATGTGGACGTTTTGCAGCCAGACCTCGCCGTCACGGACCTGGGCGAAGGCATCACGCAGATTGACCGCGCCCGCGCGCACCGATTTGATTTCAGTGCCCGTGAGGGCGATGCCGGCTTCAAAGGTTTCCTCGACAAAATAATCGTGGAACGCTTTGCGATTCGTGGCGAGGACTTTAGGGTTTTCAGCCAAATTGGAGAATACAAAGAACCGCCGGTTCACTGTACAGTGAACCGGCGGTTCTTTTTGTTGAACCATACAGCTCTAAGGGGGTGGTGCCGCAACATACCTCACTTTTAGTGAGGACGCTAAGATCCTGTGTACGTATAACCATTGTAGATAGTTACCTCTAGACCTGCTGGAACCACGACTGATGAAATCTTGTTATCCCAGTTACCCGAACCACATGGATAAAATGAGATATTCCTTGAATCCGGAATGTTTACACCTCCGCCAGCACTAATTGCGCAGCCAGTTGCGCCGAGCCCGTCATAGAACGTTGCAACACTAGCCGTAACCGCTTTATACTTGAATTTTTTGAATTGTCAAGTAGATTATTCCCTTTTCCTTATGGGTTTTTGGGAAGATTGCCTAATTCTCCACTCTTGATGAGATCAATTGCCTTCTGTAGTTGCACATCAATACCTTGTGAACGCTCGAATGGAGTTGGGTCGGGCACCTCAATGTCCGGGCTAATACCCACTTCGTTAATCGAAGTTTCGTTAGGGCTGTAAAAATTTGCAATGGTTACGCGCAGTTGTGAATCGTCACTCAGCGTGTGCACGGTTTGGACGGAACCCTTGCCAAACGTTTTCTGTCCGATGATGGTCGCGCGTTTGTAATCGTGCAGCGCTGCCGCGAGAATTTCCGACGCGCTCGCCGAACCTTCGTTCACCAAGAGGACCATCGGAATTTTGGTTGCCAAGCCGCTGCCCTGTGTCTTGTACAACCGCTTGTCGCCGTTCTTGAATTTTTCGACAAGCACAACCTGGTCTTGGGGCAGAAATTCACTCGCGACTTCGATGGCAGTGGTCAAATACCCGCCCGGATTGCCGCGCAAATCAAAAATCAATGCCTTTGGTTTTTTTGCCAGCGCGTCGCTCAACGCTTTGCGCAGTTCCGGTTTCGCCTTTTCGCCAAACTCAGAGAGCTGCACATACGCGATTGTGTCGTTTTCGAGCATCTTGGACTCAACCTCGGGCACGTCAATCGTACTGCGCGTAATGGTTACATCAAACGCGGGATTGGAACCGCGTTGGATTGTAAGATGAACTTCCGTGCCTTTCGGTCCACGAATTAGCGCCACTGCATCTTCCACAGTCATGTTGACAATCAGCTGGCCATCCACTTTCAAGATTACATCGCCTGCTTGTAGCCCAGCTTTTTCTGCGGGAGATCCTTTGAATGGAGTGACAACTAGCAATCTCCCATTGACCATTTGTACCTGTGCGCCAATCCCTTCGAACGAACCTTGCAATTGCGTTTGGAGGTATGCGGCGCGCTTTGGATCCACAAACGCGGTGTGGACATCGCCCAACGCGTCGACCATGCCGCCTACTGCACCATAAGTCATTTTGTCCTGGTCAACGGGCTGCGTATAAAAGTTTTCGTTGATCAGATTCCACGCTTCCCAAAAGACTGGCATGTCGGCTTTGAATTCCGATGGGGTGTTGTCATTGGAAGTTGTCGTCAACGGGGCAATCGGTGTGGGTGCATTTCGAGACAAAACGATTTGGCTCGTAGCATAACCACCCAAGAAGGCGCCGCTGACCAAGATCACGGCAACCACGAACGCGATCAGGATGCGTACAACTGCTTTCATTTTCGTTCCTCGTTTTCGTTAGGACGTTTCCATTCGTAGAGACGTTTCGGTGGAACGTCTCAGGAGACGTTCCACCGAAACGTCTCTACTTGCCCGTATTCAGATATTCAATCGCACGATTCAACTGCGGGTCCAGGCCTTTGGCAGCGTCTTCGGGTGTCAGCGGAATCTGTAAATCGGGTTTGATCCCGATGCCGTCAATCTCATTGCCCTTGGGCGTCTGCCATTTGGCGGTCGTGATGTGCAAAACCGATTTGTCGGACAAGGGATAAAGTCCTTGCACGGAACCTTTGCCAAAGGTTTTCTCGCCAATCAAAACCGTTTTGCCGCTGTCAAAAAATGCGCCCGCAATAATTTCTCCCGCGCTCGCCGTGCCGCCATTCACCAATACGACGACCGGCAAATCGCGCGCCTGTCCACCCGCGAGGGCATTGTACGTTTTTTGCGTCCCATCGCGATATTTCTCAATCACGACCGGCGCGTTCGGCAAAAACTGTCCAACAATTTCCAGCGCGGGATCGGGGAACAATCCACCAGGGTTATTGCGCAAGTCGAGGACGATTGCTTTCGGATTGTTCTTTTTCAATTCGTTCAACGCCTTGACAAATTCTTGCGGCGTGTCGGCGCTTTCCAATGTGACCTGGATGTAACCGAACGGTGTATTCTCCAACATACGATATTGCACGGTCGGGATATTGATTTCTTGGCGCGTCAATTTCACCACGATTACGTCCGGCGCGCCAATCCGCCGCAGCGTTAGTGTAATCTCGGCGCCAACTTGACCGCGCAACTTGGTTTCGATGACGTCGGGTGTGTCTTCAAATTTGATTTCTTGATCGTCAATCTTGAGAATCTGGTCGCCGGGCAAGATGCCTGCTTTCGAGGCGGGACTGTCGGGAAAGGGCAGCAGCACCAGCGCGCCTTTGCGCAATTCCACTTTGGCGCCGATGCCGCCGTAATTGCCTTGCAGATTCGTCGCCTCTTGCTGCGCGGGCGCGGGTTCGACGAGAACGGTGTGCGGGTCGCCGAGCGAGCTCAACGCGCCGCGAATCATGCCGTGCACGAGCGCATTCGACAAGGGGATGTCATAGTAAAACTCGTCCTTGATCAGCTTCCAGGATTCCCACATCAAGTTGAAATGTTGGGGCGGTTGCCGTGGGGGATTAGACGAAGCCAAGGGCGCGGGTGCGCGGGTCGTGTACAAGTAATTTACACCAAAGCCGGCGACAAACGCCATGCTGCAAATTAGCAGGGCGAGCAAACCTAACACCGTAACTTGAAGTATTCTTGTCATCTTGCCTCTTTTGATTGGGAATCCCCTTCGTTTTCCTGCGCTTCTGCCGCGCGCGCGGCGTCGTGCGGCGAAAGGGTCGTGCGCTCAAAAATGGTCCGAATGGACGGTTTCGAATAGTGCGCATACACGCGCCGCGTCGTGCCAATATCGCTGTGTCCCAAAATTTCCTGGATTGCTTCCAACGGCGCGCCTTGCTCTAACATCTGCCGCGCGCGAAAATGACGAAAATCATGGGGCGAGGCGTCCATGTTTAGTTTTTTCGCGGCGTGGCTTATGACGCGCCATAGAGACATTTTTGTAAAACGTGCCCCGTAATTGCGACCGTGTGAGATAAACAGCGGTTCATATTCATCCCTGCGCTCTGCAATGTATAAACTGATCGCCGCCCGCGCTTCGGGCGTAATGAAAATGAATCTTTCTTTGTCACCTTTGCCCTGCACAATGGTTTCTCTGCGCCGACCGTCCGCAACATCCTTACGATCCAAGGACGCAACTTCACTCAGACGCCCTGCCGAAGAATATAATAAATGCACAAATGCACGGTTGCGCAAGATTTGCAAGCGTGCTCGTTTTGTCTTTTCATTGTCCCCTTCGGGCAAAGGCATCTCGTCAAAGTACGCAATCAAACGGGGTAGGGCAGGGTCAGGGCGTGGAATTGGATATGAACCGCGTTTTTTTATATTCCTAAGCTTGGCGCGTGCGCGCTCCAGGGAAAATGATTCCGGCAACCAATCCTCACCCAACGCATAATTCAAAAATGCTCTTGCACTCGCTAGATACGTGCGTTGTGAGAAACGCGAATAAGATTTCTGTGCAAGCCACGCCTGAAAACCCTCTAGAACATTCGTGTCAATCACATCAACAGGCAATTCACGTTCAACGAGTGTCCGATTCGTCAGCTTAATTGCTCGAGTGGACTCCTGCTTGGCATTCGTACTCTTTTTCTTGTTGCGAAACCCCTTCTTTGTGAAGGAACGTGTCTCTGTTAAGTACAGCAAGAACGTTCGCAGACCAACATCATAAGTTCGCTGCGTACGTGGGCTTTCAACTAGTTGCCGAAGGTACATCTCAATGCAACTGTTAAGTGACAGGTTTGCATTCGAAGCCATTGTTAGCTAATCCGCACTAGCTTTCATCTGTATTTTCATCAAAATTAGGTTTGGCGAGACTACCGAAAAGATTGCGTATAACCCGGTCATACGCGCGAGCGGCTTCCTCAGGGGTATCAAATGTTCCAATATTTAGGGAGGCACGCCATCGTCCATTCTTGCTATTGAAGACCACACCTTTGTATCCTGAAGTGTTATTTTTGAAAGTACGCCGAGAGCGGAGGTTTTGTTCCTTCGTGACTAATCGTAAGTTTGCCCGACGGTTATCCAGTCCATCACCATTAATATGATCAACCTCCATACCTGCGGGTGGATCCATGATTTGCCGGTGCATCACAATAGAACCGCCGCCCTCAAATCGGCTTATTGCCCGACGCGCATAAAGTCGCCCTCGACTGTTTGAAAGGATCCAATTCCATTGGTTCAACCACTCGAAATCTGAATTATCAACAAGTGCGAAAGCATTTCGAGTTAGTGGAATGTAGCAGCATTGTTCATCTGGCGGCTGCGGCGTTTCAACACTCTGGATACTGCGCTTTGCGTGTTTGCGGCTAGGAAAGATTGCCATTTTGCTCTCCTCAGCGCGCATTATAAGACAAATGTTCGCTTATTGTCAATGTTAGCTAACGCGATAAAATTAAGTCAATCCTATGCGCGTGAGATAAAACAGACATGATAACCAAATGAAATTTTTTTCTCTAAACTCGATACACTTCGAACTCCCGCACCAACGCTTGCGGCAGTTTCCCTTCGATCAACGTCCCACGCGGCGAATACTCTTCGTGCTCGACGATGCCCTTGCGATGGAACAAGTTCACCAGCTCGGTCGCATGGTACGGAATCCGCGCGCGCACCGCGACGAGGTTCGACCCAAGCACGGCTTCGACGCGTTCTAACAGCGCGTCCAGTCCCAACTGCTGCGCAGCCGAAATCGGCGCCGCGTCGGGATATTCTTCGAGCCACTGCCCTACAAAGCGCGCCGCATCCTCACCCAACGTATTCTTGTGTAACCCAAGTCCATCAATTTTGTTCAACGCCATCACCACCGGCTTGGCTGCTTGCCAGTCACCGCGCTCTTTGCTCGATGTATTCGCTGTGCTTGATTGAGCGCGATGACTGGCGACCGCGCCGATTTCTTCCAGCGTTTCCTCCACCGCGCTTACTTGCTCCACCGCGTTCGGATGCGTTATGTCAACGACGTGCAGTAGAACATTAGAGTCAACGATTTCTTCCAACGTCGCGCGGAACGCCGCAATCAACTGCGTCGGCAATTTTTCAATGAAACCCACCGTATCGGAAAATAAAACTTCTTGCCCACTCGGCAATTGCACGCGCCGCGTCGTCGGGTCCAACGTGGCAAACAACTGGTCGGCGACATACACTTCTGAATGAGTCAACGCGTTCAGCAATGTGGACTTGCCCGCGTTCGTATAACCGACAATCGAAACGACCGGAATCCCTTCACGCTGTCGTTTGCGGCGATGCTCGCCGCGCTGCTTGCGCACGCGTTCGAGTTCTTGTTTCAGATGCGCGATGCGCGCGCGAATTTCGCGGCGGTCCAATTCCAACTGGCGCTCGCCGGGACCGCGCAGCCCTACCCCACCGGTGCCGCCGCGCCCCGCCGCGCCGCCGGCCTGGCGCGCGAGGTGCGTCCACATGCGCGTCAAGCGCGGCAAACGATATTCGTACTGCGCGAGTTCCACTTGCAGCGCGCCTTCGCGCGTGCGCGCGTGCTGCGCGAAAATATCGAGAATCAGCGCGGTGCGATCCAGCACCTTGATGTCCGCGCCTTCGAACGCGTTTTCGATTTCGCGCTGTTGATTGGGCGCGAGTTCGTCGTTGAAAATCAACACGTCAAAATTCAATTCCGCGCGCTGCGCGACGATTTCTTGCAGCTTGCCCTTGCCGATCATCGTCGCAGGATTGAGGCGTTCGACGCGTTGAATCGCCTGCCCGGCGATTTCGAGTCCATCGGTGTCGGCAAGGCGTTCGAGTTCGCGCATCGAGTCTTCAATCGCGAATGCGCCCGGCTTGTTTTTCAATTCAACGCCGACGAGAAAAGCGCGTTCGGTTGGTGGTTCGGTAGGAAAGGTTTCGGGTCGAGGCATATTCACAATCGAGAACCGAAAAGCGAGATACGAGAGATGAGATTCTCGTTTCTCGTTTCATGTGTCTCGGATTTATTTTGGCGGATCGTACGTTGATTCTACATGACTGCCGCGATGATTGCACGGCGGGACGCGATTGTTTTTGCCCGCGATGATTTGCGCGCGCACGAGCCAGATTTCACAGCCCGACGCGTTGCCGGGCGATAGTGTCGCGCTGTTGTTGTCAAATTCGACGGCGCGCGCGTCGGTGATTTCTTGGTTCGCTGTGCGAACCGAGCAATTGAATGACGGCGCGCTGCACAGATTCCCGTACAACTTGTTGAAATTGTTCGAGCGTCCGCCTTCGCCGTTCAAATAGAAACAATTGCCGCTGCGCGCACACGTGTTGTTGGCGATGAGATTGGTGTCCGCGCCCATCAGCAGCATCCCCGCGCTTTCACAGCCGCCGGCGTAATAATTGCCGCTCGGGTCGGTGCACGCGCGATTGATGTCGTGCAGCGTATTGCCGACGAACGCGGAATTGGTGGGGCTTGCGGCAAAGATGCCCCAGCCCGTCAAATTTGAAATTTGATTGTTGAGGATTTTATTCCCGCGTCCGTACAACAGAGCAATGCCGATCACCCCGCCGCTGATGGCGGAATTCATCACCGTGCTGTTGCTGCCCTCGAGCAAAATGCCGCCGCCGTACGCCGCGCCGCCTTGAATCGGCGGACTGGCATACCTGCACTGGGCGTACAAGCACAACCAATTTCCCAAATCATTTGGCGCGGTAACACCGACGACGTTGACGCCCGCAATCAATACGTTGTTCCCCGTCGCGCGTATCCCATACACGCGCCCGTACGAACGAATCACGGCGGGCGATTGCGCCTGCCCTGAGCTTGGCGAAGGGTCGCCAATCACGGCAAGATTATCGCCGACGAGCGTGAACGGACGATACGTTTGCCCCGCGCACAAACGCACCGAACGCGTAACAATGCTGCCCAGCATGTACGAAGGCGTACAGTACGGCAGCGACGGCGCTTGCGGCACCGCCACCGTTAGTTTCCCGTTGAGCGATTCAATCTCAATCACGTGAGAAATAGAGACCGGTTGATTGGAGATTGGAGACCGGAGACTGGAGACTGGTAACTGATCACTGGTCACTGGCGACTGATTACTGCTCACTGACAACTGATGACTGATTACTGATAACTGCTCACTCTGTCTCACAAACACCGACTGTGTAACGAATTCGCAATAATTCCCCGACGTATCAATCGTCCGCACGCGCAAATCATACGCGCCGTCGGGAATCAAGGTCGTATCCCAACGCGCTAGCGTCCCATCCACAATCGCTTGCGGCGCGGAATTGAGCAGCACCCACAAGTTCAAGCCCGTCGTCGAAAAATCCACCTGATACCGCACGAACGCGCCTTCCAATTGTGCGCGTCCGGTGATGACTGCCACACCGCCGATGGTGGAATGCGGCGCGGGCGACGCGATGAACGTGTTGGCGCAGCGCGGTTCGGCGGCGCGCGCCGAGCGCGATGGGACAAGGAAAACAGCGAGTAACAAGAAAATCAGCAGTGCGCGTTTCATTCTTTGTGTTCGTTCTTTCCTTCTTTTGCCGATGAATTCTATTCTTCGGACGCGCGCGCAAGCTTTTGTTTCAACTCTTGCAAATGCGCGTGATAGGTTTTTGCATAAGGGCTCTTTAATTTTTCCCAGACGCTCATGGCGCGATTACAGAATTCAAATGCGTGTGAAATATCCTTTTGCTTTTCATACACGCTGCCCAAGCCCCAATAATTATTCGCTGATGTCACAACATCACCAAGGCGCTCTGTCGTCTCCAATGATTTCTGATAAAACGCAATCGCCTTGGCCCATTCGCCTTTTTGCCGATAGACGATGCCGAGATTGTTGTAGGTTTGCGCCATGCCCTGCACATCGCCCACGCGCTCTTTGGTTTCCAACGATTGCTGATAAAACGCAATCGCCTTGTCCCATTCGCCTTTGTCCGCATAGACCAAGCCGAGATTGTTGTAGGTTTGCGCCATGCCATGCACATCGCCCACGCGCTCCATCGTTTTCAAAGCGTTCTGATAAAACGCAATCGCCTTGTCCCATTCGCCTTTGTCCGCATAGACCAAGCCGAGATTGTTGTAGGTTTGCGCCATGCCATG
>JACQWQ010000209.1:11107-11722 GCA_016209205.1 Chloroflexota bacterium
CGCTCGTTCTCTCTGATTGCTGATAAAACGCAATCGCCGTGTCCCATTCGCCTTTGTCCGCATAGACGAAGCCGAGATTGTTGTAGGTTTGCGCCATGCCATGCACATCGCCCATGCGCTCACTGATTGCCAAATCTTTCTGATAAAACTCAATCGCCTTGTCCCATTCGCCTTTTTGCCGATAGACGATGCCGAGATTGCCTGAAATCGCACCCGCCGCTTTTTCGTCGCTCAGCTGTTCACACGCCGCCAGGGCGTATTCACTCCATTCAATCCATTCTGCCCAGTTCGCGCGCAAGTTGAAATAGTGCATCATGCCATCAATGTAATCGCGCGTGAGTTCTCTCGCTTCTCGTGTCTCGTTTTCTCTCGCCCACCCCTGCCCTGCAAAAATGTTTGTCCGTTCCTGTTCCAACACTTGCAGCGCGTTCAGCACATCCGCTTCGTGCAGTCCCTCGCCGCCGTGCAGGCGCGGACCATAATACTTGGCAAGTTCGCAATAAAAAGTCGCCATCCGCAGTGAAACCGCGTATGCGCGTTCGTTGCGACGTAACCGTTCGTGCGAAAAATCGCGCAGCAGCAGATGCAATCTGTATCGTTCCGCCGCGCGCCCTT
>JACQWQ010000210.1 GCA_016209205.1 Chloroflexota bacterium
GTTGGTCGAGATCGGGCGCGTCGAAGGCGTCAAACGCATCCTCGGCGAAATCCTGCCCGAAAATGTCGGCATGAAGCGCGTGACCGAGAAACTCGGTTTCAAGCTGCACTATGACATTGAAGAAGGACTGACACACGCGGTCTTGGAATTGTGAACCTTTTACCGCGGGCTCAAGCCCCAGCGCTGGCGCACGTTGCGCTCCAGCGGTGAAAACACCGCGCGGTCCACCGTCAAGCCCAATGCGATGATAACCAACATTACCGCCATTACTTGCGATAAATCATTCAGATCGCGCCTCATAGCCAACAATTGTCCCAAGCCGAGCGTGATATAAATCAATTCGCCCGCCATCAACGAGCGCCACGCGAACGACCAGCCGAGCCGCAAGCCCGTGAGAATCGAAGGCAACGCGGCGGGAAAAATGACGTGGCGATATAGACGCCAGCCACGCGCGCCGAGATTATGCGCCGCGCGCAAATACTGCGGCGGCGTATTTTTCACCCCCCCCTCTGCCGCGATGGCAATGGAAAGCACCGCGCCCATTACGACGACGAATAGAATCGCGCTTTCATTCAACCCGAACCAAATCAACGCCAGCGGCCGCCAACAGATGCTCGGCAAAGTTTGCAGCCCGTTCAACACGGAACCGAACGTATCGCTCAAGAACGCGACGCGCCCGATGAGCAAGCCGAGCGGCAAACCAATCGCGATGGATAGTGCAAAGCCGATCAGAATGCGCGTCATGCTCACGCCGATGCCAATCGGATACGCGCCGTCGAGAATGCCGCCAATCAAACTTGAACCCACCGCGAAGGGCGAAGGGAAAATATAGGGGGGCCACAGCTTGAGGCGAAACAACAGCTCCCACCCGACGACGATAACGGCAAAAAAAATCAATTGGCGCGCGATTTTGGTTCTGAGAACAGATTTCATGGCCCTCTGGAAAAGGTCGGACAAATTTACAAATTTGTCCGACCCTCTAATTCCCCACGTTCCGCTGCGATCACGCGGTCTACTTCGGTTTTCAACACCGCGCCGATGGCGCGCGTGTATTCGACCAACGCGTGGTCTTCCAGTGCTTGAAACGCGCGAGGTGCACCATTTTCAAATACCGCTCGGCAGTCGTTTCGCGCGTCGCTTTCGACAGGCCCTGCATGTTCAACCCGAACGCGATATTGTCTATGACATTCAGCCACGGGAACAGCGTCGGGTCTTGAAACATGACGACGCGGTCGGTGCTCGGACCTTGGACTGTTTTGTCGTCGTCGAAAATCGCGCCATCAAAATCCGTATCCAAGCCCGCCAGCAGCGACAGCAATGTAGATTTGCCGCAGCCCGATGGACCGAGCAAACAAACAAATTCGCCGCGCGCAATCTCGAACGAAACATCGTCCAAGACCTGCATTTGAACCTTTTTTATGCGGAATGATTTGGTGAGATGCTGGACACGGACCTTGGATGTCGTCATTTTCGTGTCTGGCGAGGTCAGGAATTGCAGCATCCTTGTTGCACTAGCGAGTGTGGTCATACTACACAGGCGACCAAGACCTAACACAGTACATCGCAACTTTGTCTTTGGGACACGGATTTCTGCGACGGAGTTCGTCGCCGATTACACAGAAAATGAACCTCTAAATCTGTGGCATCTGTGGTCTCTGTGTCCCAATCTGTGATGTACTGTGTCAGGTCTGGTATGGATGTCGGCTAATTTACGGTCGCAAGCCCTTGTTCGGTGAGGACCTGATTCAGCAACTTGAGGTCATAGATGTTGCTCAAATCGGGTTTGGTCTTGCCCAAGAACCCAAGTTCGAACGCGCGATCCGCCAAAGTAAACAGCGAAGCCGAAATCGGATCGTACGTAAAATCAAGGCGCGTCCACGCGTCGTCCAGAATCTCGATTTTGAGCGCCGCGTTGGTGATGCGCTTGATTTCGGCGTTGACGATTTGCTTTGCTGCGGTGGGATTCTTTTTGATCCAATCCGTCACCTTGACGTGTGCGCGCAGCCATTTCAGAACAAGGTCAGGATGCGCGTCGAGAAATTTTTTGCTCACGATGATGTTGGTCGTGACAAACTGCCGGTTGCGCCACAGGTCGCGCTCGTCAAACAAAATTTGTCCGCCAGCTTCCTTGACCAACCGCGCGCCCCACGGTTCGGGCACCCACGCCGCGTCGAGTTCTTGTTTTGCAAAGAGCGTCAGCGTGTCCGCGTTCTTGGTGGGCAGCACCTGCACAGCGCCGCCTTTGTCGGTGGTCTTGAGCTTGTTTTCCAGCAGGTAATAGCGCGCGGCGACATCTTACGTGTTACCCAATTCGGGCGTCGCGATTTTTTTCCCCGCGAGGTCTGCCGCCGTTTTAATGTTGGCTGCGGGACGAACGACCAGCAGCGCGCCGCCGCTGACTGCACCGGCAATGATGCGCAGCGCCTCACCGTTTGATTTCACATAACCGTTGATCGCCGGGCTGGGGCCAATATAGCCAATATCAATCGCGCCCGCGAACAACGCTTCGATTTCGGACGGACCGGCGTTGAACGTTTTGACGTCAAGCGTCACGTTCTCGCCGAGTTCTTGTTGGAATGCGCCATTTTGCACGCCGACGAGCGCCTGCGCGTGCGTGATGTTCGGGAAATAGCCGACGTGAACGGTGATTTTTTCACCGCTGGCGGGGACATTCGTTACTGGAACGGTGGTGGGGGCGGTTAGGGACGTAGACGTAGGCGCGGCTTGGGGCGCGCAGGCAAGAACAACGAAAACGACCAAAAGCGCGGGCAGCCATTTTACCTTGGACATGTTAGGGTGCTCCTCCGTTATTCTATATATTTCCCAGTAGAATAGTATACATTTGGACACAAAACGAACAAGTACAGGACTTTTAGAGTACGCGTTAGTTACCGCGCGGCGCGGGAGCGCATTTTGCGCGCGCGTTTGTTGGCGCGCCGCGCCGCGTCCGCCAGCGTGGTGTGATCCAACACGTCGGCAATCGCGTTGCGCACGTCCAACATCGCCAGGCGCAGTCCGCACGTGTTTTCGTCGGGGCAAACGCAGCGTTCGTACGCCATTTGACTGACGCAGCGAATCGGCGCGACGGGACCGTCGAGCGTGCGCACGACCTGCCCCAGCGTGATCTCATCCGCCGGACGCGCCAGATAGTATCCGCCATTCACGCCGCGGCGGCTCTGCAGTAGCCCCGCGTTTTTGAGCGCCAGCAAAATCTGCTCCAGAAATTTGAGCGGAATCTGTTCACGCTCGGCAAGCTCGCGAATGCGAATCACATCTTCGGCATCGTTGGCGGCGAGTTCGATCAACGCCTTGAGTCCGTATTCCCCGCGTTTTGAGAGTCGCATGGCTTACAATGTCTACTATATCACTAGGGTTAGTGACATTTGCCAGTATCGCGCGAAACGAAAAGATGTCAATCCGGCAATTTTTCCAACTGCGCCCGTGTATGATAAAGTTGCAGCGCGGCGGTTTGGTCTGGGCTGTGGATGGCACGCCCGGCGGACGCAAGCCCGCGCCCAAGAATTGAGGAACGTGCAAAGGAGACACATGAACATCGCGCAAGATGTCACACAATTGATCGGCAATACGCCGCTCGTACGTCTGAATCGCGTCGCCAACGGCGCGGTCGCGGACGTGGCGGCGAAACTGGAATTTTACAATCCCGCGCACAGTGTCAAAGACCGCATCGGCGTTTCGATGATTGACGCAGCGGAAAAAGCGGGACGTATCAACGCCGATACGATCATTCTCGAACCGACCAGCGGCAACACGGGGATCGCGCTCGCGATGGTGTGCGCGGCGCGCGGCTACAAATTGGTGCTGACGATGCCCGAAACAATGAGCAAAGAACGGCGCATGTTGCTGCGCGCGTACGGCGCGGAATTGATTCTCACGCCCGGTTCCGAAGCGATGCCGGGCGCGATTCGCAAAGCGGAAGAATTGGCGGCGAGCGACTCGCGTTATTTCATTCCGCAGCAATTCAAAAATCCCGCGAACCCTGAAATTCATCGTAAAACCACGGCGGAAGAAATTTGGCGCGACACCGACGGTACAGTGGATTTTCTCGTCGCGGGCGTGGGCACAGGAGGCACGATTACGGGCGTCGGCGAAGTGATTAAAGCGCGCAAGCCGTCGTTCAAAGCGATTGCGGTGGAACCCGACGCGTCGCCGGTGCTTTCGGGCGGGCCGCGCGGTCCGCATCCGATTCAAGGCATCGGCGCAGGATTCGTGCCCGATGTGTTGAATACGAAAATTTACGACGAAATCATTCGCGTGAAAAACGAAGACGCGTTGGCAACCGCGCGGCAATTGGCAAAAGAAGAAGGGCTGCTCGTCGGCATTTCGTCCGGCGCGGCGACGTGGGCGGCATTGCAAGTGGCTCGGCGCGCAGAGAACGCGGGCAAATTGATTGTCGTCATTCTCCCGTCGTTCGGCGAACGCTACTTGAGCACGGTGTTGTTCGCGGACTTGGCGAGTTGAAGAACGGAACTAAGGGAACTGAGGGGAACTGAGGGGAAATGAGTTCCCTTAGTTCCCTCAGTTCCCTTGAGAGGGTTTTCTTTTTGTTCACTACATTTCACCGCGACATTCAAGCGATTTTGGAACGCGATCCCGCCGCGCGCAATACGCTCGAAATCGTGTTGTGCTATCCGGGGCTGCACGCGTTGTGGGGCTATCGCATCGCGCACGCGTTGTGGGTGCGCAATTTCAAGACGACCGCGCGCCTGATTTCGCAAGTGACGCGTTCACTGACCGGCATCGAGATTCATCCCGGCGCGACGATCGGTCCCGGGCTTTTTATTGATCATGGTATGGGCGTGGTCGTTGGCGAAACGTCCGAGATCGGTCCGAACGTGACGCTGTATCACGGCGTAACGCTCGGCGGCGTAAGCTCGCACAAAGGCAAACGGCATCCGACGCTCGGCGAAAATGTCGTCGTGGGCGCGGGCGCCAAAGTGCTGGGCGCAATCACCATCGGCGACAACAGCCGCATCGGCGCAAACGCGGTCGTGGTCAAAGACGTGCCGCCCAATTCGGTGGTCGTCGGCGTGCCAGGCCAAATTGTGCGCCGC
>JACQWQ010000035.1 GCA_016209205.1 Chloroflexota bacterium
GTCGTCAAGTCTATGGTCGCGCAACGAATCGGGCGCTATGCTCTCGGCGCCGTATGCGCATTTAGTTTTTTGTTACAAATCAATCTGGCAGGTATATGGCTGACGCACAATCGCTTTTTGTACAATCAGGGTATAGACGTGCCGATTTGGGCGACGAGTGATTTGTATACGCCGCTGCTGCATCTCAGCGTACGTGCACAATATTTGCTGCCCAACATGCGTGTTTTTGGAGGATATCCAAGTCATGTCGCGAATTATTTCGCGCTCGCTTCAAGTTTGCTTTTGACCTTGAGCGGGGCTTGGTTGCTCGACGTGTGGCATGACAAGCGGCGGGTACTTGCCATGCTTTGGATTTCGTTTGGGTTTGCGGCGGTCGCCTTTTCAATTTTATACACGCCGAAGGTTGATTCTATTGTCACCAAGGGCGCGCAGCTGTACAGCTTAACGGGCGGAACGAGAGGGGATAAGCGGGTGGCCGTCCAAGGGTCAAAAGGATTCCTCGCTTTCGGACCGTATATTCGGGTTTTTCCAAACAGAACATATCAAGTCAAGTTGACTTATGCCACGAGTACCAGGACGAACGCGGGATATCGCCTCACACTTGACCATAGCAAATCCATTATTGCAGAGGGCAGATTACCCTCCTCCAAGACAAATCATGGGACATTCCAAACCAGCTTTATCATTAGCGACCGCGATTACGCGCCGCACATTTTTAGGTTCCACATCTATTATCGCGGGCGCGGCAGTCTTGTGGTGAGTCAGCTGGAACTTTATCCTGTCCCCGAGCCAACTCCCAGATGATATTCTGTTGATGCAAAAGACCCACTCCGTCCGCGTGCTGGCAATCCAATTTCTATATCTGGGTATGCTGCCCAGTGTGGTGTATTTCATTTCCTTTGTGCTGCTGACAAATAGACTCTTGTCCAGATTCTATACGCGCCTGTGGGGAGTCTCGCAAGACAGCTATCAAGCCCTCTGGTCTTTGTGGTGGGTAAATCACGCACTCACCGAACTTTACCAGCATCCGTGGCACACAACGCTCTAGGAACGCATGCGTATTATTTTTTTTATAGCGTGCTTGCATCAGTACTGATGCTCGGGTGGTTCGGCTTTCGCAAACGCGATCTGTGGTTCCTGTTTAGTAAAGAGTATCGCGCCGTCTTGTTGAGTTTCACAGGAATCGTATTCGTTCTCTGCGCGGCGCCGATCGGCGGGTTTCTATTGGAATATGCGGGGACGCCAATCACAGGACATGATGCTGCCGCCAATTCGCTAGATTTGATGGCGCTGATCATGCCCGCCAGAATTTGGCGTTACAGCGCCGCGCTGCAAACCTATTGGATCGGTTGGAACGGTAACATGGCTGAAACCAATGTCGCCTTGCCAGTTGCGGCATTGGCGGTTGCCGTAGGCGTTTGGCTAAAACGCAAGCGGATTGTGGCAGACCATTTGGCAATGTGGTACGGGCTGTTTCTAATTTTTGCCGTCCTTGCGTTAGGACCAGAGCTGCGCGTCAACGGAACGGCAATCGCGGGGATCCCTTTGCCCTATGCGCTTTTGGAAATCATCCTACCCCCGGTGCGCTCCATGGGTGTGCCCGCGCGCATGATCGTCATGAGTGTCTTGGCATTGGCAGTCATCAATGCGTATGGTTTCCGTGCGTACTGCGCGCGGGCTGGAAGGAAAAGCTGCTTGCTGTCGCACTTTTTGGCTTGATTGTTTTTGAAACGCTCCCTGCGACGATTCCGACACTCGTCCCGAATGTCCCGGCGTATGTGACCGCGTTACGCGATTTACCCTTTGGCGCGGTGCTGGACACCGTGGGGCTTGCCGCCGCGCCGGGGACTCCAGCCGGTCAAGTGATGTACTATCAAACGCTGCACCAAAAACCGCTTGCCTTCGGCTATCTCTCGCGTGAACCGGCGCGGGTTACGGGGCAAAACGCGCGTATTTTGGGATTGCTCGCGCAGCAAGATTTTGCACGCTTGTGCAACGAATTTGGAATTCGCTACCGCGTCGTCAATAACCAGAACGCACCACAATTCGCGGGCGAAAGCGTCTATCAGGACGACAAGGTTCAAATTCTAGATCTGGCATCCGGTTACGGCTTGTCCAACCCCATCAACTGTAGCGGCAGGCGGTAGAAAAAACAAAGGAACCGGTCCCACCAGCTTGCGTTTGGCTTGACCGTCAATGCCTTGACCGTTTCGCGCAACGACATCATCGTCCCGCCGTGCGTGAGATAATAACGGCTCAAGCGCCGCCGCGTCGCGTATTCATCCTCGAAGGCTTTTCCTTCGTGCAATAAATCCGCAGCTTGCATGTACAACGCGCTCGCGGCATCGCCGTTGCCCGCGCGTTCTTCCAATTCGGCGAGATTCCCTGTTGCGCGTCCTTGCCCTGCAGCATCATTTGCCTGAATGAACAACTGCTGCGCTTCGGTCAATAGCGAACGCGCCTCGTCCGTGCGATTCTGCAGCAAATACACAATGCCAAGATCGTTGGCGGCGAGCGCCAAATTTTGCGGCTCGTTTTTTTCTTGCGCCGCGGCGCGCTCCTCTTCCAATTGGCTGGCTGCTTGCGCCAGCGTCCCCGCTTCGATGTGCTGCTGTAATTCAGTTTGGTTCATGTTGTCTGCTCCCGCCCGATTTTAACATTACCGCCGCGCGCAACGCAATAGGAGAAGTAGTATAGCGCCTCGTGCGCGTCGCAAAAATTCGACACACCATTTTATCTGCGTTATACTCGTTTCAATCTAAAATCTGAAATCTGAAATCTGAAATCACCGCGGAGTTCCCATGATTGACGCCAAGAATTTCCCCGGGCGCGGCACGGTCGCCATTTTACGTACGCGCCCCGAAACCGTCCTGGACGATTATTATCGCTTGATGCGGCTTGCAAATTACGAACAGAATTTACCCAAAGAAAAAGAGACGTTGCTCAAGATCAACATCTCGTGGCAAATCTGGTATCCCGCGTGCTCGACCGCGCCGTGGCAATTGGACGGCGTAATTCGCACGCTGTTGCGCGACGGCTATACGCGCGAACGCCTCATCGCCGCGCACAACAACACCGTGGTCGTGGACGCCAAAGAAGGCGCGCTCAACAATCGCCACAAACTGGTCCAGGAGCAGTA
The DNA here is from genome assembly GCA_016209205.1 of Chloroflexota bacterium. GTDB lineage: Bacteria > Chloroflexota > Anaerolineae > UBA4142 > SHND01 > SHND01. The sequence goes on from JACQWQ010000035.1 coordinate 3,140, forward strand.
CGGCATTCGCGATTTGCACACGTACGAAGCGGACGTGGAATGGGTGCGTTATGAACCGCGCCAGCCGCTCGCCGTGCTCGACCAAATTTATCCGCAGGGCATTTACATTCCTAAAGCGTTTTACGACAAGAATGTACTGCACTTGCCGACGATGAAAACGCATGTGTTCACCACGCTGACGGGTGCGATGAAGAATGCCTTTGGTGGGCTCCTCAACGAACAGCGCCATTGGACGCACGCGAATATTCACGACACGCTGGTTGACCTCTTGCAAATCCAACAAGATATTCACACGGGAATCTTTTGTGTGATGGACGGCACGTTCGCGGGCGAAGGTCCGGGTCCGCGCGCGATGCGCCCGTATGTCAAAAATACCATCATGGCTTCCGCCGACCCGGTGGCGATTGACGCGATGAGCGCAAAAATCATGGGCATTGACCCGCTGCGCGTGCGTTTCATTCGCCACGCGCACGAACGCGGACTTGGCGTCGGCGACCCGAAAGAAATCAAAATCGTCGGCGATGTGGACGTCGCGGAAGAAAATTGGCATTTTGCGCACGACGAAGACACCTTCGCGTCGTGGGGGCAAAAACAAATCTATCACGGTGCTTTGAAACCGCTCGAGGGTCCGCTGCTCCGTTCGCCGCTGGTGCCGTGGTCGTATGCCGCATCGAATGTGTATCACAATTTGTATTGGTATCCGTTCGTCGGCGCGCCGCGCGCGGAAATGATGCTCAACACTGCGTGGGGGCAAAAGTTTTTGCAATACAGCGAAGGGCTGCCGTTCAATCCCGGCGCGAGCTCCAAGACACCGTTCCTCGCGCTCGCGGCGGCCGGGGTTGCCGCGCTCGCCGCGTTGGGGTTGGGCGCGTACTATTCGACGCGACGCAATCATTTCTGATCGGATAGTAATTTGGACGCGGATTTTCGCGGATAAGCGCGGATACAACCCGAAATTTTTTCCGCGTCAATCCGCGTTCATCCGCGTCCAAATTAATTCAAGGAAAAGGATGAATTACAAACTCTTGGGCAAAAGCGGACTACGCGTCAGTGAGCTTGCGCTCGGCACCATGGGCTTTGGTCAAGATTGGGGCTGGGGACAATCGCGCGAAGAAAGCAAGACCATTTTCGACGCGTACGCGCACGCGGGCGGAAATTTCGTTGATACGGCAGTGAATTACACGAACGGCACGAGCGAAAAATTTGTCGGCGAATTTATCCAGAGCGAACGCGAACATTTCGTCGTCGCGACCAAATATACTTTGCGGCGGCGCGAAGGCGATCCCAACGCGGCAGGCAACCAGCGCAAGAACATGATGGAATCGGTCCACACCAGTTTAAAGAGTCTGCGCACCGATTACATTGATTTGTACTGGCTGCACGCCTGGGATTTTACGACGCCGGTCGAAGAAATCATGCGCGGGTTGGACGACCTCGTGCGACAAGGCAAAGTGTTGTACATCGGCGTTTCCGACACGCCCGCGTGGGTTGTCTCGATGGCAAACACATTGGCGGATTTGCGCGGATGGGCGCGCTTTGTCGGTTTGCAGATTCGCTATTCGCTCGCCGACCGCGCGGCGGAACGCGATCTGCTGCCGATGGCGCGTGCGTTGGACATTGCCGTGACGCCGTGGAGCGTCTTGGGCGCGGGAATTCTGACGGGCAAATACAATCGGGATTCCGACGCGCAAGGGCGCGCGAAAAATTGGAACGTGCCCGCGCGCCAATATGAAATCGCACAAGAGGTCATTCACGTCGCACAGGAACTCGGCTGCACCACTTCCCAAGTTGCGATTGCGTGGGTTCTCGCGCAACAGGACGCGCGCCACGCGCCGATCATTCCCATCGTCGGCGCGCGCAATGTCGCGCAGCTCCAAGACAATCTTGGCGCGTTGGATGTAAAACTATCGGCGGAACACCTCGCGCGGCTCGACAACGCGAGCAAAATCGAATTGGGTTTCCCGCACGATTTTCTCGCCAGCAAGGAAATCCGCAATATCGTTTACGCAGGACAATACGAACACATTCACAATCATCGGGGCGGCAGCTGAAACGCTCGCCCGTTCGGAGGAACAATGCAGAAACTCGTTTTGCTACGACATGGCGAAAGCACCTGGAATAAAGAAAACCGGTTCACGGGTTGGGCGGATGTGGACTTGTCGGAAAAGGGAATAGCCGAAGCGAAAGGGGCGGGGAAAACGCTCCGGGCGGAGGGATACACCTTTGACGTCGCGTTCACTTCGGTGCTGCTGCGCGCGATTCGCACCTTGAATTTGGCGTTGGATGAAATGGATTTGTTGTGGCTGCCGGTGTACAAATCGTGGCGTTTGAATGAACGGCATTACGGCGCGCTGCAAGGATTGAACAAAGCCGAGACGGCGCAAAAATTCAGCGAGGAACAGGTGTTGATTTGGCGGCGCAGTTACGACATCCCCCCCCCCGCGCTCGAACGCGACGACGAGCGTTTCCCCGGCAATGACCGTCGTTACGCCGACCTCGACCCGCGCACGCTGCCGACGACGGAATGTCTAAAAGATATGGTCGCGCGTTTTTTGCCGTACTGGCAAGATGCGATTGTGCCTGCGCTCAAAGCCAATCAACGCGTGCTGATTGCCGCGCACGGCAATAGTCTGCGCGCGCTGGTGAAATATCTTGACAATATCAGCGATCAAGAAATTGTGGGGCTTAATATTCCAACTGGTATTCCGCTGGTCTATGAGCTAGACGACGATTTGAACCCCCTTCAACACTATTATCTCGGCGATCCCGAAACGATTGCGCAAGCGACCCAAGCGGTGGCGAATCAGGGCAAGGCAAAATGACAGCGGATTTGATAAAGCGGATAGGCGGATAAAGACGCGCCTATCCGCTTATCCGCTTTGCCCATCCGCTGACCGCGCATCTGTTTTTTGTCCAAACCGTCGCGAGACGATGCCGAGACAAACGAGTCCGAGCCACCAACCAAACCACAACGTTGCAAAGCGAATCATCAGTGTAGCCGCCGCCGCGATCGGTTGCGTAATCGTGCCTGCGGGCAACCACGGCGCGCGCCCGAACGCCAACAACAAACCATCAATACTCGCTTCGGCAACTCCCAACCCGTCGGGCACTAGTAGAATCGAACCCGCCAGCGTTGCAAAACCCATCGCCGACGCGGACAGAGCGACCAGCGTCCACGAAAAAGGAATGCCCAAGCCAATCACAATCAACGCGAGGGCGAAACATTCGCCCGCCCACGAAATAATTCCCAAACCAATCGCAATGATGAGCGTTTTGAATTGCAGCAACGTGAATGAACTGGAATAAAACGCTTGAATGTAATGCATCCGCGTCGCGAGCAACGGCGCGCGTTGCATCCACACCATGACGCGATTTGCCAGTGTGCGACGCTGCACGAGAAAAATAACAATCGCCGCAATGACCAGTACGCCGACCAACACAATGCGCACTTGCGGGCTGTCGAAAATCAGCAAACCGAACGCAGCAAGTACGAGCAGCGCCAGCCCATCGGTCAGTCGCTCCGCTAAAATAATCGGCGAGGTTGTAGCGACCGGAGTTCCGACGCGCTGTTTGACGAGAAACGCCTTCAGAAACTCACCGGCTTTGCCCGGCGTCAGGGTCATGGAAAAGCCCGCCAGAAAAATCAAGCCACTGTCGAACCAAGCCAAATTTTTTACGCCGACCACGCCCAGATACCAGTGCCACTTGAGAAAGCGAACCGCATAATTGAACAGCGTCAAGCCGATAATAAGGGGCAGCAGTTCCCAGCGAAAATCGCGTATCGCCGCCGCCAACTTTTGTGTATCGGACACGAGCAGCAGCGCTGCATAAACAACCACCGCGAGAATGATGGACAGAAAAATTTTGCGCCCGTGTTTCTGTAACAGTTCCATACTTTCCAGTCCCCAGTCTCCCGTCTCCAGTCTCATTCCTCATTCAAACAACACGTATTGATCCCCGCGTAACTTTTGCTGCACCTTGTCGAGAATCATTTGCAGGTCGCGGTCGTATTGCACAAAGTCCAGACGATCGGCGGGCACGGTCAAGACCGGTGCAAGTTGGAAATTCTGAATCCATTCTTCGTACAACCGATTCAATTGTTCCAAATACATGCGCTCGATGCCTTTTTCATAATCGCGCCCGCGCAGCGCGATGCGTTTGAGCAATGTATCTACCGACGCTTGCAGGTACACGACCAGATGCGGCGGCGGCAAAAACAATTTCAGCACCTCGTACATGTCGCTGTACGTCGCGTAATCGCGCGTGCTCATGCGCCCTTGCAAAAACAAATTACGCGCAAAAATTTCTGCATCCTCGTACACCGAACGGTCTTGGACGACCACGCCGGGGTGCAGCAGCAATTGGTGGTGCGAATGCAGCCGCCGCGTCAAGAAAAACATCTGCGAATGAAAGGCCCAGCGCGGCATGTCGGCATAAAAATCCGCGAGGTACGGATTTTCCACCACCGCCTCGTAAAACGGCTCCCATTGCAAACGCTCGTGCATGACCTTGACGAGCGTGGATTTTCCCACGCCGATGTTGCCGGCAATGACGAGATAGTGTTTCATGGTGAATCGCGGATCGCGAATCGCGAATCGCGTATGGCAAATCGCAAACATGGGCTTGACGATAGGCAATACGCGATACGCGATGCGCGCTACAGCAATCTCTCCTGTACCGGTCCTGCCATCAATTTTGCGCGAATCATTTCCGCGACCTGCTCCAGAGCCGCGCGGTTGTGAACATAGTCCAGTTCATCCGTTTCGACCTTGAGCACAGGTGAGGATACGTAGGTCGTGAAATACGCGTCGTACGCCTGCGCCAGCGCGGCAATGTACTGACTATCCATAGTACGCTCATAGCTGCGGTCGCGAATCGCGATGCGTTCCATCAAGTGTTCCACCCTCGCGCGCAAAAATACAACCAAATCAGGTTTCGGGATGCGCCCGCCGAGAATGTCTTGCACGCGTTCGTACATTTCCAATTCATCGCCGCTCAACGTCAGGCGCGCAAAAATTTTGTTTTTGTCGAACGTATAATCGCTGATGAGATTCTGCAACGCCAACGCGCCCGGAATCGCTTCGTGCTGCTGCTGGTAGCGGCTCAACAGAAAAAACGTCTGCGTTTGAAAAGCAAAGCGCTCGCGGTCCTGATAAAATCGCGCGAGGAACGGATTCTCTTCAAATACTTCGAGCAGGACTTTCGCATCGAACGTCGGCTTGAGCAAGCGCGCCAAGGTCGTCTTGCCGACGCCGATTACACCTTCAATGGCAATATAAACGTGACGATTGTTCATTGTTGTTCTCGCACCACCAGAATCCAAATCAGAATCGCCGCGACGAGCGCCGCGCCCGATAAGAAACATACCGCCGCAAAACCGTATCGTGTGAACAGCGCGGGGGCGACGAACGAACCTACGGCGCGTCCCAGAGAAAACGAAGCCACTTCGAGCGACAACACCAGCCCGCGCGCGTGCGGAAAAATTTCCGTATACAGCGGCAACCCGGCAACCACCGCCAATTCAAACAGGAAAAAGACCAACATCAAACCGAATGTTCCAAACCACGCGTTTCGGTCAAGCAAAGGGAGCAATGCGTAGGCGAGTCCGCCGAAAATCAGACTCGCCAACACCGTGCGCCATTTACCGAGCCGGTCAACGAAACCCGCCGCAAAAAGCTCCGCCCCCAATTCCGCGCCGCCAATCGCCGACGCCACAAGCCCGAGTGCCACTGCATCCAACCCAAATGCCTGATTCATCCACGCGCCAAAAACCACATTGATATTTTCATTCGCAATCGCAATCAAAAACGTCACACCAATCACTGCCCACGCCGTCGGCACACGCATCAACGCGCGTATCCCGCCGCTGGTTCTATGAACATGCTGTGCGCGATGCTCCACGCGCGGCAGCCCAAACTACACGACCAGAAATGCTGCGACACAGAGTATGCCCAACACTCCGAACGCGGTGCGCCAATCGAACCACCGCACGATCAATCCGACCAGCGGTAAGCCAACCAGCGCAGCACCTGACCACGACAACTCGCCGAATGCCATCGCGCGCCCGCGCTCCGCGTACGGCACCTCGTCGCCCAAGTACGCTTGCTGTGCGGGGACAAAGAGAATGATACCGATGCTGATGATTACCATTGCGGCAATCACCAGCCCCAACGGCGCGACGAATAATAAAGTGAGGCACGCGAGCGAAATCAATCCCGCGCCCGCCACCATGACGATGCGCCGCCCAAAGCGGTCTGACAGTGGACCAAAAACCGGCGCGAGAAATCCGACCAAATTGCGGGCTTGGATAATTTGCGCCGCCGCTTCCAACGATACGCCCAAATCTGCCGCGATGAACGGCAGGAACGGATACACAGCGCGATACGCGGTATCGAGAACGGTGCGCGAAAAAAGAATGACCGTGAGGAGCCGCCACAGGGAAACGCGCGGCGCGGTCGTTTTGGGCAAAGCAGCTGTCATGGGGCGAACAAGTGTAGCATAAAGCGAAGCAAAACAAAATTCGCAAGCGTATCGCTTGCGAATTTTGTGCGGAAATGCTTTTCCGATGAGCTCCGCGACAAGGACTTGAACCTTGAACCCTGCGGTTAACAGCCGCATGCTCTGCCGATTGAGCTATCGCGGAATTTGAACTTGCGAGGAGTATTATATGCAAAAGCTAAAGACGGTCAAAAATTTACCCCAAATAATCTCTCAACTTGCGACTGCGAATCGGATGTCGCAATTTGCGCAATGCTTTGGCTTCGATTTGCCGAATGCGTTCGCGCGTCACGCCGAATTCTTGCCCCACTTCTTCGAGCGTGCGTGTGCGCCCGTCTCGCAGCCCAAAGCGCAATTCCAACACTTTGCGTTCGCGGTCGCTCAGCCCGTCGAGCACGTCTTGCATTTGCTCCTTGAGCAGTTGGCGCGATGCCTGATCCACGGGTCCGGGCACCGATTCATCTTCGATGAAATCGCCGAGCGACGAATTGTCTTCACTGCCTATCGGCATCTCGAGCGACATCGGTTCCTGCGCAATTTTCATGATGCGGCGAATTTTCCCCGCTGCGCGTTTCAATTTGCGATCCAGCAGTGGGTCGAGTGGTTCGTCCGCGCCCTGCGCTTCGAGAATCGAACTGCGTTCATCAGGCGTAAGCAATTCCATCTCCAACGCGATTTCTTCCGAAGTTGGTTCGCGGCCCAGTTCTTGCTGCAAACGGCGCGACACGCGCAAGAGCCGGTTGATCGTTTCGACCATGTGTACCGGGATACGAATCGTGCGCGCTTGATCGGCAATCGCGCGCGAGATGGCTTGCCGAATCCACCAGGTCGCGTACGTCGAAAACTTGAATCCTTTGCGAAAATCGAATTTTTCGACCGCGCGCAGCAGCCCGATATTGCCTTCTTGAATCAAATCGAGAAACGACATGCCGCGCCCGATATAACGTTTCGCGACGCTGACCACCAAACGCAGATTGGCTTCGGCTAATTTTTGACGCGCCAGCTCGCCTTGCTCGGCTTCGAATTTCAATTTGTGGCGATGCTTGGCATCCAGACCGGATTTCTTGAGGTCTAGTTGGGCGTGCAGGCCTTTTTGCATCTGCTCCGCCAAACGCAATTCGTCTGCCGAAGTCAGCAGCGGCACGCGCCCGATTTCGCGCAAATACATTCGCACCGGATCGCTGCCCGCTTCCGTTTCGACGGTTTCGACGACGACTGCGACTTCTTCATCTTCCGGCAGAGGGGCGGCAACCGACGAGAGGTCAACGGTGACGTGCATTTCGCCGAGCAGCTGCCGTAAATCCGCGAGCAAGCCGGGGTCTTCGTCAATGTCGGGAAACTCGCGGCGAATCTGCTCCACCGTTAATCGCTTTTTCGAACCGGCTTGGGCAACCAAACGATCCAGAATGGCATCCATGTCCGGCGGCTCGATGCCGTCCGGCGCGGCGTGGCTCGAATCGGTGACTATCGTCAACAACGGCTCGCCGTCACGCTCTAGCTTGACGCTTGGCGCGTGGGCGTGATTACGCGATTTTTTTGATCCGGCTGCAGAACGCTGTTTCTTTGCCATGTGCATAATTTATAAATGACGCGGTACACTTGTATTCAAAACACTGCGCGCATCCAACGCGCGCTTGGCTTCGGCAATCCACTTGCTGAGCGCAGAAACGCGCTGCGCCAATTCGACTTGTTCTTCCGGCGGCGTCTCGGCAAGCAAAAAACGCAGCTGCGTCAATTCGCCGGTGCAACGCCGCAAACGCAGGCGATAACCCGTCGCTTCCAATTCGCGCGCGGTTTCGCCGCTCTCAAATTGTATTCCTTTAGACGCTTCGCGCAAACGCTCACCTGTCGCGCGCGTTTCATCGCCCAGTTGCGCCATGAGCGCGTCGGCGTCGAACGAAACGGCGGTCTTATTATAACGCAACAACGTTTCCCACACTTGGCGCAGCAGCGGGTCCTCGAAATCTTCGCCGGTCACAAATTCAACGCGTGTAATTAAATCGGGCGCGTGCAACGCCAACGCAATCAGATATTCGTCGTACCGCGCCGCTTGCGGTTTCGTGGGCAACTCTTTGGCGATTTTGTTGACGCGCAGCGGCGCGTCGCCTTTTTCAAAGGTTTGCAGCTGATCGAGCACCACACGTTCATCGGAACGCATCCGCCGCGCCAATTCTTGCGCGTAATGCGCGCGCTGCACGCCGTCCTTCACCTGCGCAATCACGGGCAGCAAACGTTTCGCATATTCCGATTTGCCTTGCGCGGTATTCAAATCCAAATCGCGCGTTTGCAAATCCAAATAATAATCGAGCAATGGTTTTGCCTTCGCGACGAGTCCACGCCACGTTTCGGGATCTTCCAAAATGACCTCGTCGGGGTCGCGTCCGAGCGGCATTTCCAAAATCAACAGCTCCGCGTCGAGGCGTTCCTTGAACACGATCAATCCGGGTCCGACGGGCACCGGCGCGTTTTTGTACGACAAAGCTTGGCGCGCCAAATTCAAACCGCGTTCGGTTGCCGCCGCGCCTGCTTCGTCCGCGTCCAATGCGAGCGCGTAGCGTTTCGTCAAACGCGACAACTGCGCCAATTGTTTTTCCGTCAACGCGGTGCCGAGCGACGCGACGACATTTTTGAAACCCGTTTGGTGCGCAATCACTACGTCGGTGTAGCCCTCGACGATGATTGCCAAATTCTCGGCGCGAATCGCATCTTTCGCGAGGTCGAGACCATACAACGTATCGCTCTTGGAAAAGACCGGGGAATCAGACGAATTGAGATATTTTGGCTGCTGAGCATCCGCTAACGCGCGCCCGCCAAACGCAATCATCTCGCCGCGTCGGTTACGAATCGAAAACATCAAGCGCCCGCGAAAGCGGTCCCACACGCGCCCATCTTCCGACGCGACAATCAAGCCCGCGCTCTCGATGTCGGGCGCACTGAAACCTTTCGCGCGCAAATGCTCCAACAACGCGTTGTACGAATTCAGCGCGTACCCGATTTGAAACGTCTCGACGGAGGACGCGTCGATGCGCCGTTTTTCGAGATAGGCGCGCACGCCTTCCGCTTCGGCGTGATGCTTTAATTGATAATGGAAAAAAGCGGCGGCAGCTTGATTGATCTCGACCAGACGTTTGACGTTTGACGCTTCTTGCGGATCGCGATGCAGCATCACGCCCGCGCGTTCCGCCAACATGCGGAGCGCTTCGCCAAAATCCACGTTCTCTTTTTTCATCGTGAACGTGAAAATATCGCCGCCCATGCCGCACGCGCCGAAACAATGCCACGTCTGCGTTTCGGGGAAAACATAAAACGCGGGCGTCCGCGTGTTTTGATGGAACGGACAAAATCCCGAATACGTCCGTCCCGACCGCCGCAGTTTCACGGTTTGCGAGACCAAATCCACAATATCTACTTTCTGTTTGATCTCGTCAACGACACTCATGAGAACTCAATAGACAATGAACAATGCACAATGAACAGTGGAAGGTCGCGTATTGTTCATTGTGCATTGTGCATTCTGCATTGATTTCATATTGGCACAAGTCAAAAATCTTGTCAAACGCTATGCGAAATGATTACCGCGCGCGCGTTTCATCGCGCGGAAGCGTGCCGCCTGGACTCGCCTTCGTCGGACGCGGTGCCTTCCTCTTTGAACACCGCGCCTGCGCCAAGGAACCAGATGCCCGTAGTTGTGTTCTGTCACAAACGCGAGACCTCATCACTGTTGGGGAAATAAATTACCGCAGCTTGAAATTGCCTCCTGACGCGAAAATAGAAACGGCAGGACGTTTCGTCTGCGTCCCGCCGCGAATCTTACCTTTGTTCGATTTGACTTACAACCAGTCCGCGCCCTTTACTCTGCACCCGGCAGATGCCCTGTGCGCTCCAATTCCAACAACAACCGCTTGCGCCACAACCCGCCGCCGTAACCGGTGAGTTCGCCATCTTTGCCCACAACGCGATGACACGGCACCAAAATGCTGATGGGATTCGCACCGTTCGCGCGCGCGACGGCGCGGACGGCGGTCGGTTGGTCAATTCGCCGCGCCAACTCTTGGTAGGAAATCGTTTCGCCGTACGGAATGTTCAAGAGAGCATGCCACACGCGTTCCTGAAACGGCGTGCCGCGCAATGCGAGGGGCGTCTGAAATTTTCTTAGCGCGCCGCTCATCTTGTCCAAATCGGTTTTGGTTTTGGGCGTGAGGGCAACCGAGTACACCGGGTTCGGATACACAATCTTGTTCAGTTCGAGCGGATGCCCCTTGTCGTACAAGGTATCGTTCGTGGACGTGTCGCCCAGTTTTGCGACCGCGCCAAGATCGCCCGCGTAAATGTGCTTGATGGGCAATTGTTCTTTGCCGCGCAGAACGTACAACTGCCCGATGCGTTCTTCGTTACCGGTGCGGCTGTTGTTGACGCGCGAATCGGATTGCATCGCGCCGCTGTAGACGCGGAAATACGTGAGCTTGCCGACGTACGGATCGGCTTGGGTTTTCCACACGAACGCGGCGAGGGGACCCGTATCACTGTCAGGGAGTTTTTCTTCTTTGTTGGTCGCAGGATTCTTTGCCACTTGCGCGGGCATTTCGACCGGCGACGGAGTATAGTCCACAAGAAATTTCAGTAAATAATCCACGCCGATGTTTTGTCCGGCCGAGCCGCACAAGACGGGCACGAGGGCGCCGCCCGCGACGCCGTGCTCCAAGCCGGTGCGAATTTCTTCTTCGGTCAATTCGCCGGTCTCAAAATATTTTTCAATCAGCGCGTCGTTGGTTTCGGCGGCGATTTCGACGAGCTGCGCGCGCCGCGCTTCGACGGCCTCTTTGAGGTCGGCGGGAATTTCGCCTTCGCTTTTACCGAGAAACGCTTTGCGGCTGACGACGTTGACTTCGCCTTGGAACGCCGCTTCTTGGCCAATCGGTAACTGCAGCGCGGCGATGCTTTTGCCGTAATGTTCGCGCAATTGGTCGAGCACGCGGTCAAAGTCCGCGTTCTCGCGGTCCATCTTGTTGATGTATATAACGCGCGGCAAATTCAATTCTTCACAGTACTGCCACACGAGTTCGGTGCCGACTTCGATGCCCGCCACCGCGTCCACCAAAATCACCGCGACGTCGGCGACGCGCAGCGCGCCTTTGACTTCGCCCACAAAGTCAATGTAACCGGGCGTATCAATGAGATTGATCTTATAGCCGTTCCATTCGCAGGGAACGACGGACGTGCTGATAGAAATTTTGCGGCGCTGTTCTTCGGGATCGAAATCCGAGACGGTGTTAGCGTCATCTACTTTGCCGAGACGGGTCGTGGCGCCCGTGTTAAAGAGGAGCGCTTCGGCGAGCGAGGTCTTGCCGGAACTGGAGTGTCCAATCAACGCAACATTGCGTATTTTGTCTGCCTTATACTCATTCATAGAGCAATACGTTGCCCTTTCGACGAAAGAGGTATGAAACGTCAGGCGTCAAACGTAGAGCGTGAAACGTCAAGCGTCAAACATCGTGCGTGAAATATGAAACGTCAAACGTCAACGGATGGCGCGTGACAGTTTGGGGATTATACCATAAATGAAAATGGGGAAATGAAAAAGCGACCAAGAAAAATCTTGGTCGCGCAGTATCATTTTCAGATCGGAGAGAGTCGGCAACTTTACCGGATGCTATATTGTTCTATAACTTGGCCTGTTTGGGCATTAACCACAACATTCCATTCATTTCGTGGCGTGACGTTTATCCCACCATACGAACTGGGCCCGGGTTTGTCAAAAACATGTGGATAGGTTACAACACCACAAAATGTAATGATCCAAGCAGGAACATCTTGAGAAACTAGATTTTGATCTGCTGAATCATCATCTCCAATTGTTGTGGCATTACCGCGGCTATCGTTACTGTAAAGGACATATGCAGTTTTGGTTAGCGGTGCAGGAAGCTGGCTCTTGACATATGCTTTCTCTGAAGCTGTCTGGATTGCCTGAGCAGAACTAATCTGGGCAGGCAGATCACTAGGGGGTGTGGAAACCCGAATTCCTAAATCCGTTGGTGGTACTTGTCCGCAGTCCGAAGTGACAAGTCCGGATTTTGCTTTTGCCGCATTGGAAGGCATAAGAAGCACAGCTACGGTCACGGAAAAAACCAGAATCGACAGCCCTATTAACAGATATTTTGATCGCATTGTGTTTCCTCTCTTTGGAAAAGTGCTTGGTGACAAACACTGAAGATTCCGTAGAACTTGTTTGGCGGGGACGGTGCAACACCAGCCATTAAGATCTTTGATGATTTATTAACACCATTGGTTATCCACTGGCGGAAATCTACTCGTATTCTAAGCTCCAAGTGTTTCTTACTCTGTCCAAACTCGAAATGTGTCTGCATCATCCCATTTCCACTTTTGACGATCGGAGTCGCTATCAAGTCCGAGACCTGTTGGTATAAAGAATCCACAGCCTTTGCATTCACGAATCCTGATATTGGTGAAGAAAGCCTGCACATCAGGGGTTCCCATGGTATCATCCCCATAGTCATGCACTTCTGCTGCGTATCGATATGCCCATGGCTGACCTCCCCATTTGGCTTCTGGATCAAAGTTTGTCTTTGCAATTCTGTGACCGTCGTACCACATAGTCGCCTTCCGCTTGGCTACATTAGCTCTGCGTATATAACCGACTTCATACGTATGATTCCCTTGTGGTGCTTCCACCACGATAATTGGTGGAACCATGTTGCAATTCCCAACCCCATATTGAGCAAAAACAAAAATGGTATTTTGCCCCTCATGAATGCCGTAACCCGATTGTGCTAATGAACACGGGTTGGCGACATAATCAGCTGTAGCCAGGGCGACCCAAATACTGGAATCAGAAGTGTCTGCTCCACAAAGCGCTGGAGGTTTTGTCGTACTGATGTCGGCTCTAATGCCGTTGATTGTCGTCGTCTTTACGTCTGTACCGTCAAACAAATACTCGAGCCCTCTGCATTGGACTGAAGCAAATAGTGAATGAAAGTCCAAACTCTTTATACTTATTGCAGCTATAAGGGAGAGGCAAGCAATTGCAAGCAATCTGGAGTAGCGACTCAGTGACATATTTCGAAAATGCTCCTTTTGTTGATATAGCAAAATTATACCACGCCCCCCCCCCATTATGTCAAGTAGTCGAACCTTGAAATTTTGGCGCGATGGAAAAGGATGAAACGTCAAACGTGATACATCCAGCCCGCGCCCTTTACACCGCGCCCGGCAATTGCCTCGTGCGCTCCAATTCTAACAACAAACGTTTGCGCCACAATCCGCCGCCATAACCCGTCAATTCGCCGTCTTTGCCGACGACGCGATGACACGGCACGAGAATGCTGATCCGATTCATGCCGTTCGCGCGCGCGACCGCGCGTACTGCCTCCGGTTTGCCAATCCGCCGCGCCAACTCTTGGTACGAAATCGTTTCGCCGTGCGGAATGTTCAAGAGTTCGCACCACACGCGTTCTTGGAACGGCGTGCCGCGCAGGGCGAGGGGCGCCTGAAATTTTTTCGGCGCGCCGCGAAAATAACAATCGAGTTCCGCGCGCAGCTGTTCCAGAACCTCATTCGAACGCGGCAAGACCGGAAGTCCAAAGCATTTGCGGATGAGATTGTAGTTGTATTCCAACATGCGACGGTCCGAAAATTCGACAAAGCAAACGCCTTGCTGAACCGCCGCGCAGAGTAGCGGTCCCAGCGGCGTCTCGATAAATTGCGCGGCGATATAGTCACCGCTACGGCGAGCGGCGCTTACATCCCCCGGCGTCGCGCCGAAGGTTTTGGTAAAGGCGTCACGGAACCCGCTGTGCGATTCGTAACCATTGGCAAACACCACGTCGTCAAGCGGCGCGCCGTTGCGAATTTGGGTGAATGCTTCCGCGAGGCGTCGCCCGCGCTGCCATTCCGCAAACGTCATACCGTAATGCTCGAGAAACCAACGCCGCGCGAGTTCCGGCGTCACGCCGATGGCGCGCAAATCGGCCGCGGTCAATTTCGCCTCGGGCGCGGCTTCGACACGCTGCTGCAAATCGGCGACCCAACGCGGCAGCGCGCCGCTGACCTGCGTCGGATGACAGCGTTTGCACGGACGATACCCCGCGAAAATCGCTTCACGCAGCGCCGCAAAAAATTCGACATTCTCGCGTTTCGGTTTCGGCGCGGAACAAGAGGGGCGACAAAAAATGCCGGTCGTTTTGACCGCGACAAAAAATACGCCGTCGTAACTCGCGTCTTGCCCATAAAACGCGCGTTCCATTTCGGCGCGGGTGATTTGGATGTTGGAGATTGGAGGTTGGAGATTCGAGACTGACGATTTCATGCGCAAATTGTAATACAAAACGCGGAGCAGCGTCCACCGAAAATAAGATATTTGCTTCGACAAATCTAAAACCCGTTTCCGTCCAGCAGTGCTTGGAAAACGGGTCTCCGCGCAAAGCTTTCTTATTTGGACGCGTCAAGGTCCAATTCACCGTCCAAATACGCGGACAATTGTGCGCGCACTGCCGCGCAGCTATTCTCCCGCATGAGCCATCCTCTCGCGTTCGAGCATCAGTTCGTCAAAATACTCCGCCAACCGCTCGCGCAGCGCCAAACGCGCGCGATGCAGTCGCACCTTCACCACTTGCTCGCTTACACCCAACGCGTTGGCGGTCTCGAGCGTCGCAAGCCCTTCCAATTCGCGCAAGACAAAGACGACGCGCAAATTCTCGGGCAGCGTCCGAATCGCCATTTCGAGTTGTTCGCGCGCGGCGTTCGTTTCAAAATCGCGTTCGGGCAAGCAGCACCAATCGTGCAATGCTTCGGGCAAAATTTCACCATGCTCTTCGGCTTCCAAAGTATCTTCGACTGAAACACGCGAGGGTTGCGCCCCGCGCAACTTCATCAACGCAGTATTGTAGCAAATGCGATACAGCCACGTTTTCAAACTGGAGCGCCCGTCAAAATTCGCAATGCCCTTGAACGCGTGCAACAGTGTCTCTTGCACAACATCTTCGGCTTCGAGCGGATCGCGCATCATGCGCAGCGCGACGCGATACAGTCCATCCGAATGCATCTCGACACACTGCGCGCACGCGGCTCGATCCCCAGCGCGCAAGCGTTCAATAAACGCGCGTTCTTGCGCGTCAGGCATGACCGACGGAATCTCGTTCGCCATGCCGTGATTATATCACCGTCACAGTAGTGCGATAGTGATAGTGCAGTAGTGCGGTAGTGCAATCGTGCGGTTTGCGATCTGCGATTGGCGATACGCGATTTTTCTCCGCGTTCCTGCGTCTCCGCGTGAATTTTTATTTTTCCAGTGACGCGGCAACGCGTTCGAGTTTCGCGCGCGCTTCATCGGCAACTGGGGTCAACGCGGGATTGGGCACAATGCCGAGCATCACCTGGGGATCAATGATCGCGACATCGGTACCGCCCGTTGCGTTCGCCGCGACGGTGACATTGCACGGCAGCAAGAGTCCAACCTCCGGCGCGGCGGTCAAGGCGCGATATGCCAGCGGCGGATTGCACGCGCCGAGGATTTTGTACGGGCGATGTTCGACATTAATTTTCTGTTTCAATGTTTCGCGCACGTCAATTTCGGTGAGCACGCCAAACCCTTCTTGCTCGAGCGCGTCGGTCACGCGCGTCACTGCCTGCTCAAAATCGGCATCCAGATAGAGGTGAAAACCCAATGTAGTATTTGTCATATATTCTCCGTGAGATAAAATTCCAATGAAGATAGATGCAGGTCCGGGCAAAAGGTTACAAAAAAAACTCGTCCAAATTGACGCGGCGGAACGGCTGGAGGATTTACGCGCGCCGCCGGGCAACCACTTGGAAAAATTGAGCGGCGACCGAGCGGGTCAATACAGCATCCGCATCAACGATCAGTGGCGCATTTGTTTTCAATGGCGCGCGAGCGATGCGTTCGAGGTCGAAATTACCGATTATCATTAGGAGGGCGCGATGGCAAAAAGATTCCCCCCCGTACATCCTGGCGAAATTTTGCTGGAGGATTTTCTCAAACCAATGAACATTAGCCAGTGTCGTTTGGCGGCAGACATTGGCGTGCCGCCGCGCCGCATCAACGAGATCGTGCACGGCAAACGCGCGATCACCGCTGATACTGCGCTGCGCCTCTCGCGCTATTTCGGATTGTCCGAACGCTACTGGCTCAACCTGCAGACGAGGTATGATTTGGAAATGGAAAAAGACCGGTTGGAAGGGAAATTGGAAAAGCAGGTCAAAGTGTTGACACACATCACCGCGACCTGAACCAACGAAAACAATCGCGCAGAGGTAGAAACCTCTGCGCGATTGTTTGTTTGGGCAGGGGATAGCTTGGAGATTGGACTGTGATCACGTCCACAGATGCGGTCGAATTTCGATCAAACGCTGCAAATTGCGCTGATCTTCTCGAAGCCATTTCTCCTCCAGTGCAGCATCTTTTTTGAGCGCGCGATAGTAGGCGGCATATTTGCGTCGGTCAGGTTCGACCAACTCGCTCAGGTCGGCGCCGGGGATCTTTTTGAAACGGAAAGGCGGATGGCGGAGTTTTTTATCGTCAAGCGGACTGGTTCGCGCGGGACGCTTTTCTTTCCACCAACGATACAAGCTCATAATCTCCTTCCAGACGCGGCGCGACTCGTCGCTGTGCGACCAATCTAGAATCTGGTCGGGTTTTTCTTGTTCGACAAAATCAACGAGGACTTGAAAGCAAGCGTGGAGCAAAATTTCGTCGCGGTCGTGCCAGCCCTTGTCGAGCGTTTGGATTTTTAGGAGTTTCATTGGTCACCGCTTCTTCCTCCCTACCTCTTCATTCGGTTTCCACACGAGCAAATCGCCGACCTGACATTCGAGCGCGGCGCAGATTTTGTCGAGGGTTTCGAGCACTACTTTATTTCATCCCATACGCTTTATCGTGTGGACCGACAGTCAGAAATACTACAGTATCGTCGCCGTAATCATCGCAAAAGCAAAACTGGCACTCTGGAACGCGGCGACATTCTTGGCAGATGACAAAGATTATTCAACGTGAAACCCAAGCCTCCCCTCTTTTTTCCGCTTTAAGAGGTCTTGCATGTCTTGATACAGCGGCGATTCAGGGTCTGACATCCACGGTTCAGTTACACCTATCCCCGTGCGCGCTAATTCTTCACGCACGACCTGGCGCACATCATGTCGCACGATCTTGCGGATGATTTTTTCGAGGTCTTGCAGGTCGAGTGTCACCTGCGTTCTTGTTGAGCGTGCCATAGTTTGGCAATGTCAGATTCGAAATGTCATTGCGAGATGGCCGGCCCACGCGGGCTGCGTGACCTGGAGAAACCGTCATTCTGAAGGGACGTGCGATGTATGCCATCGCCAGAATCTCTATGCCAAATCAGAGATGCTTCGTCCCTCAGCATGACAGTTAGAAGTTTCTGAGCAGGAACGAAGCAATCTCCACGCCCGACGAGCGAGATTGCTTCACAAGTGCGGTTCGCAATGACAAATGTGACATTGCCAAAATAGCATCCTCACTAGAAATGATGGCGCAGAAGGTTTCTGCGCCATCATTTTACACCAACTTATTTGTCTTTGGTCACTTGCCCCAACGCCGCTTGTGCTGCCGCCAATCTTGCAACTGGCACGCGGAACGGCGAACACGAAACATAGTTCTGACCGATTTCGTGCATGAACGCGATACTCTGTGGCTCTCCCGCATGTTCACCGCAGGCGCCAAAGTCCAGATTTTGGTTTACCCTTCGCCCGTTCTTGACTGCCAGTTCCATCAACTGACCAACCCCTTTACGATCCAATACTTGGAATGGGTTATCGGGGATGATCTTCATCTCGATGTATTTCTGGAGATAGCCCCGTTCACTATCGTCACGTGAGGCGCCGAGCGCAGTCTGAGTTAAATCGTTGGTTCCAAACGAACAAAATTCCGCGTATTCCGCAATCTCGTCTGCCGTCAATGCCGCACGCGGAATTTCGATCATCGTTCCGAATTTGTATTCGACTTCGATGCCCTGGTCTGCCATCACTTGTTTCGCTTCCGCTTCCAGAATCTCGCGTTGATTCTTGAGTTCGGTCACGAATCCGACGAGCGGAATCATGACTTCGGGACGCGGGTCTTTGCCTTCTTTTTTCAGTTGACACGCCGCCTCGAAAATCGCGCGCACTTGCATCTTTGTAATTTCTGGCATCGTGATGCCCAAGCGACAGCCGCGCAAGCCAAGCATCGGGTTCGCTTCGCGCATGGATTCGACCGCGTGCAGCATCTGTTCCTTTTCCGCGAGTTCTTGTTTCTGTGTCGAGAAATCCACATTCTCGCGTTCCATGTAACGGATTTGTTCTTTGAGTTTCGTCACATCGGTCAAGAGTTCTTCGAACGGCGGCAAGAACTCGTGCAGCGGTGGGTCAATCAAGCGAATGACGGTCGGCAGTCCGTCCATCGCTTCGAGAATTCCGTAAAAGTCGCCGCGTTGAATCGGCAAGAGTTGATCGAGGAACGGTTGGCGTTCCGCCGCGCTCTTCGCCAGAATCATTTGACGCACGATGGGCAGGCGTTCGGTTTCAAAGAACATGTGCTCCGTGCGGCACAAACCAATGCCTTGCGCGCCGAAGGCGCGGGCGCGCACTGCATCGCGCGGGTAATCGCCGTTCGCCCACACTTGCAAGCGGCGGAATTCGTCCGCCCAACCGAGAATCGTTTGCAAATCTGTTTCTTGCTCGAATTCGGGATTGATGGTTTGAATTTTCCCCGCAAACACTTGCCCAGTCGTGCCGTCAATCGAAACATAATCGCCCTGCGCGATTTCGCGTCCGTTCACGCTAAATTTTTTCGCCGCTTCGTTGACGTGAATTTCTTCGCAGCCCGCGACACAGGGCAAACCCGCGCCGCGCGCCACCACCGCCGCGTGTGACGTCGCGCCGCCGTGCTGCGTTAAAATACCTTTCGACGCGTACATGCCGTGTACGTCGTCGGGCGCGGTTTCGTAGCGCACGAGAATGACCGCTTTGCCTTGCTTGTTCCATTCATCGGCGGTGTCGGGATCGAAAACCGCCATGCCGGTTGCCGCGCCGGGCGACGCGTTAATGCCGCTCGCGAGATAATCGCCGCGTTCGGTCGCCGCTTTTTTGCCCGCATCGTCAAAGCGCGGGGCGAGCAATTGTACAACGTGCATCGGGTCAATGCGCTGCACTGCTTCTTTTTTCGTGATAAGCCCTTGCTCCACCATATCCACCGCGATTTTGACGGCGGAACGCGCGGTGCGTTTGCCGGTGCGCGTTTGGAGCATATACAGTTTTCCTTTTTCGACGGTAAACTCGAGGTCTTGCATTTCGCGATAATGCTTTTCCATCTTGCGCGCGATTTCGCGAAACTGGTGATACATCTCCGGCATGCGCTCTCGCATCTCCGCGATTTTCATCGGCGTGCGAATGCCCGCGACGACATCCTCGCCTTGCGCGTTGATGAGGAACTCGCCGTACAAATCATCTTCGCCGGTAGAAGGATCGCGCGTGAAAGCGACGCCCGTACCGGAATCGTCGCCCATGTTGCCGAACACCATCGTGCAGACGTTGACCGCAGTGCCGAGGTTATCGGGAATTTTGTTCAAGCGGCGATAATCCACCGCGCGCTTGCCCATCCACGAACCGAATACGGCTTGAATGGCAAGGTCAAGCTGCTTGTGGGGGTCTTGGGGAAAATCCTCGCCGAGTTCGTTCTTGTACAACTCTTTGTACTTGGCGACGACCTCTTTCAAATCGTCAGTCGTGAGATCGGTGTCTTTGGTATCCTTTTCGGGATTGGCTTTACCGAGTTGCATACCGCGCTGTTTTTTTGCTTCGTCCAAGAGCGCGTCGAACTTTTTGCCGTCAATGCCCATGACAATGCGCCCGAACATTTGGATGAGGCGGCGATACGCGTCGTACGCGAATCGTTCGTTGCCCGTCTGCGCGATGACGGCTTGCATTGTCACGTCGTCAAGCCCGAGATTGAGCACCGTGTCCATCATGCCGGGCATGGAAAATTTCGCGCCGGAACGAACGGAAACGAGCAGCGGATTTTTCGCGTCGCCGAATTTTTTGCCCGCGGCTCTTTCGGTTTTCTTCATCGCCTCGACAACTTGGTCCCACATCCCTTTCGGGAATTGGTTGCCGTGCGCGCTGTACCAGTTGCACGCTTCGGTGGTGATGGTGAAACTGGGCGGCACGGGCAAGCCCGCATTGGTCATTTCGGCAAGCCCCGCCCCTTTGCCGCCGAGCAAATCGCGCATGTCTTTGTTGCCCTCTTTCGAGAGCAAGACCCACTTTTTGATTTTTGATTTCTGATTGCTGATTTTTGATTTGCCGTTCTTGCTTGCTTTCACAGCCGCTTTGCGGCTGTTGCTCTTGGCTTTTGTTTTGACTGGCATTTGTGAATTCCTCCGGTAAATTTGGGATGATGAAAGTGAGTTTCGTTAGCGCCACACCTCTCGCAGCGTGGCGCGGAATAGTTCGTTCAATGGTTCACTGGGAAATGGACGCGGGTCGCGCGGAACGTGGAATTGTTCCAGACGCGCCATTTCGCTTTCGATAAAAGCGCTGATGACGGGGATGCGTGGTCCTTCGCGCAATTCCGCGCCCGCGCGTTTTTCTGCCAACAAATTGTCAATCGCCGCGCGCAATTCGGGATCGGTCACCAGACGCTCGACCATCACGTTGAAATCCGTCGGCGCAGCGCCGAGACCTTGTTCGATCCAGTGGAGCGCGAGCAGCGGGCGCAAAACATAAAAATATTTTTTCACCCATACCACCTCACCGCGCAAATACTCGCGATAGTTGCCGCGCGCCATGTGCAAATAGTGGTACAAGCAAGCGGTGGGCGAATAATACGTTGGAAGCAATTCGCGCATGCGCTGCGCGGTGGAATACTTTTCCAAATAGATGATCGGCGAGCCAAGCCATTCCAACAAGGGGGGGTTCGATTTGCGAAACAAGGCCAACGCTTTACGCACATCCCATCCACTAAAATCCAAATTGTTTTCAAGAGGCCGTTCAATCACATCGCGTCCTTCATTGATCGAGAGATACCATGCGGTGGGATGCGCGTACAAAAAGCGCACGTCGTAATCGCTGTCCTGCGAGGCAAAACCCCACGCGCGGCTGCCCGATTCGACGGCGTAGAGAATTTTTACGTGCTTGCCCATTTCGATGTCGGCGAGACCTCGAAGGAGCGGCTCACGCAGATTCATT
Source organism: Chloroflexota bacterium (assembly GCA_016209205.1). GTDB lineage: Bacteria > Chloroflexota > Anaerolineae > UBA4142 > SHND01 > SHND01. Next base: position 24,851 of record JACQWQ010000035.1, read on the forward strand.
CTTGCTCCATCACCGCAGCGAATGGAATTCGCCGTCTCAAAAAAGGTCAAATCGCGCGGCGATGGTTCGTCCGTTCTGTAATCCACTCCGTCACGTGCTCTTTGTCCAACACCGATGTCGCCACATCCATCGTGAATTGGTAGAGCTCGTCGCCTGCGGCATTCAACACATAGCCATTCACATTCAAGCACCGAATCAAACAGGCAAACCCGGTTCGTTTGTTGCCGTCCATAAAAGCGTGGTTCTTAATGAAGAGATAAAACAGAATTGCAGCTTTTGATGCTATCTCAGGATACAAGTCTTGCCCAAACATTGTTTGTTGCGGAGCTGCCAGCGCCGATTCCAATGCGCCCTGATTGAGAACTCCAAACGAGCCGCCATATTGGATGATGAGGCGTTCGTGAATTCGCAGCACCTCATCGAGTTCAAGATACTTCATCAGGAATTTTACGAAACCGCGAGCCGACGAAACACGGTATCATATTGGCGCGTTACCTGATCGAGCCACCCGTCCAATTCGGCTTGTTCAGCCGATTGAGGGCGAATGACTATCTCATCTTTAGAAATCACTACTTCCAAATGATCCGTTGGTGCGACGGACAATTGATTCAACCAGTCCTCCAGCATTTGGATTAGTGTTTCGCGTTCAATTACAAGATTGCCCATACGGACCTCTCTTTCTTACTTGCCCCGTTCCAACAACCACCCCTTCACTTGCTCCATCGAATCCCGTTTAGGAATCGGCAGGTTTTTCCGTCGCGGTTTGATAACGTTCCATGTTTTCACGCACCCGCCGCACGATCGCGTCGTCATCCGGGGCAACCGCGACAATCCCCTCACGCCTGTAACGCGCGAAATCTTTTCCGTTGAATGTCAAAATATGTGAAACACCATGCACGCGCATTGCCGCTACAAGACGCGCATCGTGCACTTGAACACCGGAAACCTGATACTCGATGACCAATCGCCGCCACTCTTGATATATTTGGGGTGTGTCAGGCAGAACGACAAAGAAGCGTTCCACCAACCGCAAAATGCGGTACGCCTCCGTTGGCGTTCTACCCAATCCGTTCTTGTCAGCGGGACGTGTGATAACATTCCAGAGTTCGATCACATTCTGCGAGGTAACGTAAAGCGTGTACTCCTCATAGGCGAGTGTTTTGAGAGCAGCCCTCGCCACACTCGAGTGAGGGTGCCGCTTATCTACAAACCGCGCCAAGATGTTCGTGTCAGCGAGATAGCGCATGGTCATGGATGATCACCGTAAATTCCCTCACGACTAAGGGCGTAATCCGACAGGACAGGTATATCATCCGACAGGATTGAATCGAGAAACGCGTCGAGCTCATCCAACACCTGATCCCAGTCATCTTCCGTTATGGGTGACGGTGGAGTGAACATCATTGATTCGACATAGTAATCCACCGCGAGCGCCAACACATCTCTGACCTGTGACTTGTCGTGCAGTGCTACACCTTCGCGAAAACGTTCTTCCAGTTCGGGCGTTAATTCAATCGAGAGAACCATTTTCTTGCTCCTTGACCCGCTCTTGCAGGGCGAGCACAAGGCATCGTCCCTACCGGACCCGCTCCACCAACCACCCCTTCATTGCCCAATCTCTACGCGCACCTGTTCCATCGAATCGCGGTCGCGGATCGTGACTTGATGGTCGCCCAGTGATTGCACGTCAAGAATGACTCTCCTTACAATTGCGCCAACAGCTTGTCATACTCGGCGTGCGGGCCGATCCAAAACCAAGTCACTTCATCCTCTACCCAAGTGCAAACCGCGCGATAATCGCGGCTGATACGCGCGGAATAAATGGGCAATGTGCTGTGAACTTTTTTGAATTGCAAACTCGGATGCCATGGATCACGAAGGAATTGCTTGTATGCCCCGCGCGCTTGTTGTCGAACATGCGCTGGCAGTTTATCACGCGCTCGGCGAAAGCGTTCGGTTGTATGCGAGTTCATAATTCGTCAGGGTCCAACGGCTGGGTTCGACCTTGACGTCGTTCTTCCAACGCCTCTTGCGCCAATTGCGCCAACGCGTCTTGCGAATTGGCAAAGGCTTGCTGCCAACGTTCTTCGGCGCGTAATTCTTCCAACATCCATCGCGCAAATGAATCTTGCTCGACAGATGGCAATTTTTCCGCTTCCGCAAATGCTTGCTGCAAGAGTTTCGTCATGTTCGTCTCCTATCCGACCTGTTCCATCGATCAGGGCGAGCACTTGCAGGGCGAGCACTTGCAGGGCGAGCACAAGGCATCGCCCCTACCGGACCCGCTCCAACAACCACCCCTTGACTTGACCAATCTCCACGCGTACCTGCTCCATCGAATCGCGGTCGCGGATCGTGACTTGATGATCGTCGAGCGACTGCACATCAACGGTGATGCAGAACGGCGTGCCGATTTCGTCCTGGCGGCGATAGAGTTTACCAATCGCGCCCGTGTCGTCGTACATCGCCATCATGTCTTTTTTCAGATCGGAGGCGAGATTGCGCGCCATTTCCACAAGTTCGGGGCGATTGCGCAATAATGGAAACACGGCGGCTTTGTACGGCGCGAGCACGTAGGGAAATTTCAAGAGGACGCGTTTTTCATTCTTAACCTGTTCTTCCTGATAACTTTCGAACAATGCCGCAAGCACCGCGCGGTCAACGCCCATTGCCGGTTCGACGACGTACGGTATATATTTTTCTTTGGTCTCGTCGTCGAAATACGACATGTCTTTGCCGCTCAATTCTTGGTGCGCGCCCAAATCGAAATTCGTGCGGCTGGCAATGCCTTCGATTTCACTCCAGCCCATCGGGAACTTGTATTCGATGTCGTAATTGCCTTTGGAATAGTGCGGCGGCTTTTCTTCTTTAACATCGTCGGGGTCGGGACCTTCGATATACGTGCGCTCGCGGCGAATCACTTTGATGCGAATGTGCTCGTCGCGAATGCTGAACGTTTTCTTCCACCAATTCAACCGCATCTCTTTCCAATATTCGTGCCATTCGTCTTCGCTGCCGGGCTTACAGAAAAATTCCATTTCCATCTGTTCAAATTCGCGGTCGCGGAAAATGAAATTGCCCATGACGATCTCATTGCGGAACGAGCGCCCGATTTGGGCGATGCCGAACGGTAATTTTTTGCGCATAGACTCTTGCACGTTGCGATAATTCACAAACATCGCCTGCGCGGTTTCGGGACGCAAATACGCCACCGCCGCGTCGTCTTCGACCGGACCCACGCGCGTTTTGAACAAGAGGTTGAATTGGCGCGGCTCGGTCATCTGACCGCGCACGCCGCAGTCGGGACACGCGTCTGATTTCAACATGTCCGCGCGAAAACGATGGTGACAATTTTTGCATTCGACGAGCGGATCAGTAAACGTATCCACGTGCCCGCTCGCTTTCCATACCAGCGGGTTCATAATGATTGCCGCGTCAATGCCGACGATATCCTCGCGTTCTTGCACCATCGCGCGCCACCACGCGCGTTTGATATTGTTTTTCAATTCGACGCCGAGCGGACCGTAATCCCAAAAGCCGCCGATGCCGCCGTAGATTTCACTGCCTTGAAAGACAAACCCGCGCCGTTTGCACAGCGACACGATGGTTTCCATGTTGATGTTGGACATAATTGGATGTTGGATGTTGGAATTTGGATGTTGGATGTTGGATGTTGGATGTTGGATGTTGGATGTTGGATGTTGAATTTCAGATTTCAGTTTTTCGATTTTCGATTGGCGATACGCGATTGACGTTTCACGTTTGACGTTTGACGCTTCACGACCCGCCATCTGCTCTCTGCCATCTGCCATTCGCCATCTGCCATCCGCTATCTGCCATCCGCCGTATGTTTCAGCGTGTTGAGAAAATCCACCGATTTGAGATTGCGCTCGAGCAAATGCGTGACGTAATAGTGCAAAATCGCTTCGGTTTCCGCTTCGACTTGGGACGACAAACGCAGGTTTTCGATTTCTTGCCAGCTGCGGCTCTGCAAATAGCGCAGAACTTTCAAGGCATTCACCGGCGCCGAAATCGCGTCGCGGTAGGCGTCGCGATATTGGGGTTTCAACATGCCGCCGCCTTCGGGTGAAAAAAAGTTTTCCTCGGGTAGTAATTCTTCTTTGGACTGAATGCAAATGTAAAGTTGCGGACGATAGCCGAGCACGTCAAGCAGCTGCATTTCAAAATAACGCGCGGTGCGGGATAAATGCGTCGTCACTTCCAGCCAGTGCTGTGCATTGAGCAATAGGTCATACACTTCGCGCTGCTCGATTTCTTCTTGGACGAAACGGTCAATCAGTTCTGCAAAATAGTAGGCATAGCTCAGCCGGTCCAAATCCTCGCGGATCGCGAGAAACGGCTCCAGTGTTTGCGCCTGTGTGATAATGTCGATTTCACGCGCGACGTGCAAGGACAAGGCAACGGAATTGAACAGTTCGACATGCCCCGTTTTGCGCGCCGATGGTTTCCGTGCGCCTTTCGCGACCGCGCGCAGTTTGCCGCGTTCGGCGGTGAGCAGGGTAAGCAAGCGATCCGCTTCGCCTACATCCGTCCGCTTCAAAACAATTGCCCTAACTTGATACTGCCGCTCGCGCATGGGAGATTACCGAAACGTGATTATACACGAGGCGCGGCATGACCCAAATTGAAACGCGCAGGGTAAGCCAAGAAAAATCGCAGGAAACAAAAAATCCGCACGTCCAGCGTGTGCGGATTCATCATTGAAATCCATCCAGCTCACAATAGCGACCGTTCAGCGCAGTGTCGTCACAATTTGGTCGTTTTTCGGTCTTTCTTTTGCCTTCGACCTTGACCCTCGCGCAGTCTTTGCGGTGTGAAACCGTCAGGCAAAAGATCGGCAAGGGAAAAAATGCGAAATTTTTCGAGACGGTCGTCGCTCAAAATCACGGGCGTATTCGGCTGCATGAATTCGGACGCGACTTGACGACATGCGCCGCAAGGACTGCCCACGTTCGTCGTCACGACGGCGAGCGCGACAAATTCCTTTTCGCCTTCCGTGACGCCTTTGAAAATCGCGTTGCGCTCGGCGCAAACGGTTAATCCATACGACGCATTTTCGATATTGCAGCCCGTGTAGATTTTCCCGGATTTGCCGACCACTGCCGCGCCCACTTGATAATTTGAATAGGGCGCATAAGCGAGTTCACGCGCCTGCGCCGCGAGTTCGAGCAAGCCGCGATAGAGCGCTTTATTCTGCTTGTTTTTCATGTTCACCGGTTTGCGCCACGGTCGAGGGCGCTTTGCTTTCGCCGTGTATTTTGAGCGCGCGGACTTGTTGGATGCGCCTTCCAATCACACTCGTCACCGTCAATTCGACGCTGCCGAGACGCACCCGATCACCCATACGCGGCAACCGTCCCAGCTGCGTATAAATCAATCCACCGAGCGTGTCTGTTGCGTCCGTCGGGAGTTCGACCTGAAACTCTTGATTGAATTCGCTGATGGAGATGCTGCCATCCGATGTTGCTTCGTTCTCGCCGATGCGCGTGAACGGTTCCACTTCCGCCGCATCGTATTCATCGCGAATTTCGCCGACGATTTCTTCGATCACGTCTTCGATTGTCAGCACGCCCGAGGTCCCGCCGTACTCGTCCACGACCACTGCCATGTGAATACGATTCCGCAAGAGGTCGCGCAAAATGTCGTCGGCGCGCGCTGTATCCGGGACGTAATGCACCGGGCGCAGAAATGCCTGCAACGTCACTTCTTGATGCGGATGACGCATCGCTTGCAGCAAATCTTTGACGTGCAAAATCCCAACGATGTGATCAATGTCTTCTTGAAACACCGGCAGACGTGAGTGCCCGTGTTTGATTGCCACATCCAGCGCGTGGTCAATCGTGGTATCGGCTTCCAACGCAATGACATCGGGGCGCGGAATCATGATTTCGCTGGCATAGCGCTGCCCCATTTCGATGATGCCTGCAATCATTTCGCGTTCGTCGGGGTCAATCAATTCGATCTTGCGCGGCTCTTCGCCTTCCGCCATGATGATTTGAATGTCGTCAGGCGAAACGCGGTCCGAGGGCCGATTGCGCATGCGCGGACCTTTAGCAACGCGCGTAAGCCAGGTGCTAAAGTTAAGAAATGGTAAAGCTAGGGCATCGAGCCACGACAATGGCGGCGCTAACGCCAACGCAATCGGAAAGGAACGCGCGGTTGCCACAAAATCCAAAACGATTTTCCCGACAAGCAAGATGGCGAGGACGAGAACAATTTCTGAAAAGCGCGGAACGATTTCTTGGCTCGTTTCAAAGGCGTTCCACGTCAAAGCCAGCGTTAAACCGATGAGACTCGCGCCAAAAATAAAGTTGACCGGCGCGAGGGCGTGAAATGGATTCTCCAGCAAGACGAGTAACGTCTTGGCGCGTCCGTCGCCGCGTTCCGCCGCTTCGTCCACGCGCGTGCGTTCGACCGTCATGAGCGCGGCATAAATGCCCGAGCACAACCACGCGACGAGTAAAGAGAATGTCAAAAGTGCAAGAGATAAAATAGGTGTTGCCAAGCGGCAGTTATCAGTTATCAGTTATCAGTAATCAGTCATCAGTAATCAGTCATCAGTAATCAGTTATCAGTAATCAGTTATCAGTCATCAGTCCACTGACTACTGACTACTGACTACTGGTCACTGGTCACTGGTCACTGATCACTGATTACTGGTCACTGTCCACTGATCACTGATTGCTGGTCACTGATCACTGATTACTGGTCACTGTCCACTGATTACTGATTACTGCGCAGTTTTCGGATCACACGCGCAGGAACGCCAACAGCGAGAGAATCGGCAGGAATGTCCGTTGTCACTACAGACCCGGCGCCGGTGCGCGCCCGATCGCCAATGGTCAATGGCGCCACCAGCATCGAATCGCTGCCAATAAAAACGTTTTCACCGATGACGGTGCGATGTTTGTGCATGCCGTCATAATTGCACGTAATCACACCCGCGCTGTAATTCGTGTGCGCGCCAATGTCGGCATCACCGGCGTACGAAAAATGTCCCATGTGTACGCCTTCGCCGAGACGCGAATTCTTCACTTCGGCATAATTGCCCAGACGCACATGCCGCGACAAATACGAGTTGGGGCGCAAATGACAAAACGGTCCTAATTGTACGTGATCTTCGAGCGTTGACGATTCGATCATCGAAGGGCCAATCGTGCAGCCATCGCCAATCGCCGAATCGCGAAGGATGGCGTTCGGTCCAATGCGACAATCGCTGCCGATGCGCGTCCGACCCTGCAAATGCGTGTTGGGCAAAATCACAGTGTCCTGTCCGATGACCACATCGGCGTCAATGAACGTGGACGCGGGATCGAGCAATGTCACACCCTCCAACATGATCCGTTCACGAATTCGTTCGCGCATCAATTGCTCCGCTTTGGCGAGATGCACTCGCGTGTTGATGCCGATGGCTTGTGACACATCATAAATCGTTTCCGTCTCGACCACAACGCCTTGTTTGACCGCCATTTCTAATAGATCCGTCAAATAGTATTCGCCCTTTTTCGGCGACGGTCTGAGCTGCTCTAAATTTCTCCATAACCAGTCCGCGTTAAGGCAATACACCCCCGGATTCAATTCTTTTAGCGCGAGCTCTTGTGCAGTTGCTTCTACTGCCTCGACAATGCGTACTGCTTTCCCCTTTGCATCGCGCACAATCCGCCCAAAGCCCATCGGATCGTCGGCGACGACAGTAAGCATCGTCAAGATGGCGTCCGTCGCGCGATGTTTTTCCACCAACGCGCGCAAGGTGTCGGGTTGCAGTAAAGGCATGTCCCCATAAAAAACCAGGACGTGCGCCGCGCGTCCTCGCAAAACGCGCGCCGCGCATTTTACCGCGTCGCCCGTGCCGCGCGGTTCGGGTTGTTCCGCATAGGTAACGCGTTCTCCCAGCGCCGCGCGTACCTGTTCCCCTTGATGCCCGATGACGAGCACGGTGTTTGTCACACCCGCAAATGCCGCGGCATTGACGCTGTACTCTACCATCGGCTTGCCCGCGACAGGATGCAGCACTTTGGCAAGTTTCGATTTCATGCGTGTGCCCTGTCCCGCCGCGAGAATCACGGCGGCGATGGAGTCTTGATCCCGCGCATTTGCTTGGGCCAAGGTTGTGATTTCTGATTTCGGATTTTCAGATGACATGATTTGATCGGCAATCTGGAGCTAAAAAAAACGCCAAGCGCGAAACGTTCGCGCTTGGCTTAATCATAAATCAAAAACTTGGCCCGAACAAACGTGAGGGCTCTCAAACTTGCCCCGAACAAATGTGAGGGGTCTCTAATCTCAACTGGGGTACAAGGATTCGAACCTCAATCCACGGCTCCAAAGGCCGGTGTGCTACCATTGCACCATACCCCAACGACGAAAATAATTCTAGCACAGGGGCTATGAAAAACAAAAATTAATCCGGATAGCGACGCAAGAGCTCCTGATAATTCGTGTCGCCGATCACGCGGCGCAGTTCGGTTTCAAATTGCCTGAAAAGGTATGTCTCGTGTTCGGTTTCGACGAGACAAGTATCGTACGCTTTCCCATCTACTGCGATTTCGGTAACGTTGATATCCAAGTCAACAAGAGTCAAGGGAAAGAATAAACAAAAGTACGGCTTGATAGATGAAACCGGCATACCTTTGTCCAACGCAAGTGAGTGCAGCGCGCACAAACGGTTCTGGCGTTGAAACCAACACTGCTCGCCGGGTTTGTTTTCATTCAACACCGGCGTACTAATGTCGGCAGCACGCGATAAAGCCCACGAATCGAAATTGAACGGCTCGACCAGATACGGCTGAAGCTCGTGGGCGTGAGCTTTGATGCGCGCAGCTTCGTACAGGGTCGCTGCAACGCCTTCACCACAGCAATCACCATCACAGCCGTTTACCGTACATTGGTTATGCAACCGTGTACGGATGAAAAACTCGGGACTGAGGTGAAAAGTCCCGACAATGACTGACATGAATTACACGTCCGTCGTGCGAAAGATTTTGCCGTACAAAGCCAAGAGACTCCGGCTGGCGATGACCTACTCTCCCGGAGGGTTGCCCCTCGAGTACCATCGGCGCTGGCGGGCTTGACGACCGGGTTCGGAATGGGACCGGGTATTTCCCCGCCGCTCCAACCACCAGTGGAGTCTCTCTGTTTCACGAGGTTCGAGTGCTGAGGACTGCGTTGCCCCTTGCGGTTTTTACTCAGTCCTCCGTCCTCGTTCCTCAGCACTTTCTTCCACCGAATGTGCGGGGGAATTTTCTTTCCTTTCCCCCAGAATGGCAATCTTCCCGGATTCACTTCAGAGCAATCCCGAGAACAAGCGCTCGTGCATTAGGAGTGGTTCGCTCAATGCTCACACATTTTACACGCCCACCCTATGTAGGTTGTCGTCTCCAACCGCACTTACTCTCTTCTCACGAAGAGATCGGAACTCTTATCTGGAGGCGTGCTTCCCACTTAGATGCTTTCAGCGGTTATCACTGCCCGACTTGGCTACCCAGCAATGCCTTTGGCAAGACAACTGGCACACCAGCGGTCGGTCCAGCCCGGTCCTCTCGTACTAGGGCCAGCCCCTCGCAAAGTTCCTACGCCCACAGTGGATAGAGACCGAACTGTCTCACGACGTTCTGAACCCAGCTCGCGTGCCGCTTTAATGGGCGAACAGCCCAACCCTTGGGACCGATTCCAGCCCCAGGATGCGACGAGCCGACATCGAGGTGCCGAGCGAAGCCGTCGCTGTGAACGCTTGGGCTTCACCAGCCTGTTATCCCCGGGGTAGCTTTTGTCCGATAAGTCACGGCACTTCCACACGCATACCGTGAGATCACTAAGCCCGACTTTCGTCTCTGCTCGAGTTGTAACTCTCGCAGTCAAGCTCCCTTGTGCCTTTACACTCTGCGGTTGGTTTCCATTCAACCTGAGGGAACCTTTGGACGCCTCCGTTACCTTTTAGGAGGCGACCGCCCCAGTCAAACTCCCCGCCTGGCATGGTCTCCCAGCCGGCTTACGGCTTGGGATTAGAATCGAAAACGCTTGAGGGTGGTATTTCAACGCTGCCTCCACCGAGCCCGCAAGCCCAGTTTCTCCGGCTCCCACCTATCCTACGCACAACCGTCCCCCATCCAGTGCCAAGTTAGAGTAAAGCTCCACGGGGTCTTTTTGTCCTACTGCGGGTACATGGCATCTTCACCACGAATTCAATTTCGCCGGGTCCCCCGTTGAGACAGCGCTCCACTTGTTACACCTTTCGTGCGGGTCGGAACTTACCCGACAAGGAATTTCGCTACCTTAGGACCGTTATAGTTACGGCCGCCGTTCACCGGGGCTTCGATTCAAAGCGTCCAGCGATGTTGCCACCGCCTTGACCTCTCCTCTTAACCTTCCGGCACTGGGCAGGTGTCAGCCCCTATACGTCAGCTTGCGCTTTGGCAGAGACCTGTGTTTTTGTTAAACAGTCAGTAGAGCCACTTCGCTGCGAATCCCAGTCGCTCCAAGTTTCCTCTCACGACCAGCATCCACCCTTCTCCCGAAGTTACGGGTGCATTTTGCCTAGTTCCTTAACGGAGGTTCTCCCGATCGCCTGGCAATACTCTTGCCGTCCACCTGTGTCGGTTTGCGGTACGGGCATAGATGATTCATCCGTTAGAAGTTTTTCTCGTCAGCATGAACTCACCGACTTGTGGCCTTGACGGCGCCGCTTACGTCTCCCCTCCACCTGCGGATTTGCCTACAGGTCTCGTCAGGTTGACGCTTCGCACCTGCCATGTCCAGTGGGCAGGCTCGGCTATCCGGCTGCGTCTCTCCCTCTGTCCTCATCTATGGTATCGGAATGTTGACCGATTGTCCATCACCTACGGCTTTCGCCCTCGGCTTAGGCCCGACTAACCCGCCGCGGATGACCCTTGCGGCGGAACCCTCAGACTTACGGCGGCAGAGATTTTCACTCTGCTCTCGCTACTCATCCCAGCATTCGCACTTGTCGTCCCTCCACCGGTCGTCACCGTCCGGCTTCCCAGGTTGACAACGCTCCTCTACCAGTCGTGCGATAGTGCAATAGTTACATAGTCCGTTAGTGAGATTGTCGCCAACGCCCACTATCGCACTATCCAACTATTGCACTACCCCACTGACTCCGTGGTTTCGGTGTCACGCTTCAGCCCCGTTATATTTTCCGCACAAGCGCACTTGACCAGTGAGCTATTACGCACTCTTTCAAGGATGGCTGCTTCTAAGCCAACCTCCTGGCTGTCTCAGTACGCTCACATCGTTTCCCACTTAGCGTGAACTCGAGGACCTTAACCGACGGTCTGGGCTGTTTCCCTTTCCACCATGAAGCTCATCCCCCACGGTGCGACTCCCACTCCCCCTAACGCCATTCGCAGTTTGAAATGGGTTGGTACGCTCTACGCGCCCGAGCCATGCCAGTGCTCTACCTGCGTTAGTTCGGCGAGTCCTTGCGAACTCGGAGTGAGGCTAGCCCTAGAGCTATTTCGAGGAGAACCAGCTATCTCCCGGTTCGTTAGGCATTTCACCACCTACCCACAGGTCATCGCCAAATTTTGCAACATTTGTGCGTGCGGCCCTCCATGACGTGTTACCGTCACTTCAGCCTGCCCATGGGTAGCTCACCGGGTTTCGGGTCTACTCCACGCGACTTGCAATCCTTGCGGATTGCCACGCCCTGTTCGGACTCGCTTTCGCTGCGGCTCCGGGTGTCACTCCCTTAGCCTCGCCACACAAAGTAACTCGCTGGGTCATTCTTCAAGAGGCACGCCCTCAGACCCTCCAGATTTCAGATTTCAAATTTCAAAAGGCAGATTTTTTTTAATCTGCAATCTAAAATCTGAAATCTGAAATCTGGCATCGTCCTCGGACTGCTCGTAGGCACACGGTTTCAGGTACTATTTCACTCCCCTCGTCGGGGTGCTTTTCACCTTTCCCTCACGGTACTCGTTCACTATCGGTCGCCAACGGTATTTAGCCTTGGGAGGTGGTCCTCCCCGCTTCGGACAGGATTAGCGTGCCCCGTCCTACTCAGGTGCTCGACGCAAGTTCGTTTTGTTGCTCTACGGGACTCTCACCCTCTGCGGTCAGACCTTCCAGACCTGTTCGAGTCCAAAACGACTTTTTCCCTTGCGGCCTTGCGGCGGTCGAGTCCTACAACCCCCACCGGTAAACCAGTGGGTTTGGGCTGCTCCGCGTTCGCTCGCCACTACTGGCGGAATGTTTTCTGTTCCTCGGGTTACTTGGATGTTTCGGTTCTCCCGGTGCCCTTCTCCAAACCTATAGATTCAGTCAGGAGATACTGGAGGTTCGCTCCAGTGGGTTTCCCCATTCGGAAATTCACGGATATTGCGCCTGCAGACGGCTCCCCGTGACTTTACGCAGTCTACCGCGTCCTTCTTCGGCCCTTGGCGCCAAGGCATCCACCCTGTGCCCTTTGTAGCTTATTCTCGGGATTGCTCTTGAGTCAATCCGGCGTATGTTGCGCCTCCGCACAACATACTCTTTTCTTTCTGTTGAAGATTTCCATTCACTCGCAAGATTTCCATTCACTCGCGATTCGTTTTCCTGTCAACGAATCGCTCCGCTCATTCGGTTGTTAAGGTTTGGTCGAGAATGTTAGCATTACGCTTCGACCTCGACCCCAGTGTGTTTTGATCGCTGGTGCTTGCTTCCTTGAGCAGCTCAAGGGAGCAAGCATTAGAGATCAACTCGGGTGACACAAAAAAATCGGTCTGGCATACCGCGCAGACCGACGTGACAGTCATTCGGATATGTCAAAAAAAAGATTTATGTAATTCGGATTGCTTGTTGCATCAGCATGAATTGGATTTGGCTCACCTCAAAGACAAGTATACTGCGCGTATCGCATCATGTCAAGAAGTGGAGCCGAGGGGATTCGAACCCCTGACCTCTTCCTTGCAAAGGAAGCGTTCTCCCGACTAAACTACGGCCCCGGAAGAATTTCAGATTGCAGATTTTTGATTTCAGATTTTGTCGGGGCCGTCAATCCTAAATCTGAAATCTGAAATCTGGAATCCCGTGTGGGCCTTTCTGGACTTGAACCAGAGACCTTTCCCTTATCAGAGGAATGCTCTAACCAACTGAGCTAAAGGCCCGTTCACAATTCAACTACGAAAATCTCACTTTGCCGCCGCTGGGGATGGCCAACTTTCGATTCTACGAACAGGCGCATCAAGATTTAATTCATGCCCAGGGGATTTACTTCCCCATCCCAAGACATGTCCCTTCTTATCAAGCAAGACCCAAATATTGCTGAATTCAGTAGATGGGATTTCGCCCTTTTCGTTCATCGGATGTTGAACAGTAACGTTTCCCCCAATATCAACAATCCATACTTTGGTTTGATCACTACCTTGGGAACTAAACGGATCAAGAAGAGAGTTGAATTCATCACGAGTCATCAGTTTTGACTGCCTAATGGTTGCCGCCCCCTTTAATCCGACACTTCTCGCGTGAGAAATCGCAATGGATTCTATTTTGGATTGAGGCAAAGGCGCGGCATCAGCCTGGTTGACTACATATACGAGAAGTAAGATGCCGACAATTACGACTGCCAGAATTAGTGTAAGGATGAGTGAAGATTTCATACCCTATTCTCCTCAAATTTCGTTTCACCCTTGAATTTGATCAGTAGGGCTTTCGCTCGCCTGTCATTCTGAGCCGTTCTTGCGAAGAATCTCAACGCGGAAACCGAGATTCTTCACGCTGTTCAGAATGACAAGCGCAAGTCCTTATCAATTGTTTCCACCAACTTCCCAAGCTGATGCACTAATGTCGTTCACCCAATAGCCAGGGGCGGCTTCATTATAATGGGATGGAAAAAGCAACCAATTCCCGGTCGAAGAGTTCGCATACTTGTTTCGCTTGCATGTTGAGATACCTATCGCGTTCGCCGATGAATTAGCTTCCCCGCCACATGTAACTCTAGTAAGAGTCAATGAGGCAGAGCGATTAGTTATCAAAGCCCCATCATAGCGAAGATCGTATCCATTCAGTCCACTATTCCAAAATACTTGATAAGTGTGAGTCGTCCCATTTACGGGCTGCTGCGAGTAACTTAGACTGAAATATTCAATCGGTGAATTTGACACCACATGCACATGGATCCCCGTGCTGTCTTTCCACCAGCCTATCTCGGCGTAATAATTTGTCCCTGAACCTACAGGGTTATATTGAACCGCAGTCCGCACCCAAGAATAAGCGCCATCACCAATATATGGGTTTGCGGTAGTTATCCGAGCTTGTGAACCCCATGGGTTGCTATTATACGCGCCAATTGCATTAACCAAAGCGTCAGGAGATTTGGCGCGCCCTTCCACGATCGGAGTGGACTCAATTCCAAATATTGCAACAAGCAGTAAGGCAACCGGAATGGTTCTCGTGATAATGGATCGGTTCATCGTTTCCCCCTTCCGCAACAATTATTTTCGAGCCAGTTCTTGCGGTTTTGCAAAAGACAGCTAATCCCTGAACCTTAACGGCTAAAGAGTGGAAGCGAAAGATGAAAAAAGCATCCTGCGCGTGAATCGCTTGACTCGAGATTCACTTGTGGTACTAAGGATTGCTCCCTAGAAAGGAGGTGATCCAGCCGCACCTTCCGGTACAGCTACCTTGTTACGACTTCGTCCCAGTCACCAGCCCCACCTTCGGCGGCTGTGCCCTTGCGGTTCACTCACCGACTTCAGGTGTTGCCGACTCCCATGACTCACCGACTTCAGGTGTTGCCGACTCCCATGACGTGACGGGCGGTGTGTACAAGGCCCGGGAACGTATTCAACGCACTATGGCTGACGCGCGTTTACTAGCAACTCCGACTTCATGCAGGCGGGTTGCAGCCTGCAATCTGAACTGTGGGCGCTTTTCCGCGATTTGCTCCACCTCTCGGTTTGGCGACGCTCTGTTCTCGCCCATTGTAGCGTGCGTGTCGCCCAGGATATAAAGGACATGCTGACTTGACGTCATCCCCGCCTTCCTCCGAACGATGTCCGGCAGTCTCGCCAGACACTTGTAACTGGCAACAGGGGTTGCGCTCGTTGCGGGACTTAACCCAACACCTCACGGCACGAGCTGACGACAGCCATGCATCACCTGTGAACGCTCTCTTGCGAGTCGGTCCAGTTTCCCTTCCCTACTACGCCCATGTCAAACCCTGGTAAGGTTCTGCGTGTCGCATCGAATTGAACCGCACGCTCCGCTGCTTGTGCGGGCCCCCGTCAATTCCTTTGAGTTTTAAGCTTGCGCTCATAGTCCCCAGGCGGAACCCTTAACGCGTTGGCTTCGGCACGGATGGCATTCCCACCCACACCTAGGGTTCATCGTTTACAGTGTGGACTACCGGGGTATCTAATCCCGTTTGCTCCCCACACTTTCGCATCTCAGCGTCAGACGCAGCCCAGCACGCCGCCTTCGCCACGGGTGTTCTTCCCGATCTCTACGCATTCCACCGCTACACCGGGAGTTCCACGTGCCTCTGCTGCCCTCCAGACATCCAGTCTCGCATGACCTCCCCCAGTTGAGCCAGGGGCTTTAACACACGACTTGCACATCCGCCTACATGCGCTTTACGCCCAGTGAATCCGGATAACGCTCGCCTCCTACGTCTTACCGCGGCTGCTGGCACGTAGTTAGCCGAGACTGATTCTATAGATACCGTCCTCGCTCGTCTCTACAAAAAGAGGTTTACAACCCGAAGGTCGTCTTCCCCCACGCGGCGTTACTGCGTCAGAGTTCCCTCCATTGCGCAATATTCCTCGCTGCTGCCTCCCGTAGGAGTCTGGCCCGTGTCGCAGTGCCAGTGTGGCTGGTCTTCCTCTCAGAACAGCTATCGGTCCACGGCTTGGTGAGCCGTTACCTCACCAACCACCTGATCGACCGCAGGCTCCGCCCAGAGCACCTTTCGGCTTTGGTCAAGCCAACTTGCGTCCGCTCGACCCCATGCGGTATTAGCGACCCTTTCGAGCCGTTATTCCCCACTCCAGGGTAGATTACCTACGTGTTACTCACCCGTTTGCCACTAGGATCAAGATTGCTCCCAACCCCCGTTCGACTTGCATGCGTTAGGTACGCCGCCAGCGTTCATCCTGAGCCAGGATCAAACTCTCCGTTTGATTCCGTTTTCGTTACTCAAAAGCGGTCAAGATGGTTTCCCCCATCTCAACCCGCAGGCGCTTTCGCACTTTCGCTTCCACTCTTTAACTGTTAAGGTTC
>JACQWQ010000213.1 GCA_016209205.1 Chloroflexota bacterium
ATCAAAGTGCGTCAGTTCCGACTGTCTGAACCCGTCTCCCCGCTGTTACCGGCATTTCGACAAAACCATACACGATGTCGTGAGTACTGCCCCGGTTAGACCGGGGCAAAAAAACCGTCCACGATGTTGTGATTATTGACAGATACCGGGTGAGCAAAAATGACCGAAAGATGAGTGATCAGGTCCCAACTTTAATAAACGTACCCACCGATCCTAGCGGAGATATTCCCACTTTTTGCATTGCTCATCGCTTTCATTTTGTTCTCCTTTTTGAGTTTTGTTAAAAAGTAGCTTGCCTCAATCTGCTATTTGACATCTGACGCATCTGCCGGGCTCGATTTAACGCGAATGACCGAGCCTGTAGAGTCTGTAACCGACAAACAAGACCCAGACTGTAGTGAGAATGGAAGCGATGATTATCGTTACACTCAAAGAACTTATAACAAAGGAGCCCGCTACCGAAATGATCCCAAGGATGCCTGTACCCAAGCCCAAATAAGCCGTGCTCTTATTGAAGATCCCCTTTAACATAACGAGACCGATCATGAGAATCCCGACAGAGAGGGTGAGTGTGTTGTAGACAAATAAGAGGCTGGATTCTAGCACTGCGGACGGGTACATTGCAGCCGCGACCAAGACCGCCCTCTGAGCGTCGTTCGTGGCTGTCGCGTAGTTGCCGCTGAGAGCGATCAGCGAGGCGTAGTTTGTCCAAGTGCCAGGTCCAGGACAACGAACAATCCAACAAATGCGGTTGCTGCCAGCATCGCATCTCTGTTGATCCCTTTCAACGCGAGGTAGAGCGATAACGCGACAGGTACGAGGAGCAAGTCCGTTAGGACGGAGAGACCAAGGATAGCCCACCACACCGTCGTATTCCCAGCCAGATAGGTGAGCCGCGCCTCGGCGCCACTCGGTGGAGCTCCCATGGGAACATATAACGCAATGATGACGATATATGCCATACCCAAGACGATTGCGGAGATGCCGCCCACGCGATACAACCATTTCCCATCTGGATCAACTACATTAACCATCATGTTCTGCGCGCTCATTTTCTCTTCTCCTTATTCTAACGATAATGATGAGTTTCATTGATCAAGCGCTGCGTTATTAGGATTGACCTTCAGGGTTACGCCACGTCCATGCATACCAGACAATTAGTAACATACACACAACTTCAATAGTTGCAAAAAATATATAATGAAGATATGTTGCTCCCCCGCCTATGACATATGCAATAGTTACCACACCTGCGATGATATTTGCCCAGCGATTTGCTCGATACTTTAATACCCGGGACAGGAAAATCATAGCAATCGGAATCTCTAGTAATATTGCGGCTACCAACAAAAATTCTGGAGTGATCTGAATTCCCCCCGCATATCCTGTCATTATTTCCTTTAGGGACCCAGGATACATAAAGGAAAGAATATCCGCAGAAAGCATATTAAACATTACAAATACCCATAATATTGAAAATTTTACTTTCATATCTTCCATTGCTGTGATCTTTTTATTTGTATTCATTTTTTCT
Organism: Chloroflexota bacterium; assembly: GCA_016209205.1. GTDB lineage: Bacteria > Chloroflexota > Anaerolineae > UBA4142 > SHND01 > SHND01. The sequence continues at coordinate 1,535 of JACQWQ010000213.1, forward strand.
CCTTCGTTGAACGATTTTGATGAGTTTCACCGGTCTCTGATACATCTGCTTGTCCACATTCAACGCGATTGACCGAGAGCAATGGCATTCCCAAGTCACGCACTTTTTCGAGCAACCCATGCAACGCGGCTTGGTCAATCACCGCGCCGGTTAAAAGTGTCTCGCCGTTGTCTTGCAGCGTGATGGTCATCCCTCCAAACCAGTCTGTCCATTGACAACCCAGATGACCCTCGATTCTGACTTGATAGACCATTGGTTGACTTGGTTCAGTTTTTTGGCACGAGTTCGTTTGACATTGCCCTGTACGTGTTTCGGTCAATCTGTTCTTCGCATGCACAATCATTTTCGCCACAATGGCTCCGGCACTGTAAAGCCCAGCTCACCCTGCCAGCTATTGCGTGCCGCGACCTCGTGGACCGGTTTACGCGCACCGACTCCCCACTTGCCCGTTGGGTAGCCCATCGGAATGACCCCGTGCATGTACCAGCCGGCGTCCTTCGGCACACCGAGGATGTCAAACACCTCGTCTGCAAAGAACGTCTGCAGGACACCTGTCATGGCAGAGCCGATGCCCTCGGCGCGGGCTGCGAGCATCGCGCTCCAGAGCGCCGGGTAGATGCCGCTGCCCTCTCGGGTGCCAGCGAACCCGATCAGCAGTAACGGGACCTCGGCAAAGTGCTGAGCCAGATGATAGCCGGAGCGAGCGATCCGTCCCATCAACGTTTCATCCTTCAGTATGACGTCGAGGCTGACGCCGTACTGGCTTAGTAGCCGCTCAAATGCCTGCCGGTAAAGCGGCGCGAGTTGAGCCATGATCTGTGGGTCATCCACCAGGAGGAATCGCCACTGTTCGCCGATGTTCGGGGCGCGAATGGCAGCATCGAGGATGCGCGCCTGCACATCGTGCGGGATCGGGTCAGGTTTCAGCCGCCGCATTGCGCGGGTCGTATAGAGCGCTTCGTAGATATCCACAAGCACCTCCTCTTGCTCAATCTACCAGAAGCATATCAACATCAGGTATTCAGGTATAGATACTAAAGTATTGTTCGCTATCACTTGCGGGTATGGTCGTGGGGGAGTATGCGAGGGAAGAAGTTCTATCGCTTTGGCTTTACGGATCGCCTGCTTGCAGTTCGTGGTGCGAGGTTTGCGCGCAAATTGATGTTGCGGCTACACTATCCCCAACTCGCGGGCACGTGCTACCGCCTCGGTGCGGCTTTTGACGTGTAGCTTGTCAAAGATAATCCGATTGTGCCCTTTAACGGTACTCAAGGCGAGGAAGAGCCGCTCGCCGATCTCATCATTCGAGAGTCCTTGAGCGATCAGTTGCAGTATTTCCAGCTCGCGTTGACTCAATGGCTCGATAAGGGGTTGGGCAGGTGGGGCAGGGGAAAGATAAGATTTGTCTTTGCTGTTATGCTTTTCAGCTTCAAATGCAGCAAGCAGCTTATCAATATAGTCTGGCCTAATTCCACGAGCAGCCGCTTCGGACAATAACAGAGCCATTGGCCTACCTTCGTCAACAAAGATACGAATAAAGCCGCCGGGCTCTGCAAGCGCCAGCGCATCGCCCAGTAGTTGGACCGCTTTGTCCTTTTCGAGGTGCGCATAGTGCGCGACCGCCTGTAGAATCATAACCTTGAGTTGTTCATCCGCCCAACCCTTATGCTCCACCTGTTGGCGCAATGCTTGCAGCACCGCCAGTGCCGTGGATGTGTTTCCCTGGGCAAGGTGCACCCGGGTTTGGGTGAGGGGGAGTTCGTACATCCGAGCTAATTGAGCAGCCGCCGCCAGATTGCCCTGGCGCAGCAGCGTCAGCACTTGCGCGGCAGCAACTTCAGGCATCCGATACAAAAAGTTTTTTTGGCGCACGCCCTGATCAGCTTCAGCTAAAATAGCAGCCGCGCCGCTCACATCTGCCTGAGCAAGTTTCAGGCGGGCAAGAAACACTTCACAGATAATGAATCTGTCAATAATTCTTTCATACTGCCTCGCCAGTTGGAGACTCTGCTCCCCGTGCTGTTGGGCGGCATCCAGGTCGTTCCATTCGTAGAGTACACGAGCCAAGCCAAGATGCGCTTCGTATATAATCTGAAGCGGCTGATCACCTGCCACTTGCAGGACGCGCCGGTAGGTCTGAGCCGCTAGATGGAGTTGGTTGTCTGCTTCCTGTACGTTGCCCAAGCCGATTGTCGCTAGTATGGTGGTAAAGATATCCCCGGACACTTGGCTGATAGATATGGTTTCCGTCAGTGCCCGGCGAGCTGCGGTACGATCTCCCTTGAGGAGGTAGGCATACCCCATCGTCCAGTAAGCGGTAGCGCGGGAAATAAGGCTGTCGGAGGGCAGATACTCAAGGGCGCGGCGCGACTGGGCAAGCATGCTTTCTACCTGGTAACGGGTGAGAGCCAATACAGATCGTGCCGCGGCAATTTGTCCGATGAGGTTTCGGATCTTCTCGTCCGGCTTGGCGCCTTGCAGGGCTGCTTCAGCCGCTTGTAGTTTCTCTTCCACGCCGGTCGTTTGGCCGCTAACCAGTAGCAGTGAGGCATACCTCCACCACAACCAGGGCTTGGCGTCCAGAACTGTTTTCGGGAGCGACCCCAGCCAGTCCAGGATAGCAGTCACCGCGCCGCGAAAGTGCTGGGGAATCCTGTCTCCTCCTATCAGCCGCTCGGCACGCTCAATATCATTGGCGGCAGCCGCGTGGTGAAACGCTTCAAGCTCCAGACCATTATCTTCATACCACTGGCTGGCACGAATGTGCAATTCGTTCACGCGGCTTTGCGCTGTAATTGCGTTCGTAATCGAACGCCGCGCATCATTCCCTGTAGATGAGGCGATGCTTTGAAGTCTCTGCCGCAGCAAATCAGCAAAGAGATGATGATAGCGGTACCAACGCCGCTCGTTGTCCAGGGGGACGATGAACAGGTTGGCGCGTTCGAGATATTCCAGGGTTGCTTGCCCGGAAGCAGAAGGGGCGAGCAGAATGGCGTCACAAAGAGGACCACACATGCGGTCGAGGATAGACGTGCGCAGCAGAAACGTCTGGACGCTTTCGGACTGCTGTCCCAGGACTTGTTCAACCAAATAGTCCATCACGAAACGATGGCTGCCGGTGAAAGATTGGATAAAGCGGGTGGCGTCTTGCTGTCCCTGCATGGAAATTGTCCCTTGCAGGGCAAGGGAAGCTAATTGCAGTCCGGCAATCCATCCTTCGGTGCGGGTTTCCAGTGCGGCGATCTCTTCTGCTGAGAGTTCGAGCCCCATCACCTGGTTGAGAAATTCCGCGGCTTCGGAGGGAGTAAAACGCAAGTCGGTGGCGCGCAGCTCGGTCAATTGACTTTGGACGCGTAACCTGCTCAGCGGTAGCTGTGGATCCTCACGGGTGGCGATGACCAGGTGCATCTGCGGCGGCGGGTGCTCGAGGAGAAAGGTCAGGGCATGGTCAACCGGTTGGGCATCAATCACGTGGTAGTCGTCAAGGACGAGGACGAAATTGTCCGGGACGGTGGTGATTTCATTGAGCAGGGTTGTCAGGATCAGTTCGATGGGTGGCGGGTGAGGGGCTTGGAGCACACCCGCCACCCCTTCTCCAATATGCGCCGCCATCCCTTCGGCTGTGCTCAGGGCAAGCGTCTGCAAAGCCGCGATGAGGTAAGTCAGAAAGCGTGCGGGGTCGTTATCCCCTTCGTCCAGCGACAGCCAGGCAACTTTAGAAGGATGAAGGGTGAAGGATGAAGGATGAACGGTTTCTAATGATTCATCCTTCATCCCTCTGCCTTCAGCGTTTTGATTGACCCATTCGCTGACCAGTGTGGTCTTGCCAAAGCCGGCGGGGGCAGAGATGAGGGTCAGTTTGCGGTGCAGCCCCTCGTTCAGCCGCTCGATCAGGCGGGGACGGAGGACCGCTTTAGCCCGAGGTGGGGGGATATAAAGTTTCGTGGCTATAATTGGCGTAGGCATAGATTACAGAGGTTGGCGACGTGCGTTCAGCATGTCCGCCAACCGAGTGATCCACGAAGGACACAAAGCACACGAAGAATCTTGGTGCCCTTCGTGTCCTTCGTGGATCAATACTATGACTCATACTGCAATTTCGTCGCATCATCTCCATCGCCAGACTACAATTCTGCGGGTATGACCTGCGCTGTTGGGTGATTATACCGCACTATTGTGTCATTCAGTCGCTTAACCTTCACCGGTAGCGTCGCAGCGCGGGCACGCGCATCGCCGTCGCGATCACCAACACAATCGTCGCCGCGCCGCCAAGCGCGACCGAGAGCGGCGCGCCGAGTAACGTCGCCGCGATGCCCGCTTCCAATTCTCCCAGCTGCGGACCGCCCATGAAAAAAATCATGTTGATCGAAGTCATGCGCCCGCGAATGTGGTCCGGCGTGACGAGTTGGCGAATCGTCGAGCGCAGAATCATACTTACCGTATCGCCCGCGCCGACGAGCATGAGAAAAAATACCGACAGCCAAAAAACGGACGACAGCCCGAATCCGATCGTCGCCGCGCCATACACGCCCACCGAAACGAGCAGCACTACGCCCTTTGCTTTAATGTCGCCCCACAGTGAAACGATCATCCCCGTGACGACGGAACCGAGCGACTCGGACGCGACCAACAGCCCGAACCCTTGAGGACCCACCTTGAGAATGTCCGACGCGAAAATCGGCAGCAGCGTGTTTGCGCCCGAAAAAAAGGTCGCAAAGAAATCTAGCAACATCGTCGAAAAAATCATGCGCTCGCGAAACACGTAACGCAGCCCGTCGAGCATCGTTTGAAAATTTGCGTCGCGCGCGTTCAATTGCGGGGGCGTCGCAGTTTTCATTCCGAGCAGCGCGGCAAGCAGCGCAATGTACGAAATGCCGTTGATCCAATAAATGATGCCCACGCCAAATTGTCCGATTAAAACGCCCGCAATGCCCGGACCGACGATGCTGGCAATTTGAAACACCATAGACGACAGCGTAATTGCATTCGTCAAATCTTCACGCGGCACGAGATTCGGCGTCAGCGATTGACGCGACGGCAAATCGAACGCCGCTGCCGCCGCCGTCACCGCGCCCAACGCGTAAATCCACCAGACGTTGACGACGCCAAGCCACGTTACGATACCCAACACGAACGCGCTGCTCAGCATGACGCTCTGCGTCACAAACATCACTTTGCGGCGATTGCGCGTATCGGCGACGACGCCGCCCAGCAGGGAAAACAAGATGATGGGGAGTAAACGCGCCAGTCCCAGTCCGCCCAGCGCGAGGGCGGAACCGCTAATCTCGTACGTGTGCCAATTGATCGCCGCATTTTGCATCTGCGTCCCCGTGGCCGAGATCAACAACCCAAGCCACAGCAGGCGATAATCGCGATGGCGCAGCGCGTGGAATGCGCGCGGTTTTTTTCGAGGCGTCGTCAAATCCATCCGGGCAAGATTCAAAATTAAAAATTCAAAATTCCCCTGCCAAGCGAATTTTGAATTTCAAATTTCCAATTTTGAATTTTGAATTTTCATTTCCACTGTGTCAAAATCTTTTCGCGCTGAAACAAGCGCACGCCGAGTTGCAGAATCAAGAGGTCAATGACGCCGATGAGGATGGCGCCGATTACGAACGTTAGCGCGTTCAACAAAATAAAGCCGGTCGTTTGCGCCACGCCCAGCAGCACAATCGGCAAGACGACAAAGCCGCCGATTTGCTGCACGGCGCGTGTGTCGTTCACGCGCGCAGAAAGCACGACGGCAATGTTTACCGACAACAAGGACAAGAGTGGCGCGAGCACCAGCATGGCGATCAGCCATTTCGGATCGAGCAGCGCGAAAAAGACGCGCTCGCTCGCAATGAGAAAGCGTCCGACGACAATGAAAATGATAAACGCCGCCCATGTCGCCAGTACGGCCGGCAGCATCGCCGCAAGCCCCTTGGCAAACAACAACTCGCCCGTTTTGATCGGCGTCGCCAGCAGCGGTTCCAGACTTTTATTTTGCTTTTCGCCGACGATGCTCTGCGCGGCAATCGAAAGCGAAATAATCAGCGGCATCATCAGGAAAAAAGTGAGAAACTGCTGCAAGATAACAAACATTGCCACCTCGCCGACGGACCACGTGCGCAGTTCGGGCATCAGTTGAACGATCTGCGCAAAATCGCCCGCATCGCCGCCGCTCTCGGACTCGAGGACGCGCCCCAAAATGGCGACGGCAATGAGCGGAATGAGCGTGATAAAAAACGGCGGCAAAAAGATGGCGAGCAGCAAGCCGCGACTCTTGACAATCTCTTGCATTTCGCGGCGCAGCACCGCGGTTACGTGTGAAAGGTTCATCGGTCAGTTGCCAGTAATCAGTGATCAGTCATCAGTGATCAGTTATCAGTAATCAGTAATCAGTGATCGGTGATCACTGGGCAGTGTTCTCTTGTCCCATTAAATCCAAATATACTTCTTCGAGCGTCGCGCGTTCTTGACGTACTTCTTGCAGCGCAGCGCCCGCCGCGACCAACGCGTTGACGACCAACGGCGTCATGTTCGGCGGATCGTCAAGCGCGATGGACAATGCCGCGCCGTTGCGCTGTACATCACGCGCAAACGCCAAGCCCTCGAGCGCGTCCATTTGCGCGTCCGTAATCTCGCGCACGCGAAACAGGACGCGCTGTCCGTACAAACGGCGTCGTAAATTTTCCGGCGTGTCTACCTGAATCAACCGTTTCTTGATCACGCCGATGTGGTCGGCAAGCCGGTCGGCTTCGTCCAAATTGTGCGTGCAGAGAAAAATCGTGCGCCCTTCGCCTTTTAACGCGGCGATAAAGTCGCGCACCACTTTGGCGGATTCGGGATCAAGCGCGCTCGTCGGTTCGTCCAAAAAGACCACTTGCGGTTCGTGCAGCAGCGCGCGGGCGATGGACAATTTCTGTTTCATCCCTTTGGAAAAATTGCCGACCGGTTCCGCGCGGCGTTCCCACAAACCGAGAATTTCGAGATAGCGTTTGATTTGTTTTTCACGCTGCGCCGCGTCCAGACCGTACAGCCGCGCAAAAAAATCGAGGTTCTGCACCGCATTCAATTTTTCGTACAGCCCGGGCGCTTCGGTCAAAATCCCGATGCGCGCGCGAATCGCGTCGTCGTCTTGCCCGACGCGCAAACCTGCGACGGAAGCTTGTCCACTCGTCGGCGCGACGAGACACGCGAGCATGCGCATCGTCGTCGTTTTCCCCGCGCCGTTGGGTCCGAGAAAGGCGAAAATTTCGCCCGCTTGCACGTCGAGCGTGAGCCGTTCGACGGCAGTAAATTTGTCGAACGTTTTGGTGAGGTTTTGAGTTTCAATCATCTTGTTTCAAGATTATAATGCAGACATGGACATGATACAACGCGCCCTGGTCGAGGCATTGCAAAATCAAACCCAAGCGGCAGTGGTGACCGTCGTCAAAACGCTCGGTTCTTCGCCGCGCGCCGTCGGCGCAAAAATGCTCGTATACCCCGACGGCAAAATTGTCGGTTCCGTCGGCGGCGGTGAAATGGAACAGCGCGTCATAGCCGAAGCGCAAATCGCAATGCGGGAAGGCAAACCGCGCTATCTCGATTTCAATTTATCCAAACCCGAACGCGGCGACCCGCTGGTGTGCGGCGGCGAAATGGAAATTTTCGTCGAGCCGCTGCTTTCGACGCCGACGCTCGTCATCGTCGGCGCGGGGCACGTCGGCGCGGCGTGCGCGGAGCTGGGAAAATTTTTGGGATTCCGCGTCGTCGTGATTGACGACCGTCCCGAATTTTTGACGCGCGAAAAATTTCCCACCGCCGATGAATTATACGCGGGCGAAGTCGTACATGAGCTTGCAAAATTCCCAATCACCGCACAAACCTGCATCGTGCTTGTCACGCGCGCCCACACGCTTGACGCGGATTTATTGCGCGCGGTGATTGACAAGCCCGGCGCGTACATTGGCATGTTGGGCAGCCAGCGCCGCGTGCTGACCGTGTTCGAAATGTTGAAACAAGAAGGCGTGAGCGACGAACAATTGAAACGCGTTCACGCGCCGATTGGCATCGAAATCCACGCCGAAACGCCGCAGGAGATTGCGGTGAGTATTATGGCGGAAATTATTCAGGCAAACAATCAAACGTGAAACGTCAAACGAGAAACGAGAAACTGCCTGTCCTGAACGACGTGAAGGATGAAACGTGAAACGTCAAACGCCAAGCGTGAAACGTCAAACGTCAAACGTCAAGCGTGAAACGTCAAACGTCAAACGTCAAACGTGATGTAAATTCTGACGTTTTACGTTTGACGCATGACAACCCCCATGTGGCAAACCTATATTCAACCGCGCACGATTGACGAAACTGTACAACTCCTCGCGCAGTACGGCGCGGACGCGCGCATCATCAACGGCGGCACCGATTTATTGATTGAAATCGAACGCAAGATTCGCAGCCCGAAAGTGTTGATTGATATTTCGCGCGTGCCGGGGCTTGACACGATTCGTGAAGACGGCGATTATTTGAAACTCGGTCCGGGGGTGACGCACAATCAAGTCGTCGGCTCGGAATTATTGCGTCGCCTCGCGTACCCGCTCGCGCGTGCATGTTGGCAAGTCGGCGCGCCGCAGATTCGCAATCGCGGCACCGTCGCGGGGAATCTCATTACCGCGTCGCCCGCGAATGACACGATAGTGCCGCTGTGGGCGATGGGCGCGGAAGTGAAATTGAAAAGCGCGCGCGGCGAACGCATCGTCCCGTTCAGCAATTTTTTTCAAGGCGTGCGCAAGACCGCGATGCAGCCGGACGAAATGCTCGTCGAAATCCGCTTTCAAAAAATGTCACTTAAGGATCGCGGTACGTTCATCAAACTCGGTTTGCGCCGCGCGCAAGCGATTTCGGTCGTGAGCGCGGCGGTGGTGTTGGAATTCGAGGACATGGAAATTTCCAACGCGTGGATCGCGCTCGGCGCGGTCGCGCCAACAATCATCACGTGCGGCGATGCGGAACAGGCAATGGTCGGAAATTATTTGTCCGACGCGGTAATTCAAGAAGCGGCGGAACTCGCGGCGCAGGAAGCGAAACCGATTGACGATGTGCGCGGCACGGCAGACTATCGCCGCGAAATGGTGCGCGTTATTCTGACGCGCGCGATGCGCCAAATCCGCGACAATCAGTACGATTTGCCCGAAAAGCCCGTGATGCTTTGGGGCAGCACGAACGGGCATTTCAAGTCGCACGACCACGCGACGGAAACGCACACGGCGAACGACATTATCGAAACGCGCGTGAACGGGCAAAAAGTTTCCGCGCCGGGCAGCGATAAATCACTACTGCGTTTCTTGCGCGAAGATTTGCATTTGATTGGGACAAAAGAGGGCTGCGCAGAAGGCGAATGTGGCGCGTGCACGGTGTATCTCGACGGCATTGCGGTGATGAGCTGTCTCATGCCCGCCGCGCGGGCGCATCACGCGCGCGTGGAAACAATTGAGGGTTTAGCGCGTAGGGGCGACGGCTTGTCCTCGCCCTCCGGGGTGGGCGACCACACGGCTCAGGGCGACCACAAGGGTGCGCCCCTACATCGCGTCCAACAAAAATTCATCGAACACGGCGCGGCTCAATGCGGCTATTGCATTCCCGGATTCGTGATGAGCGGCGCGAAATTGTTGGAGGAAAATCCACAGCCGACGAAAGCGGAGGTGGAGCAGGCGATTAGTGGGAATCTGTGTCGTTGTACCGGATACTACAAGCTGATTGAGGCGATAGAGGACGCGGGGGTGAAGGGGTGATGGAGAGATGGAGAGATAGAGAGTGGGAGAGAAGAAGCAGAGAGCATTTTGCTCACGCCGCGACCTCGACCAATGTCTCATCGAGAACGTCGCTTGGCGGAATTGGGTCGCCATAATCGCGAGCCACTTCAAGCCAGCCAAGAATCGCTTCGCGGATACTCTCTAATGCCTCTTCGTAGGTGTCACCCTGGGAATGGCATCCTTTCAGCGATGGGCAATGGACCGAATATCCGCCATCCGACTCATGCTCGAATACGACACGATAACGGTGGACAATTACAGTTTTCATAGCAACCTCCTCACGGGCGTTGATTATATGTTTCAATAGATTCAGGGGCAAACGAGATGAAGTCGAAAATTCTTGCCATCATTGTAGTGTGCTTTTTGTCTGCCTGCGCGCCCGCACCGACCGCGACGCCAACCGCGAGCGCGACAGCTACAAGTGTTGCTCAAGTCGCGCCGACAGCGACAGATGCGCCAACGCCAACGACTGCGCCGACGGAAACCGCCACGGCAACTAGCACGAGGATGCAAACGGCGACCGCGACAAACACAGCCACAAATACCGCGACTGTCACGCTCACGCGCACGCCGACGAATACGCCGCTGCCGACAAAGACGGCGACGCCGCGACCAGTAACGTTGCGCAGCTTGGCGGATAAAATTGGCTTCAAAATCGGTTCTCAAATTATCTGGGAAGGGCTGATTGACACTCGGATCTCTAAAAAATATGCGGCAATCGCGTCCGACGAGTTCAACGAACTAATGATCGGTGGGGAGTTGAACTGGGGAGGCACCGCCTTACCAAACAAGTTTATCCGCCCAGACAAAAATACGTTTATTTTTGCCAAGGCAGACCGTCTGGTCAAATTTGCACAAGCAAACAAGATGACAATTCTGGGCGGAATGCTTGTGTGGGGTCCGTATTATGATCCTAACAGAACATATTTGCCGGATTGGTTGATGCAAGGGAATTTTTCGCGCGATGAGCTCATCAACATCATGCAGGATCATATCAAGACTGTTATGACTCATTACAATGGGAAGATTTCTACCTATGTCGTTGTCAATGAACCGTATCCGTACAACCAAGGTGTAGATTTCTGGTTCGACAGAATCGGGGAGCAATATATTGACTTGGCATTTGAAGCAGCGCGCAAGGCAGACCCGAATGCAGTTTTGATCCTAAACGATACTGCCAATTATGTCTGGGGCAGCCAACGAACCAACTACGATTACCAAACTGTGCAACGGTTAAATAACAGGAGCGTACAGATTGACGGTAAAATTCACCCCTTGCTCGATGGAGTGGGGATACAGTTGTACGTCGATGCCGCAAATCCTCCAACGAAAGAGCAATTGAAAACCACCTTTGAACATTTTGGGGAAGCAGGTGTGCAAGTGTACATTACGGAAGCTTTGGTGAACACTTCAAAACTTCATGTGGCAGAACCCGACAAACAGCAAGTCCAAGCGCAAATATATGCTGACATGCTCGATGCTTGTTTGCAATCGAAGGTATGCAAAAGTTTCACCATTTTCGGGTTTTCTGACATTTCATCGAAATATGTCGTTGGATCAGACGCAGAAGCTTCGCCGTTTGATGAAAATTTTAATCCCAAGCCCGCCTACTTCGCCCTTCGCGATGTTCTCTCGAAGTACGCGCAAAAACAGAAATGAGGAGTGAAATGAAAGCATACGAATTTCCGATTCGAGTTTCCGCAGAAGGAACTCTTGAGCTTCCCTCGCTATTGAGCGAACTCCTTCCACACGGCGAGGTCGTGCGCGTGATTCTTCTCGTGCGCGAGCCGGAAGATTCGTACGAGCAAAAACAATGGGCATTTTTGACTGCCAAAGAATTTTTCGCAGGATACGCAGAATCCGATTCGCTTTACGATACAGCTGAGGAAATTATTTCGTCTGAAGCACTTGCTCCACAAACTCGCGCGGCGTGAGGATTTTGATGCCGCGATAGGTGCGGAGTTTCAAGAGATGTTCGTCGCCAGAAACGATGTATTGCGCTTTGCCTTCTTTGGCGCAAGCAAGAATGGCGTCGTCTTTGGCATCATCGGGAACGACGCGTTCAACCGTTTTGGCTTGAACTACAAGCGCACGGTGATTCAAGAGATGAACGACTGCATCCGCGTTTTCTTCAACTTGGTCATATTTCTTGGCGATGTGCGGACGACGAACGACGCGCGTATATTCTCCAATGATGTAAGGGGAAATCACTAGCCGAATTTGATTTTGGCGAAAGGCGCGCAAAATTTGGGCGGAGAATCCTTGTTCGACCAGGGTTGCGCTAACCAAGGTATTCGTATCAAGAACCGCGCGCGGCTTGTTCCGCGCGATATTCGCGAATAGCTTGGAGAGCATCTGCCATAGCTTCATCTTCGGTCACTCCCTGATTCGCGTCCCAAGTGGATTGCAGCGCCTGGTCAAACTCGCGCTCTAGCTCGCGTCCAGTCAATTCGGCATCCAGCAATTCCCATAGTTTGACCTTTTGTTCGCGCGATAATTTTTGAACGGCGGCGAGTAACTGCTTGAACGTTAATTCAATTTGAATCGCTTCCATCTTTACTCCTTTCATTTCATGCGAATTATAACACCCAGAAAGGGTCGCTTCAAATGACCATTCTCGGACAATCCCTCCCGCGCGTCGACGCGCGCGCCAAAGTGACGGGCGAAGCAAAATATCCCGGCGACATTGACATGCCGGGGCAGGTGTGGATGAAAGTGTTGTTTGCCAATCGTCCGCACGCGCGGATTACGAACATTGATACGACAAAAGCATTAGCCGCGCCGGGCGTCGTCGCGATTTTTACGGCGAAAGATGTGCCGGTGAATGAGTACGGCTTGGGCATTAACGATAATCCCGTGTTGTGCGGACCCGACGCGCTGGCGGATGGAACGCTCTTGCCGCGCGACGCGCAAAGCATCGTGCGCTGGATTGGCGACAAGGTCGCGCTCGTCGTCGCGGAAACGGAACGGCAG
>JACQWQ010000036.1 GCA_016209205.1 Chloroflexota bacterium
GGACCCTCTCCTAAAAGGCGAGGGGAGATGCCTCTCACCCGAACCCTCTCCTAAAAGGCGAGGGGAGATGCCTCTCACCCGGACCCTCTCCTAAAAGGCGAGGGGAGATGCCTCTCACCCGGACCCTCTCCTAAAAGGCGAGGGGAGATGCCTCTCCCCCGGACCCTCTCCCAAAAGGCGAGGGGAGATGCCTCACCCCCGACCCCTCGCCTAAAAGGCGAGGGGAGATACCTCTCCAAACGGACAGGTCTAGACCTGTCCGTTTTGCTATTTCAGCCAAAGCGAAACCGTTCGCACGCGCGGGGCAATTCTGTGCTTTTGCCCCTTTCCCTGCGGCCGCGTCCGCGTTAGACTGGCGCAAATTGCTTTGGCGCGTTCGTTACAAGCACGGGACAACGCCGCTGAATGCAGCAAGACAAGGAGCCGCTAGTCTATGAATTCTGCGATTGCATTACCTACTCTCGAGACAGCGCCGCCTACGGCAGAATTGAGTCCCAAGTACATTGCCGGGGTCCAGCCGTACGCGGCGAATTATTACGTGCCCGATTACGTCCCGCTCGACACGGATTTGCTGTGCGCGTTTCGCATCGAACCTAAATCTGGCGTGGACATGATCGAAGCGTCGGCTGCCGTCGCCGCCGAATCCTCCACCGGCACGTGGACCGAAGTGTGGTCGAATCAACTCACCGACCTTGGTTTTTACAAAGCCAAAGTCTATCGCATCGAGGATGACATCGCCTACATCGCCTACCCGATGGATCTGTTCGAAGAAAACAGCATCGTCAACATCATGTCCTCTATCGTCGGCAATGTCTTTGGTTTCAAAGCCGTGAGCGCGCTGCGGCTCGAAGACATGCGCCTCCCGGTCGCGCTGGTCAAGACCTATCCCGGTCCGAACATCGGCATTTACGATGAACGCGTTTGGGCGAACAAGTGGGAACGTCCGCTGCTCGGCGGGACCGTCAAGCCCAAATTGGGACTGGCGCCAAAAGCGTACTCGACCATCATCTATGAATGTCTTGTCGGCGGACTGGACACGACCAAGGACGACGAGAACATGAACAGCCAACCGTTCAGCCGCTGGCGCGACCGCTTCATGTATGCGCAAGAAGCAGTGGAAAGCGCGATGGCACAGACGGGCGAGTTCAAGGGCCATTGGCACAATATCACAGCGGGTTCGACGGAGGAAAGTTTGCGCCGGCTTGAATACGTCGCGGAATTGGGGAGCCGGATGTGTATGCTAGATTTTCTCACGGCGGGGTTTGCCGCGTCGGCGGACGTTTTCAAACGTGCGGGTGAACTGCGCCTGATCGTCCACTGTCACCGCGCGATGCACGCCGTTTTTACACGTCAAAAGAATCACGGCATTCACATGCGCGTCATTGCCAAATGGCTGCGCCTTGCTGGGGGCGATCATTTACACACGGGCACCGTCGTGGGCAAACTCGAGGGTTCGTGGAAGGAAACGCTCGGGATCATTGACCTTTTGCGCGAGCGGCAAAGCGCGGCAAATCCCGAACACGGATTGTATTTCGATCAAGATTTCGCCGGGCTAAAAAGCACCTGGCCCGTGGCATCGGGCGGTATTCATGTGAATCACATTCCCGACCTGTACAAAATTTACGGGAACGACGCCTTTTGGCTTTTTGGTGGTGGGACGCACGGGCACCCGCGCGGCAGTCGCGCGGGCGCACGCGCGAATCGCGTCGCCACCGAAGCGATTGCGTCAGGACAAACCTTGGAGCACGCCGCGCGCAATTGTTCCGAATTGCGCGAAGCAATGGAGCTGTGGTCGGACGTGCATTTTGAAGTTGCAAAATGAAGGGGCATCATGCGAAAACCACGTCCAATCATCCTCGGCATTGTGGGAGACAGCGCGGCGGGCAAGAGCACACTGACGCAGGGTTTGACGAATTTGCTCGGTCCCGAACGGGTCACGCACATGTGCACCGACGACTATCATAGATACGACCGCGTCGAACGCGCGCACCTACGCATCTCTCCACTCCATCCCGACTGCAATTATCTCGACATTCTGGAACTGCACATGGAGCGGGTACATTATGGTCAACCGATGCTCAAGCCCGTGTATGACCATTCCGACGGGACACTCGTACGACCCGAATATGTTGAACCGCGCGAATTCGTCATCGTCGAAGGGCTGCTTGGCTTTCACACCGAAGTCTTGCGCCAATTTTGCGACGTCAAGGTGTATCTCGATCCGCCTGAAGAATTGCGCCGCGCATGGAAGATCCGGCGTGATTGCAGCAAGCGTGGTTACACACCGGAACAGGTCCTGGTAGAATTGGAGAGACGTGAGGCGGACTCGCGCAACTATATCCGCCCGCAGCGTGAATACGCCGACATCGTTGTACGTTTTTATCCCGCACAGGGCGTCGCGCCGGACCAAGCCGGACCCAACCTCAATGTGCAGCTCGTCTTGCGTCCGACTATTCCGCATCCCGATTTGAGTTACCTGTTCAACGGCGCAGGCAGCCCGAATTCCGGCATCCGCCTGGAGCTAAATCGCGACAAAGGGCGTCCGGTGGACTTGCTCGAAATTAACGGACAGGTGAGCACCGAGCACGCCGTACGGTTGGAAGATGCAATCTGGCAGCATCTACCCGATTTGCGCCCTGTGCACCAAGACCAATTCGGTGACTATCAGGACCGCACCGAGGTACGGCACAGCCATCCGCTCGCACTCACTCAATTGCTGCTGACCTATCATCTGCTGCGCAAGTACAGTGACATTGCACAGATTCCGTTTGCACCGCCGGTCGCTGCGCTCACGCGGCTGCGTGTTACACCAAAAGGATAGATTCGCCGGGATGTTGACGCAGGAAAAGACCGTTGGCGCAGCCGAAGACCGTTGGCGCAGCCGAAGACCGTTGGCGCAGCCGAAGACCGTTGGCGCAGCCGAAGACCGTTGGCGCAGCCGAAGACCGGACCGTTGGCGCAGCCGAAGACCGTTGGCGCAGCCGAAGACCGTTGGCGCAGCCGAAGACCGTTGGCGCAGGCGAAGACCGTTGGCGCAGGAGTTGTACTCCTGCGCCCGCAACCAGCGGAGTTTAACTCCGAAACACAGAGGTTCTGGAGTACAACTCCAGAACCAACGATTTCTGCCACCGTAGTTTGCAAAACTACGGCAGTGCAACTGCCTTCTAACATGGGTGCAACTCCGAAATTGTGAGCACAAGTGTTCTGATACTCGAAATCTAATTGGAAATGGGACTGCTTCATCCTGAACTGACGCACGTTTGCCGTGACGAGGCGCACATTGCACAAAAAGCCTCGATTTTAAGTTATTTTCGGTGCACAGTTTCAGAGTTGCACCCTTCTAACATTTGTGAGTAATCAGCCGCCTAAACTTGGGGATTGCCCAATAATGGTTAAAAGGTAGTTGTACTACCGCCAGCGCGCAGTCCAACTGCGCTTGAACAAGATGTGGGTAATCACCTGCGGGTGTGCGTCACAATTTTGGGCGACAGGATCGAGCGAATAGAATTCGCGCCAACGAAAACACAAAGACGTGCTGCAATCCAATAGATTGCCGCGCACGTTGGGAAAGTGACCAACCCAAAAATATGACGCACACCCATCACCTGCCTGAACTGATTGACGCAGCAAGTCAGCATGAATATAATCGGAGCCGTAGCCCAACGACTCCTCGCTGAACGTAACATCCAATATGCAGTTCCCCCAAAACGGGCTTTTTTTCTCTCCACTGGAATTAGCAATCTAATAAGGAGCGCAGTATGAAGATCGGGATTTCCGGCAAAGGTGGTGTGGGCAAGACCACGACATCGGCTACACTGGCGCGGATTTTTGCGGCGCGGGGGTACGATGTGCTGGCGATTGACGGCGACCCGAATCCCAATCTGGCGCTCGCGCTCGGTTTTCCGCCAGAGGTCGCCGACACGATGCAGCCCATGCCCCGCCGCGCCTTTGCCAAAGATAGTGAGCTGACGTACTCGGTGGACGAGATTCTTGCGAGGTATGGCGTCAAAGGCCCGCAGAATATCTCGCTCGTCCTCGGCGCAAAAATCGAACATGCTGCCAGCGGCTGAACCTGAGGGAATCACGCCACTGTACGTGGCTTGATTGCCGAGCTGGTCAGCTCGCGCCACCAGGTAACAATTACAGACATGGAAGCCGGTCTGGAACATCTATCGCGCGCAGGCGGTACTTTGCGCCATGTAGATCAATTGCTAATCGTCACGGAAATGGATCGCAAGGCGCTCGCCACCGCGCGTAAAACATTTTTCCTCGCGCAAGAGCTTGGCGTTACCCGCGTTGGGCTGGTCGGCAACAAAGTACGCGACGCTGCCGAGGAAAATGAGTTGGAAAAGTTTTCCGGTGAAATCGGAATCGAACTCGCGGCGATGATTCCTTTTGACGAAGCCGCGCGCCAAGCCGACCGGCGCGGCGCGGCGCTGTACGACTATGATCCAAATGCCGCGACGGTGAAAACATTAGAGCAAGTTGTGACACGATTTGAAAAGCAATTTGAACTCGCCCCTGCACAGCAGCCCCGACACACCGACACCGACACGGTCACGCGTTAAGCTTTCTGGGTCTCTGGTCGCCCCGTCATTGCCCTCTCTCATGGGGGAAAAAGAATTAACTCCCAAAAAAAGAAAAACACGCTTTCCGGATTGCGATTGACAAGTTTCATTTTTTCGAAACGCGTATCAGCGATCTAATGAATCGAGCGGCGCATCCGCAATCGGGTGACAAGTGATGCGGGGAATTTCTCGCAACCCGAGGCATCACCACGCGCCCCGCGTATCTCAAACGCTATGCGTGATGATGCCTCGCTGCCACGCATCACCCGTCACATTTTCATTGGAGGGGAGATATGAAACATACGTTCGTTCTGCTTGCTTTGCTCGCCACAGCATTTTCAATGCTTGGCTGCACGTCCGCGCCTCCGGCAACAACCCAACTGCCCGCGGCAACACAACCTGCCGTCGTCACTATATCCACCCAGCCGACGACCGCGCCCGCGACGGAAGCGGCGGTGCCGTCCAAAGAAGGCGGCACACTCCTCGTCGCGATCACGAGCGACCCCGGTCATTTCAATCCCAGCATTACGACCGGATTCACCACACACGTCGTCGCCGATTCAATGTTCAATGGCCTCGTCGGTCTCGATGAAAACTTGCAGCCCATTCCCGATCTCGCCGACGAATGGCAAGTGTCGAATGACGGGAAAACGTACACATTTCATCTGCACCCGGGCATCATGTGGCACGACGGCACGCCGTTTACGTCGGCGGATGTCAAGTTCAGCTTTGAGAATATCCTGCTGAAATTTCATTCGCGCACCGCAGCAGGTTTGACGCCGGTGCTCGACAAAATTGAGACCCCCGACGCCAACACGGTCGTGTTTCATTTTCAAGTGCCGTACGGTCCACTCTTGCAGCGATTGGACGTGACCGAAGCGCCAATCCTGCCCCAGCATATCTACCAAGGGACCGACCCACAAAAGGCCGACGCGAATTTGAAACCAGTCGGCACCGGTCCGTTCAAATTCGTCGAATATGCCAAGGGCGACCACGTGACGCTAGAGAAAAATGCAACCTACTTTAAAAAGGGAATGCCGCGCCTCGACAAGGTGATTTTTAAGGTGATTCCCGATGCGAACGCCGCACTGCAAGCTTTACAAAAAGGTGAAGTGGATTACTCGTGGGCGACGAATGAATCGCAGATGAAAACGCTGCAAGGTTCACCCGGTATTACGACGGCGAAAGCCGCTGCCTCGCCCGGCGGTTCGTTCTGCATCAATACCTTTGCCTTCAATCTGGAGCATCCGCCGCTCGATAAAGTACAAGTGCGTCAAGCCATCAATCACGCGATTGACAGGCAGCGGATCCAGAACCAAATCCATTTCGGTTTCGGCAAAGTTGCAACGGGTCCCATAAGCAGCAGAATGTCGTGGTTCTACAACCCGAACGTGACGAAATATGATTTCGACGTCGAAAAGGCGAAACAACTGCTCGATCAGGCAGGCGTCAAGCCGGGCGCCGATGGCGCACGGCTGAAACTCGTCTTTCCGCATCCGACCACATTCAACAAGTACGGTGAACTCATTCGCGAGCAATTGGGCGCAGTTGGCATTCAGGTACAAGACGCGCCGATGGACTTTAACGCGGCGACAGACCGCGTCTTTGTAAAACGCGATTTCGATCTCGCCATCGTCTCGTTCTGCAATGGTCCCGACCCCGAAATCGGCGTGCGCCGCGTGTACGATTCGCGCAACATCAAGCCCATCCCGTTCTCGAACGGCGCGGCGTACAAGAATCCCCGGATTGACGAATTGTTCGACAAAGGCGCATTGACCATCGGGAATGAACAGCGCGCGCCGTCCTATCTGGAAATTCAAGACATCTTGACAAAGGACTTGCCGTATCTCTGGTTCATCGAAACCGAAGGCACGCGCGCCCATCGTTCCGAGTTCCATGACTTTCAGAATTGGACCGGACATTTCGCTGAATACGCGTGGACGGATAATCCGAAATAAGCTCCAGGGCCCTTGCGTTCGTGCTCTCATGTCGCCTTCGCTCACCCGTTACATGTTCCGGCGCCTTGCCCAAGTCCTACCCATCTTGCTTGGCATCCTCGCCGTGAATTTTGTCCTGATACATCTCGCGCCCGGCGATCCGATTTATTTGCTCGCGGGAGATTCGGGCGATGCGGCGTACTATGCCGCGATGCGCGCAAAATACGGACTCGATCAGCCCATCGTGAACCAATTCGTTTTGTACTTATGGAATGCCGCGCAGGGGCAGTTCGGGTACTCGTTCGCGTACACGCGCCCCGTGTTTGAGGTCATCGGGGCGCGTGTTCCGCCGACGCTGCTGTTGATGGGCAGTTCGCTCGTCTTGTCCATCAGCATCGGACTGTGGCTCGGCGCAGTCGCGGCGCGGCGCGCGAATTCGTCGGTGGATCACGTCATTTCTGTGGGGACACTGATCGGATACGGGATGCCGGCGTTCTGGTTGGCGCAATTGCTCGTGCTCGTATTCGCCGTGCGGCTCGGTTGGTTTCCGATTCAAGGCATGGTGGACCTGCGCGCGGCGTATCAAGGCGCACCGCTCGTACTGGATATTCTGCATCATCTTTTTTTGCCGATGCTCACCTTGACGCTCTTGCACCTCGCCTTGGTCACACGCTTGACACGCACAGGCATACGGCAAGAACAAGGTGAAGATTATGTTCGGACCGCGCGCGCCAAGGGCTTGGCCGAAAACCAAGTGCAGCAGCGCCACGCCTTTCGCAATGCGCTGCTACCCGTCGTGACAACGGTTGGCTTGCAGATTGGTATGTTGTTCATGGGCGCGGTGCTCGTCGAGATTATTTTTGCGTGGCCCGGGTTGGGACGTTTGCTGTACGATGCAACGCTCAATCGCGATTATCCGCTGCTCATGGGAATTTTCTTATCTGTCTCGCTGTGTGTGATTTTCGCCAATCTCGTGACCGATGTGATTTATACCTTTCTCGATCCACGCGTGAAATTTACCTAGAGTGGTATATCGCATGTCCCAAGTCACGCTTTCCCAAACATTTCACGAGACAGCGCCGCGCAAGGCAATCACTTGGCGCGTCCCGCGCTGGTGGACGCGTTTTCGCCAGCAACCGACCACGCTGGTAGGTTTGAGCGTCACCCTCGTGATTGTTTTCATCGCGCTTTCCGCGAACGAGCTCGCACCGGACGATCCGTTCACAAGCGTCGGCGCGGCGTTGCAGCCGCCATCATCCGTGTATTGGTTTGGCACCGACGACTTGGGACGCAGTGTGTTCGCGCAAGTGGTTCATGGGGCGCGCGTGACATTGGTCGTGGGCTTGAGTGTCGCATTTCTGGCGACGTTGATCGGAATTGGGATTGGAGGACTGGCCGGATTCGTCGGCGGTTGGGTGGACGATGCCCTGATGCGCTTTACCGAGGTGTTCCAGGTGCTGCCGCGATTTTTTCTCGCCATTACGATCGCGGCTTTTTTTGGCGGCAGCGTCTTGAATATCGTTCTGGTGCTGGCATTGACGTTTTGGACGTTGACCGCGCGCCTCTTGCGCGCCCAAGTGTTGTCGGTGCGCGAACGCGAATTCGTCGTCGCCGCACGCGCGATTGGCGTACGTGAAAATACGATCCTCCGACGGCATGTGATTCCCAATGCGCTGCCGCCGGCGCTGGTGAACGCCTCCTTGTTGGTGGGCGCCGCGATCTTGGTCGAGGCGGGTTTGAGTTTTTTGGGCTTGGGAGACCGCAGCATCGTGAGTTGGGGCTATATGCTCAACAACGCGCAGCCGTTCCTTCAAACCGCATGGTGGATGTCGGTCTTTCCGGGGACCGCCCTGTTGACAACGGTGGTGGCGGTGAATTTGCTCGGCGAAGGTCTAAACGACGCCCTGAATCCGCGGCACGCCACGTTTGCAGAGGCAATGCCCCAAAAGTGAAAAATCGGCAAGCATAAAAAATCGGGACGTTGCGTAAAACGTCCCGATAATTTTTTTATGGCAGCACCGTCACCGGAATCTCCAGAAACAGCGTAGGCATCATACACGGCGGGCTGGCTTGGCGGCATGGCGGATCGCTCGTCGCATACAATTTTGTTTGACCTGCCCTGAGCGCTTCGAAATACCCTTGACTGTCTGGAGGAATCATCACGGATTCGGCTAGACCCACAATCGTTGCGTCGCCGATGCGGACTTTCCAATCGCGGTCGCCTAAATTCAACAAAAAGCGTTCGCCGACGCGCAGCATCACGCCGCTTTCGGCATTTTGAATATTGATTTCACCACCCGCGCTAGCTGTCGGCGCGGGCGTTTTCGTTCTGATTTCTGTGAGCGGCAAACTGGTCGAAGCAGGTCCGACGACAATGGTCGCGATTTGGGGGATACTGGTCTGAGGGGTTTCGAACGCGTTCATTTCCACTCCTGTTGCCGGGCGCGCGCATCCAAACGCTGCAAGCGCGACGAATGCAAGTCCCGGGAAAAGCAAGAATTGGTGAAGCATACCGCAGAGATGCCTTATAGACGCCCGAAACCCTGATTTGGTTTCATCCAGCCCCAAATTTTAGTGATTACCCACATCTTGTTCAAGCGCAGTTGGACTGCGCGTCGCCCTACGGCAGTATGCAATGCGCTTGCATTGCCACTGCCTTTTAACATTTGTGGTCAATCACCAGCCAAATTGCTTTGACAGTCCCTCACACTCGACATAGAATACGCGTCGTTTCACGTTTCACGTTTGACGGGAACGTTGCAGCGAACGCTCCCTACACGTTTCACGTTTATCCCATGAAATATCATATCACGACTTATGGTTGTCAAATGAATACTGCCGACTCGCAGCGGCTCGCGTCCGAATTGGAAAAACTCGGTTTGTGCGCGACGCCCGATGCCGAAGCGGCGGATGTGGTTGTATTGAATACGTGCGTCGTACGCCAAGGACCCGAAGACAAAGCAATCAGCCGACTCATGCAGTTGAAACCGCTCAAAACCAAAAATCCCGACGTGATTTTCGGCGTCATGGGCTGCCTGGTCGGCGTGCGCGAACCCAAAGCGCTGCGCGAAAAATTTCCATTCGTAGACACCTTTCTCCCGCCCTCCGATCCATCCGCGCTCGTAAAACTTTTGCAGCAGCGCGGCGTCCAAGCGGAAACGGGACGCGAGGATTATTGGCTCGAACGCGACGCGACCGAAACGCGGTACGCGCTCCAAGATGCTGATTTTATTCTGCCTGCCCACGAACGCGGCCAACTCGTCAGCGCGCATGTGCCGATCATTTTCGGCTGCAATCACGTATGCACCTTTTGCGTGATACCTTATCGCCGCGGCGCGGAACGTTCGCGCTCCCTCGGCGAGATCGCCGCGCACGCGCGTTCGCTCGTCGCGCAAGGCGTCGAGGAAATTACGCTGCTCGGACAAATTGTTGATCGCTACGGGTATGACATTCCCGACGGGCCGCGTCTGCCCGACCTGCTGCGTATCATTCACGACATTGACGGTCTGGAACGCTTGCGTTTTCTTACGTCACATCCGAATTACTTGAGTGACGAATTGCTCGACACGATAGCAGAACTCCCGAAAGTGTGCGAGCACATCGAAGTCCCGATTCAAGCGGGCGATGACGAGGTGTTGCGGCGGATGAAGCGCGGCTACACGGTGGACGATTACCGCGCGTTGATCGAGAAAATTCGCGCGCGTGTGCCGAATGTGAGCATCGCCACGGATATTATCGTCGGCTTTCCGGGCGAGACGGAAAAGCAATTTCAAGGCACGCATGACCTTCTCCAAGAACTGAAACTCGACGTCGCGCACGTCGCCATGTATTCGCCGCGCCCGAACACCGCCTCCGCATCGCGTTTCCCCGACGACGTGCCGCACGCGGAAAAAGAACGCCGCCGCATTGCAATTGACGATTTGCAGAGCGAGGTCGTCGGCGCAATCAACGCGAAATTTTTGGGGCAACCCGTCGAGGTCTTGGTCGAAGAAAAACACAAAACGCGTTGGAAGGGGCGGACGCGCAACAACAAACTGGTGTTCTTTGAGGACGATACCCGCGAGTGGAAAGGGCAACTCGCCCATGTGAAAATCTATTGGACGGGACCCTGGTCTATGTTGGGCACATTGGAGGCACACAATGCCCTCACCGTTTCCGGGAATGGATCCGTACATTGAAGATGTGGATTTATGGCGCGATTTTCACGCCGAACTCGCGTCCGAAATCAAGCATCAGATTGCGCCGCAGATTCGCCCGCGCTACTTTGTGCGGTTGACGCCGCGCGCTACGTACGACACGATCGAGCTTGGCAAGCCGCGTTCGGCATATCCCGATGCCGCAGTCATGCGGACGCTTCGCGAGAGTGTTTCGGCTTATGCCGCCGTTGCCGAACCGCCTCTGGAAAATCGAATCGAAATCGAAGTTGAGGTTGAAGATTTTTCGCTCGAAATCCGCGACCAGAATTCGGAATTGGTAACCTCCATCGAAATTTTGTCGCGCGTCAACAAGCGGCACGGACACGAGGCATATAAAACCTATCGCGAAAAACGGCGCGGCATTATGCGCCAAGATATCCATTTGATTGAAATTGATTTACTGCGCGTAGGCGAGCGCGTGCCGGTCTTGGACCCTTTACCCGACGCGCCGTATTATGTCTATCTGAGCCGCGCGCATTTGCGCCCGCGCATTGGCGTCTGGGCAATTCAATTGCAAGACAAATTGCCGACGATTCCCATTCCCCTGCACCACCCCGACCCCGACGCGGCTTTGGATTTGCAGCGCGCGGTCGAAACCATTTATGACCTCTCCATGTATCAAGAAAGCATCAACTATCGCGAACCGCCGCCGCCGCCGCCCCTTTCGGAGCAAGACGCGCAGTGGCTCGACGAATTCTTACGCGCGAAAGGATTGAGATAAATGGGCATCACCATTCACTACAATGGCAAATTGGACGACCGCGCGCGTTTCGCGGAAATGCTCGACGCCGCGCGTTTGTATTGCGCGGAACAACGCTGGCACGCGCTCGAAGTGGATGAACGCATCATCGGGCACGTCGAACGCATCGTCGAGACGCGCGAAACGACCATCGAAATCGAGGGCGTCGAAGGCACGGAGGTGGAATCATTCACGCAGTCGTTTCCGATTGACGACACAATGCGCGGCTTGCTCATCACCGTTCATCCCAAATCCGAACCGGTGTGGCTCACGTTCAACGAAGCGGGCGAAATGGTCTATTACATGGCGATGAACGACGTCGGCGAGTATTGGGAAAACAAATCGCTGTTTACCAAAACGCATTTTGCCGGAGTGCAGACCCACATTGCCGTCTGCGAATTTTTACATTGGCTGCAAAATAATTACATGCCGGGGCTGAGCGTGTACGACGAAGGCGATTATTTTGAATCGGGCGACGAGCAAAAACTCGCGCACGCGTTCGGGTTTCTCAACAGCATCATGGACCGCCTGCAAGACGCGTTGGAGAATCCTGACAGCGACGACCCCGAAGCCCAAGCCATGCGCGGCGTAATCGAAGCGAGTCTGGATGAAACGGACGAAGCGAAACCGAAACGCAAAAAATTGAAGGTCGAGCGCGGCAAGGAAATTTCCAAGCCCGACCCGCAGTGGAAACGCGGGCGCGGCATCAGCGCCAATAAAAATTAAACGTTGCCGCATCAACGATAGGAGATCGCATGTCCACACAACCCGGTGAGGTGACACCTGCTGTTCCCACGCCCGCCCCTGCCGCGCCCGACAAGACACAGCTGGTCAAAACGCGCGGGCGTCTTTTGGTCTATGGCGGCGTCGCGGTGTTGCTCGGCATCTTTGCAGGAACCATCGCCTTTGCGCTGAGTTATCCCATCGTCAAAACAATTCCACAACCGCTCGCGCGCGGCGTGGACCTTGCCGCCGTGCTCGCCCCCATCGCCGTCGCCGCGCTCGGCATCGAGCGCATGATCGAGATGATGTGGAACTTGATCGAAAGTTACATTCGTTCGTTCGTCGCGTTTCTCGCGGGACGCAGCGAATGGCTCCGCTGGGCAAACGACGAATTGAAAGCGGCACGCGAACGGCTCGCCGCGCTCGCACAAGAAGGCGACCCGACCTTGCGCGTTGCCGACATGCTGCCCACCAGTCAAGATGCGTTGTACCAATTGATCGAGCGCGCGGCAAACGATGTCGCACTTGCCGAAGCGCGCCTCGCCACGCTCACTTCCACGACGCAATATCGCGATGCCAAACGCGTTATTTCGATCGTGACCAGTCTGATCCTGGGGCTGATCGTTGCGACCGTCGTCGGCTTGCAAATGTTTGCGCTGCTCGGCATCAACGTCAACGAACGCGTGGACATTCTTATCACCGGCATCGCCATCGGCACGGGTTCGACGCCCGTCCATTCCCTGATCGGCATTTTGCAGCAAGGCAAAGACACGCTCGACGGGATACAGGGTTTTCTCAAAACGCGCACGGCCGTCGTGCAGCGGGAAATGTCGAATCAAGGTTAGGCCTGGTTCAAGTTAGATTAACGCTGTCATTCTTCGCTCCGCTGCACAGGACTTGGCATATCGAACCACTGCTGCGAGCCACGGCTGCGAGCGCAGCGTGGCAGGCTCCGCGTGGCAGGCTCCATGAGATATCTCGCTCCGCTCGATATGACAGTTCTCCGCCCATACAGCCCCCGTGGGCTGACCATCTCAGAATGCGCGAAAAATCATTTTGATGGGCGCGCCCGTAAGCTTGAATTTCTCGCGCAGCTTGTTTTCCAAATAACGTTCGTACGAAAAATGCACCATGTCTTTGTGATTCACAAAAAAGACAAACGTCGGCGGAATAATTCCCACTTGCGTCGCGTAATAAAATTTCAGCACACGTCGGCCGTGCGTCGGCGGCGCGTGCTGCGCCACCGCTTCGCGCAAAATCTCATTCAAGTCGGCGGTTGAAATCCGACTGCGTAATTCCGCGCGCACCCGCAGCGCCGTGTCCATCATCGCCGGGATGCGCTGGCGATATTTGGCCGAACAAAACAAGACGGGCGCGTACGGAATAAAATCGAATGCCGCGCGCACGCGCGTTTCGTATTCACGCATCGTGTTCGTTTCTTTTTCTACCGCGTCCCACTTGTTGACGAGAATGACGATGCCTTTGTTTTCTTCGAGCGCGTACGACGCGACGTGCATGTCCTGCGCTGTCGGACCATCCGCGGCGTCCAACAACAACAGCACCACATCCGCGCGCTGAATCGCTTTGAGCGCGCGCAGCGAACTGAATTTTTCAATCCCCGGCTCAATTTTGCCGCGCCGTCGAATGCCCGCCGTATCAATCAACGTCACCGGCGCGTCGCGCCACATCACTTGCATGTCAATCGCGTCGCGCGTCGTGCCGGGAATTTCGCTCACAATCGCGCGTTCCTGCCCGAGAATCGCGTTGAGCAACGACGATTTGCCGACATTGGGACGCCCGACAATCGCGATCTGTGGAATCTCGCTTTCCGTTTCGGCGACGACGGGCGGAAAATTGGAAATGATTTCTTCGAGTAGATCGCCGGTGCCTGTGCCGTGCAACGCAGAAATCGCGTGCGGTTCGCCCAAGCCCAACTGATAAAAATCCACCGCCTCCGCCGCGCGTTTTTCATTATCGGCTTTGTTCACGGCGAGGTACACGGGTTTGTCGGAACGACGCAGAATTTGGGCAATTTCAAAATCACCCGGCATGACGCCCTCTTCTACATCGGTCAAAAACAAAACCGCGTCGGCTTCATTAATCGCAAGTTCCGCTTGGGCACGCGCCAAACGAAAAAAGACCGCGGTGTCCTGTTGCGGCGCGTCGCGTTCACCGACAATGCCGCCCGTATCCACGACGGTAAATTCGCGCCCGGCAAAATCTCCGTCCGCGTATAAACGGTCGCGCGTCGTGCCCGCGATTTCGGAAACGATTGCCATCCGTTCGCCGACGAGCCGGTTAAACAAAGTGGACTTGCCCACATTCGGGCGTCCGACGATAGCGAGAATGGGTTTGAGAGACATATTTCTAATTTCTAATTTCCACTATCTTCCACAGCGCGCCCGGATTTTCTACTGCTTCGTCGCCGAACAATGGCACGTCTAAGGTCGTCACGCGTTCGAGGCGATATGGGTTGCGCAACGCATTCAACACGGGCGCGAGCGAGCCATTGTCTTCGAGCAAATAGATCGCGCGTTTTTCGCCTTGTGTAACTGCGACAAACGTCTCCAGCTCTTGGTTCGACCAATCGGCGGGGCGAAACGCGGCGCGGTGTGCGTACAAATCAATTGCGCCGGAATTGAGTGACGCGCCGACGACGGCATCTTCCGGCGTCACACGCGCGATTTCGTCGAACGACGCGCGCTGCGCGCGCGTCATTGCCCCAAAACGCATCGGCGCGGGTTCCAACACGCGCGGCAAGGTATTCCACACGCGCGCCAAACTCAATTCCAACGCGAGAAAAATGATGCACGCTGCCGTGAGTTTTGTCCAAGCTGATGGACGCGCCCACAACAAAGGAACGACCGAGACGATTCCGAACGCGATGTAAAACGCGAGGACCGGAAATTCGGGAATCAAGTCGCGCAAACGCAGCGCGGCGTACGGTAAATGAATTGCCAACGCCGCCGCGAGCCACAACAACATCGCGCTATTTTCTACGCGCGCGCGCCGCGCATACAAAACAATTCCGGCCGAAACAAAAATGCTCAACCACCCAAATTCCGCGCCGACCAGCGCGCGCTGCCCTATCGCCAGAAGCGTCGGCGCCATCGCGCCGAGCGAAAACAGCGCCAATTCTTCGGACTCGGGTGTAAGCCAACTGCCCAAGTAGACGTGATGATACCACAAGTCCGGCAACGCGACGGTCAACGCGGCAGCGCCAACGAGCGCGATATTTCGCGCGCGTTTTTTTGCGGGGAACGGCGCAAGCAGCAACAACGGAACAAATCCCAATGCAATCACCACCTGGGTGTGACGCACTTGGTACGCTACGCCCCACGCAACGCCGATCGCCAATGCCCATTGCCACGAACCTGTTCGATACACGCGCAGCGCGCAGTACATAGCCAGCGTTGAAAACATCAACGCCTGCGTGTCCACCATCGTCACACCCGCCCAATTCACAATTTCGTACGACGTGAGCATCAACGCACAAACGACGCAAGCGGTGACAATGCGTTGTGTGCGCGTTTCGCGCCGCGTCAATTCCCACGCGAGCAGCGCGGCAGCCAACGCGCCCGCGATGGAAAACACCGGATTCACCAGATACAGCGCGCTTTCGCCGCCCAACGCGTACGCGATAGCAAACGCAACCGCCCCGCCCGGCGACCAAACTGCAATCGCATCGCCTTGCGCGTTGAACGGCAAATGATAGCCGACGTGCAAGATGGGAAACCAAGAAAGCGCGGTGGAAGAAATGGAGGGCAACAAGCGAAACGGATGACTTGGATTTCCGCGCGTGATGAGGTCAACGCCCATCTGCACGTACGCGTACGGGTCGCTGCCTATTGCGCCAAACGTGCGATGTCCGAAATATTCGGCGCTTGCCCACGCGAGCGCGACGATTACGCCAACGACAGAGACACACACAACGGCGCGTGCGCGCGAGTTGGACCACAGCGCGAACAGAATCAAGCCCGCATAGCACAACGCCGCCGCGACGAACATTTCGAAATGCAAGAGCACGCGCGCGTCGGGCAGCGCGTATTCAAAATAACCGGGCACGTCGCCGCGCGCAAAACGAATAAAGACAAAACGTAATGCAATCGCGGCATACACAAACCAAAACGGGGCAAGCAGCGCGGGGGTAAAGATGGCGCGCGTGTGGGGCAAGAATTGCGCCGCGACAAAAACGGCGAGGATGAGCAGAATCCACAGCGGCGATACGCGCGTCAATTGCGCTAACGCGAACAAACCAAGCGCGTGCACCGCGAGCAGAAAAAATGTTTCAAAACGCGAAAGGGGCTGCGGGCGAACAAACTCGAGCGCGGACAAATTGTACGAAACGAGGTGCGATAACACGAGGAATTTCAAAGCAACTCGATCTGATAATCGAGCAGGTTGGCGTCGAAACGATTATGTTCGATATAATCCACAACTTTTTCCAACAGCCCGTGCGCGTAATTGGCGTCGTTGGAAACGCACGCAAATGCCAGCGTCGCGCGCTGCCAGGCGTCGAGGTCGTCCACTTCGGCGGCGGATACGTTAAAGTTGTCGCGCACCCGCGCGAGAATCGGCTTGACCACGTGCCGTTTGCCTTTCAGCGAGTCGTTGCTGAAAATTTCGAGTTGAACGGTACAGACGCCGACCACCATAAGTTGGAAATTAGAAATTCAAAATTAGAAACTCACCTTACGCAGTAAATGTCATTTCGAGATGGTCAGCCCGCAGGGGCTGTATGGGCTCAGGACTGTCCTATCGAACGGAGTGAGATATCTCGCTCCGCTCGATAGGACAAGTCCTGTGCAGCCGTTTTTGCTCACGCGGAGTTCGCGTGCGAAATCTCGGTGTTTGCAGAGCGAGATTTCTGTCTCGGCTGAGTTTACCCTGAGGAACGAAGGGCTCGACACCGCAAAAACCGCTCCTCGAAAACTTGTCCCGAAGGCATGTCCCGAAGAATTGAGGGAATTGAGGGATGACAGTGCGTAACATGAGTTAGAAATTCAAAATTAGAAATTCAAGACTGCGCCTTCAATTTTGAATTTTGAATTTCGAATTTTGAACCTTGAATTTTGAATCACGCAGTTTGCCGCGCCACGTGTTTCTCACTCACCATACACGCGTTGCATTCCGCGCACACATCGCGCCCGCGTTGAGCGAAAACGTTGCGGCGCATGCCCGCGAGTTTTTGAATTTGCGCATCGGTGAGCGGCGTGACGGGCTGCGCCGTGTTTGCCTGTAAAGCAATCAGCGCGGAATGTTCCAGCCGTTCGAGCCGCATGTACGCATCCCACAACGTCTTGCCGACGGTGACCGAGCCGTGACGCTCCAGCATCAACGCGTCGTAACTTGGAATGAGTTCGCGGATGCGTTCGGGACCTTCGATGCTGGTCGGCGTCGCATAGGGCAGCGTGGGAATGGTGCCGAGGTCGTACACCACTTCAGGCAAAATGCATTTGGCGAGCGAAATCCCGACGAGCGTACAGGAAATCGCGGACGGCGGATGCGCGTGCACGACCGCGTTTATATCCGCGCGTTGGCGATAACATTCCAAGTGTAATCGGATTTCCGACGATGGGACCAAATCGCGCGCCGCGCCCAAATTCGCGCCGACTTTGTTGCCTTCCAGGTCAATGACGATGAGCTGTTCTGCGTTCAGAAAACCTTTGCTCAATCCGCTCGGCGTACACAACAGACGATCAGCGCCGAGCCGGACGCTCAAATTCCCATCGCCTGCCGCGATGAAATTTTTTTCCCACATCAATTTGCCGATGCGCACGATTTCGTCGCGCAGCGCATATTCACTTCGCGCGTCCATAAAACTGGAAATTGGAAGTTGGAAGTTGGAGGTTGGAACCCGACCTCTAACTTCTAACTTCCCACTTCTAACCTCCCACTTCTAACCTCTAAACTGCTCCACCAATTCATCCGCAACGCCATTTTCGCGAATGATGCGCGCATAGACATCCGCGACGGGGCGCTTGGTTCGAGCCTGCGATTCCACATCCAGATGATACAAACCAAAGCGCAGCCAATATCCTTGATCCCACTCGAAATTATCGGTGAGCGTCCACCAAAAATAACCGCGCACATCCGCGCCATCTTGCTGTGCTCGATGGAGCGCTTCCAAATGTGCTATGAGATACGGAGATTGATTGTCGTAGCCAATCTCGAACGTGCCACTCTCGGTAATGTAAATCGGTAACTGAAAGCGTGCCAAGCGTTTGAGAAGCTCGTACAGCGCGGAGGGGTTGAGATTACCTGCTTCGTCAAAACTCGCGTATGGTGTCCCATCGAGCCACGTGGAAGGTAATTGACGCGCAAAGAGGGAACCCGGTCGCGTCACATCAAACGCCACGCGATTTTCGAAATAATAGTTGATCGCGAAATAATCGAGCGGCATTTTACCGTCGCCTATTTTTTCTCCGCGTCCGAGAGGAAATGGCATTTTGCCGTCGGTTAGTGTGCGCAGAAACATCTCATTTGTTAAATAGTTGCTTTGCCAGGCAACGGCGCGGTCAAGCAAAGATTGTGGGTTCGCGGGTGAAATCCAACGCCATTGATGTGCGAGTGACACTTGCGCGCCGGATTGGGCGTGATGAACTGCCGCATAGGCGCGGTAATGCGCGAGCATCATATTCCGCGCGACGTGCACTGCTTGCGTGATACTGCCTGTCCCCGGCGGACGTCCCTTCCATACATAGTTCAACACCATGTACAGATTTGGCTCATTTAACGTCATCCAAAAATGGCACAGATCACCAAGCGTTTCGACCATGTGCGCAGCATAGCGCTCCATGAGCCGTGGCGATTCATCAGAAAGCCAACCGCCCCTTGCCATAAACCAACGCGGGTGTGTATAGTGCACGAGGGTGACAAACGGCTCGATGTTTCGTTCCCGGAGCGCGATCAACATTTCACGATAACGCGCAATTACCGCGTCCTCCCATTTTCCTTCGCTCGGCTCGATGCGGCTCCACTCTACCGATAAACGATGCGCGTTATGTCCCAACGACTGGGCGCGGTCAAAATCCTCGCGATATCGCCCGTTCCACCAATCGCAAGCAACGCGGGACGAGTCCCCGCCGTGAATATGCCCAGGGACCTGTTCCCAATCCCACCAATCGTTATTGAAATTTTGCCCTTCGACTTGCTGCGCGGCGGTGGCAGCGCCCCAGAGAAAATTGGGAGGAAAAGAAAACATAGGAAGGGATAAGGTGACAGGTGACGAGAGACAAAAAAGTTCTACGGTTGCAGGGAAATCGAATCAATAACCCCGACAATCGAGGAGCGCACGGGCGCGTTCGGAATGCCGATCACTTGACGCGTCGAATTGCCTTCTTGACACACGAGCACCGTATCGCCAATGCCCGCTTGCGCCGCATCCACCGCGAGAAAATCGTCTTCGGGATTTTCGCCAGAGAGGTGTAGCGGGCGCACCAACAAAAGTTTGCGCCCTGCAAATGCAGGATGCTTGATCGTGGAAACAACCGTGCCGACAACTTTACCGAGGATCATAGCGCGTTAAATAAACTCGACATGATTTTCCATTTGTAGTTCATCAAGCAACTCATACACAAGCATCAATCCTTGAATCATTTCTCCAATCGAGTCGGTTTGAGGGCAATATACAATTCCTGCGTGGTGGATACCCTTTGCATGAAGGCGCAAAAAATCAGCGTCATTTGTGAAAATCACGCGCTTTTCGCCCAAAGCGAATTCAATGTGCTCCTCATCTTCCGCCAAACGCAAATTCGCTTCCTGCGCTGTCAATACATCAACGCCACGCTGACGCAACCCACGCGCCACGGCGCTCTTGACGTGAACGTCCATGTAAAATCTTATTGCCATTATCGTTTCAGCAATGAAGGAGTTCGCTGCTTGAGCGCTTGAATAAATTCTGCATCTGCGCGAATCGCATCGTCAATTTCTTGGCGGTGGTCAAAATAATACGCGAGGGCGGCATAAATATCTGCAAGCGACAAATCAAATTCCGTAGCAATTTCGTCTGCACCCATACCCATCCGCTCGTGCCAAATGGCGATATTCTGAACGGTAATCCGCGTTCCCGCAATCCGCGCTTTACCGCCCACCACACCCGGCGTTTTTTCGATATGCTGCACCAAAACATTTTCTACTGCCATAATTATTCCTCACGCGTAATAACTCTCGCCGAATGGCAATTCCAACTCGATAGTTTCCAACGCGTCCGCCGTTTCGACAATCCCGACGATTGCCAAATCTACCGGACCGACGACGGGATACGTCGCCAACGCGGCTTCCCGCGCGCGCACGAGAAATACAAAATCGCCCTGCCCCGCGTCTACCACATCAATTGCCGCCTGGGGGCGTCCGATCTTGACGCGGTTACGATTCATCAACTGCACGAGCAAAAGTTTTTCGCCCGCCAACTGTTCGTCCTTGATGGTAGCGACGACGTTGCCGACGACCTGTCCTAAAATCATGGCGGATGGCGGATGGCGGATAGCGAATGGCAAATCAGAATTTCTCTCCGCCATCTGCTATCGGCTATCTGCTATAGGGCTCCCACCACGCGCCGCACAATCTGATCCACCACATTCGCGTCCACGCCGGGACCAAGACGCGCAATCACGCCGCTTTTTACTTTGTCAATCACTTGTTGTTTTTCATCCGGCGAAAGCGACGCGGACGACGCAGGCGCTGGCTGGTGCAAATTCGCCACATCGGGCGAAGCGAGCACGCTCGACGAGGCGGGGCTGCCGCCGGACACCTTGCGCTTGATACCCAATTTGTCCATCGTCTCGCGCGCCAGGTCCGTAATGTACACCGAATCGTTGACCTCGAGTTCGGTGACGCCGCGTTTCGCCATGTCTTCAATATCGCGTTCGGTATAAAACGTGCGTGACATAATGGTAATGGGTAAATAGGGAAACAGGGATACAGGAATACATGTATATCTCGGCCTGTCTACCTGTTTACTTGTTTACGTGCCTACTTCCCTTTCCCCTGCAAATTTTCAATCGCCGCGACTGCCGCGCGCTGCGCCGCCATCATTTCCGCTTCGGTGCCCGACATCCACATCCGTCCGAAACGCCCGACCGACGAAACGTGAATCAATTTGATGGTGGCATATTTTTCCGCTTCGTTCGCGGCAAGATTGATGTACGCCGCGGGCGCGACTTCCATGATGAACAATGTTTCACCTGCCACCAACATCGCACCGCGTCGAAAACGATTCAGCAGCTGCACTTGATACGTGTTGACGTGCGTAATCATTTGCAGCGACGCGACGGTGGGCTTGATGCGGTCCTCGGGCTTGAGGTCTAACCGTTCCAGCACGATGCGTCCCGCTTCCAGCACTTCGGCTTGTTTGAGCGAGTGCACTTCGAACAAACCGAATTCACGTTCGACGATTTGCGCGCCGGGCTTGGCGTCGGTGGACTTGATCGCAATATCCACGAGCCGAAACACATCGTTGCCGGGCGCGACTTCGATGTACAAGGATGCCATGCCTTCGACCGGCAGATCGCCTTGCGTGATCGTGCCGACAAACGCCGCGTACTGTGGCTGCATCCGGTCAAGATAACAATACGCGCGGAGTTCGAATTTGTTCTCTGCCATGTGTCCAGTCACCAGTCACCAGTCATCAGTCACCAGTCATCAGTCACCAGTCATCAGTCATCAGTCACCAGTCACCAGTTATCAGTCACCAGTCATCAGTCATCAGTCACCAGTCACCAGTGATCAGTCACCAGTCATCAGTCACCAGTCACCAGTGATCAGTCATCAGTCATCAGTTGTCACTGTCCACTGATCACTGATCACTGATCACTGATGACTGATGACTGATCACTGATTACTGATAATTGCTCACCAAGTGACCGCACCTCCTGTTCCAACCGCGCCTTCTCCGAATCAATCTCGCGCAGGAAAGGCTGTCGCCCGGATTCGTGCTCGCGGAATTCAGCCGCGAC
>JACQWQ010000037.1 GCA_016209205.1 Chloroflexota bacterium
CTCGCGCGGGGAATCTGTCTCCCCTTCCCTCTTAGGGAGGGTTTCAACGGGCGCGTCATTCGCGCCGCGATGCTCGCGCGGGGAATCTGTCTCCCCTTCCCTCTTAGGGAGGGTTTCAACGGGCGCGTCATTCGCGCCGCGATGCTCGCGCGGGGAATCTGTCTCCCCTTCCCTCTTAGGGAGGGGGTTGGGGGGTAGGTCCGCCACCGCCGCGCGCAAACGCTCCAAACCGCGTTCCGCCGCCTCCACACCCTCTTCTGTCCACGCCAACGGCGAGCGATAGTGCGTGCCGAGAATAAACGCGCGAATCGCATCGCTGCTGTGCCGCGCCAACGCGTCGGGAATATGGACCAAGCCGCCGAGATGGCGCGTCATTTTTTCTTCGCCCGGCAAGTGCAAGAGCGCGTTGTGTACCCAATACCGCGCAAATGGTTTGCCCGTGTACGATTCCGATTGCGCGATTTCGTTCTCGTGATGCGGAAACATCACATCAAAGCCGCCGCCGTGCAAGTCAATTTGTTCGCCGTGCTGCTCTAAATTCATCGCCGAGCATTCAATGTGCCAGCCCGGACGCCCGGGTCCCCAAGGCGAGTCCCATGCCGGTTCACCCGGCTTGGAGGTTTTCCATAGTGCAAAGTCCATTGGGTCTTCTTTGCGTTCGTCTACGGCAACGCGTGCGCCCGCCTCCATTTCATCTAAGGTGCGATGCGTCAATTTGCCGTAATCTTCATCGGCGCGCACGCGAAAATAGACATCGCCGTCCAGTTCATACGCCATGCCCTTCTCAATCAGCCCCTGCGTCATCTTGATGATGGTGGGAATCGCTTCTGTCGCGCGTGGGTACACGTCCGCGCGCTGGATATTGAGCGCGTCCATTTCATTCAAAAAGCGTCGAATATATTTTTCCGCCAGTGCTTCGATCGTCGTGTTTTGATCGCGCGCCGTTGTGATGATGCGGTCTTCAATATCTGTAAAGTTTTGGACGTGCTTGACTTGATAACCGCGAAATTTCAGATAGCGTTTGAGCGTATCGAAAAAAATGTACGACAGCGCATGCCCAATGTGCGCGGGACCGTACAAATTGGGACCACAGACGTACATCGCGACGTGATTCGGAACGCGCGGAATAAATTCTTCTTTTTGACGCGAAAGAGTGTTGTAAAGATAAAGAGACATAAGGGCTGAGTGCTGAGGACTGAGGACTGAACGCGGCGTCATTTGCCGCCACTCAGTCCTCAGTCCTCATTGCCCATCACCTGCCGTTCGACGGCGTAGCAAAAATCATTCTACCCTGATTGGTTTGCAACATGCGCGTTACGGTTACGTCAATGCTGCTGCCGATAAATTTTTTCCCGTTTTCGACGACGACCATCGTGCCGTCATCCAAATACGCGACGCCCTGTCCCAGCTCTTTGCCTTCTTGCAC
The DNA here is from genome assembly GCA_016209205.1 of Chloroflexota bacterium. Lineage (GTDB taxonomy): Bacteria > Chloroflexota > Anaerolineae > UBA4142 > SHND01 > SHND01. The sequence goes on from JACQWQ010000037.1 coordinate 1,427, forward strand.
CAGTTTGACATGCATGTTTTCGCCCGGCAGCACAATTGCGCGCAGCGCGTTCGCCAATTCGTTGACGTTCAACACGCGCACGCCTTGCAGTTCCGCGACCTTGTTCAAGTTGAAATCGTTCGTCAGCACGGGCGCGTGCAGTTGTTTTGCCAGGCGCACGAGCTTGTCGTCCACCTCGCGCACGTCTTCGACGTCCATATCGGTGATGCGAATCGGCACGACGGAATCCTTTTGCAATTTATTGAGCATGTCGAGACCGCGCCGCCCGCGATTGCGCCGCAGCGCGTCGGACGAATCCGCAATGTGCTGGAGTTCGTTCAACACAAAACGCGGGATCGTCAGCACGCCGTCGAGAAAGCCAGTGCGTGAAACATCGGCGATGCGCCCGTCAATGATCACACTCGTGTCGAGCAAAATAATGCGCTCGGAAAGATTATCGGAACCGACGGCTTTGCCGCGCGCGGCTTCGCGCGCCAGCCGCCCGCCAAACAGATTGAAAATGTCGCGCTCGCGCATGATCATGACCCACGCGCCGACGTATCCAAAGAGGATCAGCGAGACAAAAGGCAGGATGTTCCTAAAGGGTTCGGGCAAGAGCGAGAGCGGAAAAGCGGTGAGCGCGGCGATGATGAGGCCGATGATGAGGCCGATCGTCGCGGCAAGCAGCTGCTGCGCGGGGACGCGCCGCACCTGCCGCCGAAACCAGCGGTATGGGCGAATGGTGATCCATGGCGTGACCAACAGCCCCAGCGCGGCGCCAGCAAGGATGAGAACAAGAATAAAGCGAAAGTCATTCCCGGGTTCGGGACTAAGCAAAAAGCCGATTTGCCCCCCGAGAATCGAAAAAACGATCATGCCAATCATACGAAAGATAAATTCGATTGACATACCACCTCCTACCATCCTCTCGGTGCTCGGCGCGAGTTGCAACACGAAACGCGTGCTGCGAATGATAGGCGCCTCCTCGCCAAGGCATAAAGCCGACAACACGACAGGATCAGCGGAGCACTAGGCGAACGCGCTGCGTCCGCAATGAAAAAAAAGTGTACCACAGCGGCACACTCTTTGCGCTCAAGATGAATGCCCTTCACGGAGTGTGGACAAGCGATAAAACCGCCGTGAAATCCATGGGAGCAGGTGAAGGGAGCCCCGGTTCAGCGTAGAAAAAATCGCTCGGCGGAACCGGCAAGCAGTGTGCGAAACTCCATTCTTGAACTGACGTACGACACGAATCACGGGATGAAAAAAAATAAGTCTGCGCCTTTTGACAGGATTCCCCGTAAAAAGCGTTGGCATCTTAACATATCCATCTGGCATTGTCAAAGAAATTTTCCATTTCGGGTTGAAAAGCGCCGCGAATTTTACATCCGCGCCAAATTCGGCTAGAATCGCCCCCGCCAGTTCTGCTTACGAAGGGGTAAGCGTTTTCATCAACCGATTCATTCGATAGGGTTTGCGGCGCAAACCCCTTTTGCCAAGCGGACCCAATCGAGCAAGGAGCAGAACCATGAACAAAACGTACCTCAAAACAAAAAAGGGCACGGTCAAAGTCACGTTTGAACTTGGCGCCGATGTGAACGCCCAAGCGGCAGTCGTCGTGGGCGAATTCAACAATTGGGACCCCGCGGCGACGCCGATGAAACGCAAAAAAGACGGGACCTTTAGCGTCACCGTGAACCTTGAGCGCGGCAAGCAATATCGCTATAAATACTATCTCGACGGACAACGCTGGGCGAACGATCCGCAAGCGGACGCGCTGACGCCAAACATCTTTGGCACGCAAGACTCTGTGCTTGCAGTTTGAGACCGGACACAGTACAGCACAATTTGGGAAACTGTCATTTCGAGACGCCCATCACGCGCGGCGTGATGTCTAGGGACATGGCGTTGTCATTTCGAACAGCGTGAGAAATCTCGGTTTGGGCAACAACGTCATGAGCAGCGGATGCTCCGACGCAGTTCGTCGGCGAAATCTCGGCAAAACCGAGAACCTGTCCTGAGCGAAGCCGAAGGATTTCTCACTCCACTGCGTTCCGTTCGAAATGACATTTGTGATATGCTGTCACAGGTTTTGTGAACGCGCGCGGCGAACTGGCAGCGCGCGTTTTTTGTTGCTTGCTTGTTTAATCGCAAGCCCACGCGTATAATCCCGCCCATGAATGCTGTCTTGGAAGCACGCATCCGCGCCGCCGGCGCGGAAATGTCGAAACCCGGACGCTGGCGCGTTGCGTTACAGCAGCTGGACCAAGCCACCACCCAAATTCTCGCGACGCCCGAACTGGATGTACATGCCGCCGAACTCGCGCTCGAAAATCTACAGCGGTTGTATCCATGGGCAAGCGTCATGCAAGGTCACGAATACCATTTGCTCAATCAAGCCGTCATGCGCCTGACCGAAGCGCTCGCAAAAAATTGACCGACCACGTGAGAACGAACCGCACGCGTACCGCGCACCATAGATTTCGGAGGCGCGTATTTTCTCGACGCACCAGTGCGCGCCTGAAAATTTCAAGGTGCAAAATTATTGACACACCATATTGACAGTGCTATAGTACGCGGCAATTCACGCGCGATGCAGTATTACTACGCGGTCACTTTTTTTCGAGCGCGTGAGTGCCAAGATGCAATCCGATTCACCTGACTCTGCGCAAGCCACGACGAACGCTTAAAGTTTCATCAGCCCTCACCAATGACGGTTTGGCGGGGGCTGATTTTTTGTTACCTCACCCCCTTCCCCCTTCCTACTAGGAGAGGGGCGTAAGGGGAGAGGTTCGGAGGTCTTGTATGTCCGCCAATTGTCCCGAATGCGAAGCCGAAATTACTCTGCAAAAACCGCTGCGCGGCGAAATCATCGTTTGTCCCGACTGCGGCGCGGAACTCGAAGTCGTGAACGAGAATCCGTTGGAACTCGACCTCGCACCGCAAGAAGAAGAAGACTGGGGAGAATGAAAAGACTAGAGACTAGAGACTGGAGATTCCTCACTCTTTGGAACAACATCTCTCCAATCTCTAGTCTCCAGTCTCCAGCCGCACCATGAAAATTGCAGTAGTGTACTCGCGCGCGCGCGTCGAAGAAAAAATCTTGTTCGAGACGCTGGACGCGCGCGGCATTGATTATGACCGCATTGACGACCGCGATATTGCGTTCGATTTGGAAAATCCGAAACCGTGGCTCAAGTACGATGTCGTGCTCGAACGCTGCATCAATCACTCGCGCGCGTTGTACGCCTTGCGCATCTTGAACGATTGGGGCATTCCCACCGTGAACACCGCGCACGTCGCGGATGTGTGCGGCAATAAACTGGTCACATCGTCCGCGCTCTTTCGCGCGGGCATTCCTTCGCCGAAGGTGCAAGTCGCATTTACGCCCGAATCGGCAATCCGCACGATTGAAGAAATGGGCTATCCCGTGATTTTGAAACCGGCGATTGGTTCGTGGGGACGTTTGCTCAGCAAGATCAACGACCGCGACGCTGCCGAAGCGATTCTCGAGCACAAAGAAATTCTCGGCTCGTACCATCATTCCATTTTTTACATTCAGGAATATATCAACAAGCCGGGACGCGACATTCGCGCGTTCGTCGTCGGGAATGAAACCATCGCGGCGATTTATCGCAACGCGTCGCACTGGATTACGAACACGGCGCGCGGCGGCGAAGCGACCAACTGCCCCGTGACACCGGAACTGAACGCGATTTGTGTCGCGGCATCGAACGCGGTGGGCGGCGGCATTACGGGCGTGGATGTGTTGGAAGACCCCGCGCGCGGTTTTCTCATCAACGAGGTAAATTACACCATCGAATTTCGCAACAGCATCGCGACGACGGGCGTGGACATTCCCAACAAAATTATTGACTATGTGCTCGCGGTCGGAAGACACGATATCAATCCGCTGGCGACCGCGCCGCTGCCCGAAGAAGCGGCGAAAGCGTTCGCGCGGTGAATTTGTGATTTATGATTAGCGAACGAGTTGGTCGCAATCTTTACCGCAACATCAAAAACAACGAAATCACACTCACAGCGCTATCCAAAAAAATCATACATCAGAAAGCATAAATCAAAAATGTTGAACGTTTCCATTGTCGGCGGCTCCGGTTACACGGGCGGCGAATTACTTCGCTTGCTGATAAAACACCCTGAAGTCCAAATTTTCCAAGTCACGTCCGAGTCGCACGTCGGCGAGTACGTGTATCAGACGCATCCGAATTTGCGGGCGCAGACGATGCTGCAATACACCGCACGTTCGGAATTGCAACCGTGCGATGTGTTGTTTCTCGCGCTGCCGCACGGTGAGGCGCAAAAGAACATCAAACACTACGCGTCGCTCGCGCCAAAAATTGTGGACTTGTCGGCAGATTTTCGTTTGCGCGACGCGGCGAAATACAAAGAGTGGTACGGCGAACATGCCGACGCGGCGTGGCTCGATAAATTCGTGTACGGTTTGCCCGAACTGCACCGCGCGGAAATGAAAACCGCGTCGTACATCAGCGGCGTCGGCTGCAACGCGACGTGCGCCAACCTCGCGCTGCTGCCCTTGCTCAAGGCGGGACTGATTGACGAGGCGCAGCCGATTATCGTGGACATCAAAGTCGGTTCCAGCGAAGGCGGCAATTCGCCCAACGCGGGTTCGCATCACCCCGAACGCGCGTCGGTCATTCGCACCTACGCTCCGACGCGTCATCGCCATACCGCCGAAGTCGAGCAGGAATTGAAATTGAACAATGTGCATTTGAGCATCACGTCCGTGGATTTGGTGCGCGGCGCGCTCGCGGCGGCGCACGTTTTCGTCAACACAAAAATCGCGGAAAAAGATTTGTGGAAGGCGTACCGCAGCGCGTTCCGCGACGAACCGTTCATCCGCATCGTCAAAGACAAAACGGGCGTCTATCGCGTGCCCGAACCAAAAATTCTCGCGGGGTCCAATTACGCCGATGTCGGTTTTGAACTCGACGAAAAAACCGGGCGCGTCGTTTCCATCTGCGCGATTGACAATCTTATGAAAGGCGCTGCGGGAAGCGCCGTTCAGTCAATGAATGTCATGTGCGGATTCGACGAAAAGACCGCGCTCGATTTCCCAGGGCTTCATCCGATTTAGAGCGGATTCCGAATTGATTGGTGGTGTCAGCGTAGGGGCGACGGCTTGTCCTCGCCCATTCCAGTTGGGCAACCACAAGGGATTGCCCCTACCATCCCACAAACGAATCAGGAATTCGCTCTAGGATTGCTGATTGTTGATTGCTGATTGATGATTGTAGTGAACGCGCGTAGCATACAAGGAGGATTCGACTATGAACCAACAACAACTCGAACAACGAACAAAACAATACGCGTTACGCGTCATTCGTGCGACGGAAGCGCTGCCGAATACGCGGACGGGCAATGTTATTGCCAACCAACTTTTGCGGTGTGGTACTTCAGTGGGCGCAAACTATCGCTCTGCCTGTCGCGCCCGCTCGCGCCCAGATTTCATCTCCAAAGTCGGTATTGCAATTGAAGAAGCAGATGAATCGCAATACTGGATGGAATTGATTGTCGAGGCCGGAATGTTCCCAGAAGCGCGGATGCAAGACCTGATGAAAGAGTCCGACGAAATTATTGCAATACTGACTGCCTCTTCGCAAACAGCGAAACGAAATCAAATCAATCAGCAATCAGCAATCAAAAATCAGAAATCAAAATGATTACTATCAAAATCGGCGGCTCGCGCGGCATCAACATGGATTATGTGGTGGACGACGCGGCGCAGTTATTTCAAGCAGGACATAAAATAATTTTGGTTCACGGCGCAGGCAACGAAGCGAATGAACTCGGCGAAAAGTTGGGCTATCCCGCGAAACACGTCACCTCGCCGCAAGGATTTTCGTGGCGCTATACCGACCGTCAAACGTTGGAAATTTATACGATGGCGGCTGTCGGGAAAATCAACACCTTCCTCGTCGAAGCATTGCAAAAGCGCGGCGTGAACGCGATTGGTTTGAGCGGCGTGAGCGGGCGCGTGATGGAAGGAACGCGCAAAGACGCGGTGCGTATCATCGAAGGCGGAAAGCAGAGAATTTTGCGCGACGATTACACGGGGCGCGTCGAAAAAGTGAACGCGGAATTATTGCAGACGCTGCTCGAGGGGAGCTATTTGCCCGTGATTGCGCCGCTCGCGATTTCGTATCAAGGCGACGCGATGAACGTGGATGGCGACCGCGCGGCGGCAATGATCGCGGGCGCGGTGCACGCGGAAAAATTGATTATTCTGACGAACGTCGTCGGGCTGATGAAGAATTTCCCCGACGCGTCGTCGCTCATCACGCACATTGACAAAAATAAAGTGGAAGCGTCCATTGATTTTGCGGAAGGGCGCATGAAGAAAAAAGTATTGGGTGCGAGCGAGGCGTTGAACTTGGGCGTCGCGCAGGTGGTGTTTGCCGACGGGCGCGCGGAGCATCCGATTCAAAACGCGTTGGCGGGGAAGGGGACGATTATAGAATAAAAAGGACCCCCTTGCCTATCCTATATAGAATAAAAAGGACCCCCTTGCCTATCCTACCGCGTTGTGTAGGAAAGCCGCCAATATGGTTATCCTGCAACTTGCGTTACAGGTTGCCAGCAGAGGGCGACCGTGTCAGTAAGGGGGGGCAACGGTCGAACCGTTCCGTTTCTGGATGCCCTTTCGAGCTTCCGTCTTGATTCTATTCTATCACACATACACAAGCCGATGGCAAATGGCTAATGGCTGATAGCCAACTAAAACTATGTTGCCATCGGCTATCTGCCATCGGCTATTTGCCATGCACACACAACAAATTATCGAAACCGAATCCAAATACACGAGCGGCGTGTACTCGAAGCGTCCCGCGGCAATAGTACGCGGGCAAGGCGCGCGGCTCTGGGACAGCGACGGCAAACCATACATTGACTGCGTGGGTGGGCAAGGCAGCGCGAACGTGGGGCATTCTAATCCCGCGGTCGTGCAGGCAATTGCGGAACAAGCCGCGCGGTTGATGGTTGCGACCGAAGTTTTTTACAACGACCAGCGCGCGATGCTCGAAGAAAAATTGGTGCGCGTCGCGCCGCCGCAAGCGAACGTCAACCGCGTGTTCTTGTGCAATTCGGGCGCGGAAGCGAACGAAGGCGCGATCAAATTCGCGCGTTATCACACCGGGCGCAAGGAAATTGTGGCGACGATGCGCGGCTTTCACGGGCGCACGTTCGGCGCACTGTCGGCGACGTGGGAACCGAAATACCGTGAACCGTTCGAGCCGCTCGTCCCCGGTTTCAAGCACATTCCGTACGACAATCTCGATAAAGCCGCGCAAGCGATTGACAAAAATACGGCGGCAGTGATTCTCGAAATCGTGCAGGGCGAAGGCGGTGTGCGTCCCGGCTCGAAAGCCTTCATCGAGGGCATCACAAAATTGGCGCACGAACGCGGCGCGCTCGTGATTCTCGACGAAATCCAAACGGGCTTTGGACGCACGGGCAAAATGTTCGCGGCGGAACATTACGACATCGCCCCCGACCTCATCAGCGTCGCCAAATCCATCGCGGGCGGTTTGCCGATGGGCGCGATTTTGATTTCCGAGCGCATTCGCAAATTGGAACCGCAGACGCACGGTTCGACGTTCGGCGGCAATCCGCTCGTTTGCGCGGCGGCAAACGCGACGATAGATTATTTGCGCGAACATCAGTTGCCCGCACGCGCGGCGGAATTGGGCGAATATGCGTTGGGACGACTCAAACGCATCGAGTCGCCTTTGATTCGCGATGTGCGCGGGTCGGGTTTGCTGCTCGGCGTCGAATTGAAAATCAAAGTGACGCCGGTGCTGCAAGCGTTGATGGAACGCGGTGTGCTGGCATTGCCCGCCGGTCCGAATGTACTGCGCTTGCTGCCGCCGCTCGTCATTGAAAAAGAGGACCTCGACGCGGCGATTGACGAAATCGAACGCGTCTTGCAAACTTTCGAAAATGTCCAGTCCGACAAAGCCGCCGAGTGAAGAGGAACTCACACAGTTTGTCATTGACAAATTGGCGGCGGTCCCCGACCGCGAACAATTGGTGTTTGACGTTTGCCGCTTGACAGGTTGGCAATGGGACCGCGCGGACCTCTTTATCAAAGCCGTCGAACAAACCCACTTTCGACGCATCAAGTTGCAACAAAGCCCGTGGCTCGTCGTGATTGCGCTGGGCACGTTGCTGATTGGGTTGCTGGTTGCCGGAGTCAGCGCGTTCAATCTCTGGTTGGTCTATCGAAAAAATCCATTCGCGGACTGGGCCACTTTGGAGCGTGTGCCTTATGACGTAAACATGTTCTTTGCCGGAATCGTCATGGTCGTCAGCGCGCTCGTCGGTTTGTGGGTCCTGGCGGGCCAAGTTATCAGGGGGCGTTGAGGAGGAAGCATGCCATTGGATAAATTCAACATTATCGAATCCACTCTGCGGGAAGGCGAACAATTCGTCGGCGCGAATTTCACCACGGCTGACAAATTGAAAATCGCGGACGCGCTCGATGAATTCGGCGTCGAGTATCTCGAACTCACTTCGCCGCTCGCGTCGCCGCAGAGTCGCGCCGATTGTGAAACCATCGCGCGGCGCGGATACAAGGCGCGCATTCTCACACACATTCGCTGTCACAAGGACGACGCGACGATTGCGCTCGATACGGGCGTGGACGGACTCGACGTGGTGATTGGCACGTCTTCGATGCTGCGCCAGTTTTCACACGGCAAGAGCATTGACGAGATCATTGACATTGCGAGCGACGCGCTGACATGGATTCGCGCGCAAGCGCCCGACATTGAGCTGCGTTTCAGCACCGAAGATTCGTTTCGCAGCGAAGAACGCGATTTGTTTCGCGTGTATCTTGCCATAGACAAATTGGGCGTCGTGAATCGTTTGGGCATCGCGGATACGGTGGGCGTGGCGACGCCGATGCGCGTGTATCAACTCGTCAGCGGCTTGCGCCGCGTGACGAACGCAGACATTGAATTTCACGGGCACAATGACACGGGCTGCGCGATTGCCAATTCGTTCGCGGCGCTCGAAGGCGGCGCGACGCACATTGATACGAGCGTGTTGGGCATCGGCGAACGCAACGGCATCACGCCGCTCGGCGGTTTCGTCGCACGCATGTACACGCACAACAAGTCCGCGACCAAACGAAAATACAAATTGAAACGATTGCACAAAGTGGACCAACTCGTCGCGGAAATGGTCGGCGTTTCGATTCCGTTCAACAATTACATTACGGGCGTCACGGCGTTCACGCACAAAGCGGGCATTCACGCCAAAGCGATTTTGAACCAGCCCGAAACGTACGAAATTCTCGACCCGCGCGATTTTGGCATGACGCGTTACATTTCCATCGCGCACAAATTGACGGGCTGGAACGCCATCAAAGACCGCGCAGAACAACTCGGGCTTGAACTCTCCGACGCGCAAATCAAATTGGTGACGCAAGAAGTCAAAGCGCTCGCGGACATCAAGCCGATTGATTTGAATGACGTGGACGAATTGCTGCATCGCTGGGCGGCGGAAGCGGATGGCGAATTGCAGATAGCGGAGAGCGCATCGCGTATCGCAAATCGCGAATCGGAAAAGCAAATCGCATGAGTACCAAGCAATTGGTAAAGCCACTGTAATGCTTTCACAACAAAAACGACCTGCAACTTCCCGCAGGTCGTTTTTCATTTTAGAGCGAATTCCATGTTGGTTGATGGGATGTAGTATAGCGCCTTGTGCGCGTTTATCCCGAGTTCGACGCCCACAAGGGGCTATACTACCGTAAACGGAACGGGAATTCGCTCCAACCAAATGAAACATCTATCGCGCGTGGCGCCGGATACGCAAACTTTTTGACGAGTCACGCGCGTGCCTTATAATCGCCCCATGTCCGCGCCAATTTTGGCAACCAAACTTTATATTCCGCAGTCTCGCCAAAAAGTTGTCGTTCGCCCGCGCTTGAGCGAGCAACTGAACGAGGTGCTGCGCCGCAAGCTTACGCTCATCTCTGCCCCCGCCGGTTTTGGCAAAACCACGCTGCTCAGTGAATGGTGCAACCTGCAGAGCGCGCCGATTGCATGGCTCTCGCTGGACGAAGGCGACAGCGCTCCGGCGCGTTTTCTGGCATATCTCGTCGCGGCGCTGCAAACCCTTGCCCCGAGCAAAGCCGAGGGGATTGCGCCGCAGATTGGCGAAGGAGTATTGGCAGTGCTTCAAGCGCCACAGCCGCCGCCGCCCGAAGCGATTCTGACCGTCTTGGTCAATGAAATCGCCGCCATCCCCGACCATTTCATTCTGGTTTTGGACGACTATCACCTGATGGATGGCGCACAGATTGACCAGGCGCTGACTTTTCTGGTGGAGCATCTGCCGCCGCAAATGCATCTCGTCATCGCCACGCGTCAAGACCCGCAGCTGCCGCTGTCCCAATTGCGCGCGCGCGCCCAATTGACTGAACTGCGCGCCGCCGACTTGCGTTTTACATTCGCCGAAGCTGCCGAATTTCTGAATCGCGTAATGGGGCTGAATCTCTCGGCGCAAAATATCGCGGCATTGGAAATGCGCACCGAAGGTTGGGTTGCCGGATTGCAGCTGGCAGCGCTAGCGATGTCGTCCAATCGCACCATGCACGGGCAGACGGACACGGCAAGTTTTATCCAATCCTTTACCGGCAGCCATCGTTTCGTGCTGGACTATTTGCTGGAACAAGTCCTGCAACAACAATCTGAAGACATTCAAAGCTTTTTGCTGTGCACCTCGATCCTCGACCGATTGTGTGGACCATCGTGCGATGCGGTCTTGCGTTCCCCCGCCGGGACCGGCAAAGAAACTCTGGCATACCTCGAACGCGCAAATCTTTTCCTCTTTCCTTTGGATAACGAGCGGCATTGGTATCGCTATCACCGTCTCTTTGCCGATCTGTTGCGCCAGCGCCTGCAACAGAAATTTGCTCCCTCGATAGCAGAGGAAGGCGGCGGCGTGGCTGAATTCCACCAACACGCCAGCGCATGGTACGAAAAGAATGACTTGATGTTTGAAGCGTTTCAACACGCGGCGGCTGCCAACGATGTCGAACGCGCCGAGCGCTTGCTGGAAAGCGGGCGGATGCCTTTTCATTTTCCGGGCGCGGTGCGGACGATTTTGGATTGGCTGAGTACGCTGCCTCAAGCCACGTTGGACGCACACCCCGTTCTGGGGGTGCGCTCCGGTTCGCTCTTGTTGGTTATTGGCATCACAACCGGCGTCGAGGAAAAACTTGATGCGGCGGAAAACGCGCTGCAAGGCCTTGAGTGGACAGACAAGACACGCAACCTTGTCGGGGAAATTGCCTCGGCGCGGGCGACGCTGGCGCTGACCCGTTATCAAATTGACACCATCCTTGCGCAATCGCAGCGCGCGCTGGAATATCTGCGCCCCGACAATTTCGCTTTTCGCACCTATGCTTTTTGGGCACAGGGCATTGCGTATTTTTTTCAAGGCAACCGCGTCGCCGCCCGCCGCGCCTTGACCGAAGCGCTAGCGCTCGCGCAAGCGTCGGGAAGCAACTTTTCCATGCTCTTGGCTACGACTGGCTTGGGCGCCATCCAAGAGGTGGAAAACGAACTGTCTGCGGCAGTCGAAACGTACCGGCGCGCGCTGCAGCTTGCCGGAGAGCCGGCATTGTCCATCGGCTATGATGCGCATCTTGGTCTGGCGCGTATTTTTTACGAATGGAACGATTTGGATACGGCACAATACCACGGCGAACAAAGTCTCGTACTGGCGCGGCAGTATGACCGGGTGATTGACAGGCACATTGTTTGTCAGGTGTTTCTCGCCCATTTGAAACTGGCGCAAGGCGACACGGCTGGCGCGTCGGCAATTCTGGCGCGCGCGGAACAAGACGCGCGGGAGCATAACTTTGTGCTGCGGATGCCGGAGCTTGCTGCGGCTCAAGTGCCGGTATTGCTTTATCAAGGCAACATCGCGGCAGCCGCGCAGCTGGCGCGGACGTACAATCTTCCCATGAGCCAAGCCCGCGTTCACTTGGCACAGGGTGACGCCTCCGCCGCGTTAGCGGCGCTTGAGCCATTGCGCGAATTTGTTCAAGCCAAGCATTGGGCGGATGAGCAACTCAAGGTGATGGTTTTGCAAGCCATCGCGCTGTATTCCAATAACGAGCGAGACAAGAGTGTGGAGCTGCTGGGTAATACGTTGGCATTGGCAGACCCAAGCGGTTTTATCCGTCTCTTTGTGGACGAGGGTGAACCGATGCGCGTGTTGCTCTTGGATTTTAGTTTGCGGGCACAAGAGCCATCGCGCGTCCAAGACTATAAACTGAAAGATTACGTAGAAAAGATTCTGGCTGCGTTCGCGCGATCATCGGATATATCGCAATCTCTCGCGAACGATGCGGGCAAAATCCGCGCGCCTGAATCTGCAATGATTGAGCCATTGAGCGAACGCGAGCTGGAAATCCTGAAATTGATTGCGCAAGGATACTCGAATCAAGAAATTAGCGAACGCCTCTTCCTCGCCTTGA
>JACQWQ010000214.1 GCA_016209205.1 Chloroflexota bacterium
AGCGGCGCTATATAACGCCGCGCGATCCAACGCGCCAATTCGATTTGCGCAGCAGTGACAAATGGCTGCGTCGCAACGATTTCTTGAATGGCACGCGTGTTCGTGACATCGCTCTGTTCAGCCAATCCAATCACGATGCCCTGCAAACGCCGCGCGCCAAAGGGGACCCAAACGAGTTGCCCGACACAAATCGTTTCTTGCAATTCCACCGGAACGCTGTAGGTGAAACTGCGTTCGACCCACGCAAAAGGCGCGGGCACAACCTCGTCTGTATTTTCAGGCGGCAGGGAAAACGTGAGCGGCACATGCACGACGACATGCGCAAAAGAGTTCGACACGGCTGTTGCGCTCATTATAACGCATTGTTTTCGGTCAGGGCTTTTGGGGGAGCTGTGCGGCGCGCAAGTGTGAGGAATTGGAAGATGCTCACGATCGGTTGGGCTTGGTGAATGACCAGTGGGTTTGAATGATTTTCCATTCCCCTTTGCTGTGACGGAATACTTCCGTGCAATTCCAGCGGAGTGCATTCTCGTTGCCGCCATACGAGACAAAGTTGAACGTTAGAACTGCTGCATCCCCGATCAACTGCACGCAGGGGTTGATGATCTCGAAGCGTTCGGCGCGCACCATGCCGCGCAATGACTCGTAATAAGCCGTCAATGCGGGCAGCCCATCAATCCGTTGCTCCTGAAAAGGGTCAAAATAGACCACGTCGTCCGCCGAGATTTCGAGGAAACCGGATGGATCGCCGTTGCACCAGCGGCGCAGCGCGCGGTCTTCCATTTCAATGAGCTGTTGCGCGGTACTGTGCGCTTCGGTAGCTGTTGTCATAGGTTACTCTATCGAGCAAATTCCAGATTGTAGAATCATTGGAAGGTTCACATTGGAATTTGTTGGTCAATTTTTCGCGCGGCTGCCTGCAATTGGCGTTATAGCAATGCATCGAACCCCAAGGCAAATTCAATCGCCAAGCGCACCTGACGCATTTTTTCCTGGGACAGCACACATCACCTTGATTCACTTGTCCTCCCATATCTGCTCGGATTCCCATTCGCTCACCTCATCCGATGCGACCGGAAGGCGCGCATATCCTTGCGCATGTCGTTGCTCAAGGGCAATGATTTGCTGATTTCGCAATGCCCATTCAAGCGCGATGCGCACAAATGCAGTTCGGCTCATTGCCAATGAATGCGTTACCTTGTCAATTTCGGCAAGCAGTGGTTCGTCCAGTGTCAATTGAATCGTTTCCATAGTTACCCTCTCATTTGGTGCGAAAACTATATACCCCTTCAACGCATTGTCAATCCTTGAACGCCTTGACCAACGCCTTCCATTTCTCGGTATCCTGCCCCGGCTCGAACGGCGTATAAAGCGTGATGCGGTCGAGCAAACCCGTGTAGCGTTTTTTCAGGGCGCTCGCGACGTCGTCTGCGGGCGCAATCACACAAAACTGTTCCAGCATCGCGTCGGTGATCTGTTCCGCCATGTCGCCCCACGCTTTGCGCGCTGCCAGCGCCGAAAGTTTTTCGCCCACGTCGCCCCAGCCGTGCGTTTCCAACACGGGGCGATAACTCGGCGTCGAGGCGTAAAACGAAATTTGCGCGCGCACCATTTCTTTTTCCGCGTCGTCGGTCGCCACGAAAACCGAGGACGAAATTTGAATATCCGCGCGCGTGCGCCCCGCTTTATGTAGACCGATTTCAATGTTCGGCAGCGTCAGTTCGCGCAGATATTTGGGCGAATGGAACGGATGCACGTGGAATCCTTGACACAATTCGCCCGCGACCTGACACAACTTTTCATTCACACCCGCGATGTAAATTGGAATGTGCGGGTGCTCGATGGGTCCGGGATTAAAGAACGGTGTCATCAACGTAATTTTGTAAAACTCACCGCGAAAATTGATTTTGCCGTCGCCCTGCCACGCGTCCCACAACGCGCGCATCGCCAAAATCATTTCGCGTAATTTCGCCGCGGGATGCTCCCACACCGTCGCGAAGCGGCGTTCGATGTGCGGCTTGACCTGCGTGCCCAATCCCAGAATAAAACGTCCGGACGATGCCGCTTGCAAGTCCCACGCGATGTGCGCCAACACGGTCGGACTGCGCGGGAACGCGACGGCAATCGCCGTGCCCAATTCAATTTTTTCCGTATGTTCCGCCGCGAGCGCGAGCGGCAAGAACGAGTCGTGCTGTGTTTCACTCGTCCACAAACCGTCAAAGCCCAGCGCCTCGACACTGCGCGCGAGTGCGGGCATCTCGCGCAGGTTAGGAACGAGAGTGGCTACGTCTAGTTTCATTTTCGTTGTCGGCGTACAGTGATCAGTGATCAGCAGTACTGATGACTGATCACTGGTTACTTTTATCCTCGTCGGGGTCTGCATGAAAAAGGTCTCGATACTCACTATCGTCATTCAATTCTTTCATTGCGTCAATAAACTGCTGCGGGTCTGATTTTATTTCCGCTTGCGAATTGGGATGCTCTGCTTTCCACTTTTCGAAACTTGCCGTCTCTGCCGCATAGTATTTGTCCGCGCCTTCCGTATCATATTCTTCCAACAAAGAAAAACCGCCGTCGTCATAAAACCAGTGCCACTCACCGCCGAGTTCCATTTCCTTCATCGCCTGACACACCGGACAATCGTCAAACAACATATCGTGCGCATGTTCGGGCGGCACCACATTCGGCTCGCCTTTGCGCTCGCGCCAGATAATCTCGGCGGGAGTGCTGCCGTGCATATCCTCCTGCGGTGTCAACAACCAACCGCGAATGATTTCGTCTGCCCACGCGCGCGCGGTGGTTGCGTCGTGGGCAGCGTCCATTTCAGCAATGCGTTCAACACACTGGTCGCGTAAATGGCGCACCAATTCTCCATACAACGCGCATTCTTGTGCGGACATGGCTACCTCCTTGTTGGGATGGAAGTTACGGCGTGGTCGGGATGGAACGTTACGCCGATGGAACGTTACGCCGATGGAACGTTACGGCGAACGTTCCCTACAACCGATCACTGATCACTGATCACTGACGACTGATTACTGATCACTGACTACTTGATCCGATACCCTTCTTCTTCGTTGTTGAACACCCACGCGACGACTTCGCCGATGCGAATTTCTTCGAACAGGTACGCTTCCGTCGTCACTGCCGACGAACCGCGCCCGCGCAATCCTTCGCGCGCGCGTTCCATTTGCTCAAACCGTTCGCGCCACAGCACAAAATTTTCGGGACGCAAATCCACCCAGCCCTTGCGCCCCCAAGCATCAATATCCTCTGGTGTGGGCTTGACGAGATTCGTATCCGCGCGTTCGGGAATGCGCAGGAATGGACCGCGCAAAAGCGTTTCCCCGTCGGGGGCAAGAATTGGCAAACCGACGGAAATAATCAGTTCGACGATCTGGGGATGTTTCTTAAGCCACGTGTACAACGCGTCCGCGATTTTCTTGGGGCGTTGATTCAGCACGCGCTCGAGCGTGTGATACCGCTGGCGTAACAGAAACGCTTCGAACAACAACTTGGAAAGTTCCGGCGGACCGAGCTGCCCGAGCGCGACAGAGGGGATATGGGTTTCGTTTTCCAAACGCGTCAAATCTTCGAGCGCTGCGCGTCGCAGTGTGCCCGCGCGATAACTCGGATTCAAGACCGTGCTGTCGAGCGCGGACAACACTTCATTCCCCGTGTTCACACCGCGAATTTCAAGCACCACTTTTGACGCGATTTCTTCCGGCGTCACAAATTCCATCTGATTCATCGCCGTGATCGCTTCAAACTCGCCTTTGGCAAACATACCGTTCTCGCCGGTGTCCACGATGACGACTTCCAGCTTGCCGCGTTCCGCATAATCGTCCGCGTTTTCGCGCAGCACCAGCGTCCCGTTCAGTTTCTGCGTTTTTGGCGCATAGCGCAGAACGGGTTTGCCGCGTTCTTGAATCGCGCGCATGTTAATATCCGCGTACCCGATCATTGCGGCGGGTTTGATCTCTTTGACAATCGGCGCATTCGGCGTGCGCGCCATCAAAAATAAAAGCCCGGTGTGCGCGAACCCCACCGCCGTTTTCGACATGAGTTTCGCGCTCGGTTTGTCTTCGCCGTGTGTGTACGGAATGTTCAGCCCCATCCCGCCCGTGCCCGTCGTCCCGATTTTCAAATACAACCGCGTGCCGACCTCGTCCATCGCGCGCAAAATCAAAACGACGTGCCGCACCAATTGCGGGACCGCCTGTGAGATCAACAGCGCCTCAAACGCGCGCTGCGCGGGTTTGCGCAGCTCTGCCAGTTTTGCCAGCTGCGCGTTCACCTGCGCGGAAAGGTGCTCGACCTGTTCGCGCGAGTACGCCGCCTGAATGCCCTCTGTGCGCGTATCGCGTATCGCGAATCGCTTATCGCCAATTCCCTCACTTCCTGCGGCGGGGATTCCGCCGCCATTACCCTCTCTCTCCCTCTCTCTCTCTCTCTCTCTCTCTATCTCTCCCTCATTTCCCTCATTTCCCTCTCCCGCGTGAATCGGCGCGACGACGGGCGCTTGCATCTGGTGAATCGTTCGCGTCAATGCTTCGATTTCGCCAAAGAGCGCATCCATTTTTTGCTTGGCAATCACCGCAGCCGTGTAGGCATCTTGATAACTGATTGCCGTCGCCGTGTTGATGCTGTCAACGATCACGTCGGGTTTATATTCTTGAATCAACTGCACGAGGCGCGAACGCTTGTAGGCGGCGTCGAGGTCGCCGAGCAAATCGTCATACAAATCGTCGCGGTGCGCTTTGGAGGCAAGGAGGTCGCTGCGGCGTTCGTGTTGAAAATCCGCGCGCACAAACACATCGCCCCACACGCCGAGCCATTCCACCTCCGCACATTCTTTTTTCAGCACACTCAGGGCTTCGCGCACTTCGCGTTGATACAGCGAAGCAATGATGACACGCTGGGGTACAATTTCGCGGGCGACGGCGCGTGCCACCTGAAGTCCCACCAGCCCCGCGCCGCCGAGTAAAAGAAAAGTTTTGTCGCTCATGCTGCTCCATTGCAGTGTTGGCGAATCGCGTATCGCAGCCGCGTAGTATGCGGCACGAATCGCGTATCGCACAAGATGATTGATTGTAGCATAAATAAAAAAACCGCACGCAAAATAACACACGCGTGCGTTTCAAAACTCATTCGATTCGGTGCCTTGCTCTTGGCGCAAGATATCTATGGCGTGGTAAAGCTACGAAACTTGGACCACTCGCCGCAGCCCGCGTTGTTGCACGCACGCACACGCCAACGATAAGACTTGGCCATTTTTAGCTCTTGCACGAATTGATAGCGCGGCGCATAGGCGCGTGCTTCAAGAGGCGGCTTGATACTGTCAACGAGGTACGTTTCAATTTCATAATAGTGGGCGCCCGGAACGGCATCCCATTTCAAGCGCGGCTTGGACGTTGTAAGGACCGCCTTATTTCTCGGAGAGACAAGATGAGGTTGAGTCGGTATTGTCGCACAGGGCAAACTGCCGTGAACAATGAATGGCTTGGCGTTCGCATAGAGCGGATTCCGAATTGATTGGTGGTGTCAGCGTAGGGGCGACGGCTTGTCCTCGCCCATTCCAGTTGGGCAACCACAAGGGATTGCCCCTACCATCCCACAAACGAATCAGGAATTCGCTCTAGCCCACCGCCCAAAGGTCGTCTGGTGTAACTGCCGCAATGTCATAGAGCGCGCTACTTTTGTTTGCTGGATGCGGTGTAGAAATTTCACGCCATTGTGTTCCGTCCCAGTGTACGAGTAACGATTGATAAATCGGATACGCACCCGAATAACCAACCGCCCAAACATCATCCTGCGCGAGTGCCGTAATGCCGCTCAGCCCCGATTCTTGATTCCAGAGCGTATCAAACCATTGCGTTCCATCCCAGTGTGATGAAAGGGCGGCTAGAAGTGAACCACCAACCGCCCATACATCGGTTGGGGAAAGCGCTGCGACGTCGTTCAACCCATCAATACTTCCTGTGAGAGAATTCTGCGTCTACGTGGTTCCGTCCCAATACAGAATGATGCGACTTGGAAACGCTAAGGTTTCGTATTTCGTTCCCACTGCCCAGATGTCATTCGGACCTGTCCCGGATAGCCCGCGCATCTCGGGAGGTGGCGAATGAAAACCATAGCCATAATCAGGACCGACGGTTTTTTGCCAAGTGTCGCCTTGTTTTCGCCAAAAAACGGGATGGCACAGTGTAGGACTCGTTTGGCATTCTACGTCACCATATGCCCACAGTTCGTTCGGCGGAACAATGGCGCTGTATCTCGCAAAAGCAGGAAAACTCAAACCCGACACGGCATTCCATGTATTCCCATCCCAATGGAGCGCTTGCACTCCGGATGACCCAAAATCTCCAAACGCCCAAATGTCGTTTGCCGCCAACGCCGAAATGGAATACAAGGAATTGTGATTTGCATCCGGGTTGGGGCTGGGAACGGTGCTCCAGCTCGTGCCGTCCCAATGCATAATGAGTGAGGTGTTACTACTGTATGTGCCGGAACCACCAACTACCCATATATCGTTGGCGGACACGACGGCAAGGTCGGTGAGGTAGCTGGGTGAGTTGCCAACATTTGGGCTGGGAATGGCGCTCCACGTCAACTCGCAACTCGCCCCGGGTTCCGCATCAGCGGGCTTGCCTGCAAATACGCTCAATGCAAAAAGAGACAGTACGAGCGCAGAAATTCGAACAAGGATGCCGAGCCATTTTGTATTCTTCACGAGACTCCTTTCCGAATCGGGATTGATTCGAACAAGACAATTTTCACCCGCGTGTTACCCCATGTGTGGTGAGGAGGAGGACTGCGGAGATTTGTATGATGATATTTCACTATTAAGGATACGCATTCCCGCGTCCGCATCAATTCCAAACGCCCGTGCATTGGCAAAGTATTCAAAATCAAACTGCGTGCTCTCACCTGCTCTTACATTCGGCACGGGCACGAGGCGCGCGGTCAGCGGCTTGTCGAGTTTCACCGCCAGCGCCGCGAGGTCGAGCAGCAGCGCGGCGATTTCGTGCTCGCTCACATCGCCCGCGAGCGGAATCGTATCGAGTCCGGCGCCGCACACGGTCGAATACAACAACAGCGAATCGAGCGAATACAAATTCTCATGCGAGCGTCGCGCCATTGTCCAGTCTTCGAGCATCGGCAGCATCAAGGTGCTGAAACCCGCGCGCGTGAATTTTGCGCGGCGCAGCGTATCGGTGACGAACGACGCGGCGAACAAGGTGCCGCGCGTGCCAAAACGCGCGCCCGTCAAGCGTTCCAACGCGGTCGCCAAACTCGTGCCCTCGTCGGGATACGGCGCCATCGAAAAATCAATCCCCGCGTAGTGCACCCCGCTTTGGGCTTGCAGCCGCGCGCCCCACGCCTCCACACGCGCGGCATGTGATTCCAGCGCGTTCACCAAACGCGTTTGCGCGTCGTCC
Organism: Chloroflexota bacterium; assembly: GCA_016209205.1. Classification (GTDB taxonomy): domain Bacteria; phylum Chloroflexota; class Anaerolineae; order UBA4142; family SHND01; genus SHND01. The sequence goes on from JACQWQ010000214.1 coordinate 7,443, forward strand.
AACGAACGGGCATTCGTGAACGCGTCCACGGCTAAATCCGCCGCTTCCGTGGCAAAGGCAAAACTCGGCGCGTCATCGCCCGCATACGCGGTGGGGAAAAAAGGCACGTTCGGCGGCACGTTCGCGGACGCGGCAAAACGAAAATTGTACAAGCCGTCGGCGGAGGCGTGCGCGAGGGTATGAATCGTTCGCGCGGCAGCTTGGATGGCGTCGAATTGAATGCCGTTCGCCCGGCTGGCAATCGCCAACGAGACAAACAAACTCGTCGTCGCTTGCACCAACGCGCTCGCGTCCCCGTACAATTCCGCAGACGACACCAACAGCGCGCCGTACTCGAATCCGAGTTTGCGATACAACGTTTCAAACGCGCGCCCGAATTCCAGCGCGGGCGTTTCGCGCAAAATCGCTTCAAGCGGCTGCGCGGCGAGACGCGTTGTTTGCAGCACAAAGCCCGCGTCGGCTGCCGTTTCACGCGCCGCGCGATTCAACAGGGCAGCACGGTCAAACGCTCCATTCGCAAGCGTCTCGTCCGCGCGGACAAAGGTCGTGACGGAACGAATTTTCATGAAAGGACTGAGGTACAAGGACTGAGGACTGAGCGCAACACTGCGGCTCAGTCCTCAGTCCTCATTGCTCATTACTCATATCTCGTTACTGTGGTGGTCCGAAAAGCGCTTCGAGGATATCCTGCCAAAACGTACGCTGGGGCGGCGACGTGACCACCACTGGCGCGGGCGCAGCCGGAGCCACGGGGGTTGCGGCGGGAATAAACAACGTTTCGCCGTCTTTGGAGTAGTGCAAACGCGCCCGCGCGGTTTTTTCAACCCACTCGTCGTTGGTCACGTCTTGTTTCAATTCCCGCAATTTGGCGTTGACCGCTTCCGCCTGAGCCAGCTCACGGTCCGCCGCTTGGACCTGTTGCACCAATTGGACCGTTTCAAGAATGCGCCGACTAAAATCCCACGAGAGAATCAATGCGACGGCAATCGCGATAATGACAATAAATTGAGACAAGCCAAGCGTTTTGAACATGAACTGCTTCCTCGCGTACGCGGGGGCAACCACGAGGGATTGCCCCTACGTGTCGTCTTTGCGCGCATCTTACACCATGCGCGCGCGCGTGTCAATCATTTTTCACCTTTTTTGCACAAATCTACTTGACGTTAAAATAGAATTAGAGTATGATTTTGCGCACGGCGTCAATGGAGGACGCCCTAATCCTCATCCATGAGCGCTCAACTCTAAAACGGAGGCACAAGCCATGGCATTTGTAATTGCCGAACCCTGTATTGGAACCAAAGATACCGCCTGTGTGAATGTTTGCCCGGTGGACTGCATTCACCCGCGCAAGGACGAAGATGCGTTTGAAGGAGCGGAACAGCTGTATATTGATCCGGATACCTGCATTGACTGTGGGGCGTGCGTACCGGAATGCCCCGTGACGGCAATTTTCCCGCTCGACGATGTGCCGGAAGAATGGCGCAGCTATATTGACAAGAACGCCAACTATTTCAAGTAACGCCGCAGTGCTGCCGGGTGAGCGCAATGGGCACAGGCGCTGCACGGCAAGCCGAATTGAATACAAAAAGGACGCTCAAGCGGGCGTCCTTTTTTCGTTGACGCGTGGGGCGCGAGGGAGTGAGAGAGTGAGAGAGAGAGGGAGCGAGGGAGAGAGAGAGAGAGAGAGATGGAGCGAGGGAGTGAGAGAGTGAGAGAGAGATGGAGCGAGGGAGTGAGAGAGTGAGAGAGAGATGGAGCGAGGGAGTGATTGGGTGATTGAGTGATTGCGCTTGGCGATTTGCGATACGCGATTCGCCATACGCGATGCGCGATGCGCGATGCGCAACACGCGATACGCGATTTGCGATACGCGACCCGCGAGCTACGATATGCGAAAAGAATATTCTACCTACCTATTCGACGTCGGCGGCACGTTGATCAAATTTGACGAGACCCGCCGCGCGCTGGCGTACGCCGAACGCGCGGCAGCGGTGGGCGTAACGGTTTCCTGGCAAGACACGGCGCGCCTCCTCGAAGCGCTCGATCACGAATTGCCCGAGCGCACGCGTCACCTGCCGCTTTCCCTTTTGGCGGTGCAAGAACAACGCGCGTTCTGGATCGATTTTTGGGCGGAAGGATTTCGCCGCATCGGCGTGCGCGAGTCGGACGCGCTGCGTTTCGCGAACGAGCTGCTCGATCCCGTTCACGGCAGAAATTTTCAAGCCGTGTTCGAAGATGCCATCCCCGCGCTGGAAGCCCTGCGCGCGCGCGGCAAACGCCTCGCCATCATTTCCAATTTTTCGCCCAATTGCGAAACGTTATTGCGTGAATTGGGTCTCGCGCATTATTTTGATTTCTATATCGTTTCCGGAATTTTGCGCGTCGAAAAACCCGATGCGCGCATTTTTCAAGCGGCGATTGACGCATCCGGCAAACCGGTCGCGGAATTGGTCTATATCGGCGACAGCGTGTTTCACGACGTACACGGCGCGCAGAGCGTGGGCATGGACGCGATTTTGATTGACCGCGCCGACAAACACTGCCAAGAGCAGCTCGACCGCGTGCGCGATTTACGCGAGTTGTGAATCGAGTATAATGGAAAACCTGCTCCGCCATCATGAGGACTTGTGACCAAATCATCCCGTCAAAAGCAACGCAAATCAGGATCCACTGACCCCAACAAACAACAGCAGTATTTGATTCTTGGCGGCGCCCTTGCCGCCGCAATCCTGCTCATCGGCGGCGTTATCTATCCGATGCTCCAGCCGCGCGCGCCGACCAGTACTGGTTCCGCGCCGTGTGGTAATTTACAGGCGATGGTAGACGAGGGACGCGAGCATTTGAAACCCGGCGAAACCCCGCCCGCATACAAAAACAATCCACCCACTTCCGGCACGCACAATCCCGAATGGTATCCCGCAGGCATTTATGACCAGAACGCCGATTTGACGCGCTTGATTCACAGCTTGGAACATGGCTATGTCATTTTGTACTATAACGGTATCCCGAAAGAACAGGTAGACCAGCTCATTCGGATTCAGCAGTCCGATCCGTTCAAGTTGATCGTGGCAGAATACCCAAACATGCCGCAAAAAATCGCCATCGTCGCCTGGGGAAACATGCAGAACTGCGATGGGGTCAACGAACAGGTGATTCGCTCCTTTATTGCCCAGTTCCGCAATCACGGTCCAGAACAAGCGTCAATGAATTAGGAAACAAAAAAACTCTGGCAACACGACCAGAGTTTTTCGTCTAGAACGCCAGACAGGACGGCGCTGTGCCCGCGGTCGTGATCCCGCGCATTGCCAAGCCCATGACAAAAAACGAGACCAGCGCATAAATGATCAATTCGCGCCGCGTCGTCGCGCCCTTGGTATATACATACACCATCAGCCACGCCAAGATGACGACGATGCCGTACAAAAAATGCAGCACGTCCGTGGGCCAGCGCCCCATGATGATGAGAATGACGCCGAGGAGCGCCTGCGCGATCGTGAGGACTTCGCCGATGATGAGCGCGCCGAAATAATTTCCCGAGACGCCGCGCCCCATTAGAAACGCGATTACACCCCACGCGCCGAGCACGAACGCAAAAAAAATCACCGAAAGACCGACGCGACAATGTATGTCCGCTAAATCCATAACCACCTCGTGAGAAAGAATCGAATTTCCATCTGTAGTATAATCCCGTTCACTCGCTTTATCGAATACGAAAGTATCTCCGCATCCCAAAACAGTTACGCCTTTGAAACACTCCAGACAGCTTTTGCGCCCATTCGCGATCGTTATTCTTTCGCTCTTTATTCTGTTCGTCGTCATTCAGTTTGCACCGGCGGCGCAAGCCCCCACCGAAACAGCGAGCGGATTGACCACGCACGTGGCAGCCATCACCGCGGCGCCGCGCGCAACGGTTCCCGCGCCCACGGCACCGCCCGGCGCGCCAAGCGCGTCGAATGCGGGAACCATCCTCTTTAGCGCAGAACGCGGCGGACGCTGGGAATTGTACGCCGCCACGCCGGAAACGGTGCAAGCTCCCGCGCAGTGGAAACAATTGACACGCGGCTATGATCCCGTGCGCGCGCCCGCGCTTTCGCCCGACGCGCAGCGCGTCGCGTTTCAATCGCGTCGCGATGGCAATTGGGAAATTTACATTCTCGATTTGCAAAACGGCGCGGTCACGCGCGTCACCAACGCGCCCGCGTATGACGGCGCGCCGACGTGGTCGCCCGATGGCGCACAACTCGCGTTTGAATCGTATCGCGCAAGGAATTTGGATATTTGGCGCGTGAATGCCGACAGTACGAATCCGGTGAATCTCACGGCGAACGACCCCGGCTACGATTTCGCGCCGGCATGGTCACCCGACGGCAAAACCATCGTGTTTACCAGTTGGGCAACCGGCAACAAGCAATTGTTCGCCGTCACCCCCAACGGCGAACAGCGGACCAATCTCTCCAACAATCGTTTTCACGACGAACAACCCGCATGGTCGCCTGACAGCAAACACATCGCGTTCGTGTCGAATCGTGAAGCGTGCGCGGTCCAAGTCCAAGCGGCGTTAGATAAACCACCGCTGCAAGGCGGAGTGGACAGCGGCAATTGTCAACGCCGCAACATTTTCGTCGCGGATTTCGACGGCACGCGATTAACGAATCCGAAACAACTGACGTACTTGGGGCGTGACCTCGCGCCCACATGGTCGCCGGACGGGAAACAAATCGCGTTCACCGTCGCGCGTGTTGCGCAACAACCCTTGTACACGATTGCGCTCCAAGAACAAATTCCGCACGCGCTAACCACTGCGCCCGTTTGGGTCGGTACGAGCGCGTGGTCGCCCAATGCGATTGCGATCGGCGCAGCGCCCGTGGACGAACCACCGCTGTATGTGGAAAAACCGGTGCCCGCGACGGACGGCAGCGCGTATGATTTTGCCGGGATGAAAGAAGTGTATCTCGCGCCGTCGTGGGGCATCTTGTCCAGCACCGTTTCGGAATCGTATCGTGCGCTGCGCGCACGCGTCGCGCAAGACAGCGGCATAGATTTTCTGGCGACGCTTTCCGATATGACGCGTTTGATCGGATCGCGCTGTGACAATACCTGCGATGATCTATCGTGGCACAAATCGGGACGCGCCGTGGATACTTTGCTGTCGCTGCCGACGAACGGCGGGGATGCGGTAACGTTGGCGCGTGAAGATGTCGGCGGCGAAGTGTACTGGCGCTTGTATTTGCGCGCGGCAAAGCAAGACGGCTCGATGGGCGAACCGCTTACCGCTGCGCCGTGGGACTTGACGTACAACGCGCGCGCGAATCTGGCGCCGGGGCAAGGCGGCGTCGAAGGCGCAATCCCCACGGGCTACTATGTGGATTTCACCGAACTGGCGCGCCTCTATGGTTGGACGCGCATTGCCGCACATGACGACGCTGATTTTGATTGGCGCAACCATCGCGAGGCGCTCGAGTTTTGGCACTTTCAAAAAGAGGATGGGCTGAACTGGTGGCAGGCGATGCAGCAAGTGTACCCGCCGCAATTGTTGACCAAGAATTTTGATTGGGAAATCATCGTCAACACTTGGGAAAAGGAACCGTCGCGCGTGTATCTCAAAGACGTGCCGCCGCCGCCCGACGCGTGGCCGTGGTACGCGCTCGTGCCGGAATGAAGGAGAGGGGGAGAGATAGAGAGATGGAGAGAGGGAGTGAGGGAGTGAGGGAGAGCGTAGTAACGAATTCATTCGTTGACGAGAGCGCGAGAGCGTAGTAACGAATTCATTCGTTGACGAGAGCGCGAGAGCGTAGTAACGAATTCATTCGTTGATGAGAGCGCGAGAGCGTAGTAACGAATTCATTCGTTGATGAGAGCGCGAGAGCGTAGTAACGAATTCATTCGTTGACGAGAGCGCGAGAGCGTAGTAACGAATTCATTCGTTGATGAGAGCGCGAGAGCGTAGTAACGA
>JACQWQ010000215.1 GCA_016209205.1 Chloroflexota bacterium
CGGCTGTGTAGTCGTCCATATTTCCTCCTTATAAAAGGAAGTATGGACGAAGTGCGCACGATGTCCTGAGTACCCTTGGCAGTTAGAGAGCGCACGATGTCCTGAGTACTCTAGAGCGCACGATGTCCTGACTATTGACATGTATATGTTACGGATCTGTCATTCACTTTATTCGAGTTTTACCCTGATGATATTGCAGGTATCATGATCCATGAGGCCACTCATGCTTGGCAGGAATCGTTTGCAGTCGAGCAAGCGGGAAAAGATGCAATGACACTCTCTTGGCTTTCCCGGTACAATAAAGGCTTGGAGAGACAAGCAATAGATGTAACCCAATCTGCGCATGATTCGGGTAGAATTCGCTTATCGCCGGATGCGTATAGAAGACAGATAACTATGAATCGCGCCGCTAATGCCGGGGGGATGGACTCGCCGATAGTACTACGGGGAAGGATTCCGTGAAATGAGCACTCCACAGTTTGGGAGAAAACTCCTTCCAGTGACATACAGCTTGACGATAGTAGTTCTGTTTTTGCTATCTGTTGGTTGCACGAGTCAAGCTTCGCGCCCCAGCGGAATCCTTGTGCCAGCATCACTCTATCCTACACTCCAAGCCAAATACGATCTTGAAATGACCAACCGTCGAGACGAACTGCAATTTTCGATCGCGCTTTCAAAGGGATCATATACTCCGGAAGAAAATATCGAGTTTAGCGTAACTCTTACCAACAGATCCCGGACGAACGTAATAGCTCGAAAGCCAGATGCTAGCACTAACCTAATTACTACTAGTCCGGATCTTGGTGAAATAATTTTCATGATAACGCCACATGATCCTACCATTTCACTTAATTTCCCCGCGTTGGCAATGCCGTACCCCGGATCATTAGTAACTTCACCGGACGATTTCGTCTTGCTACACCCGGCTGAAAGCTACGTCACTTCAATAACAATGCCACGACCGCGCGGGTCCATGCCTCAAGGGCAGTATTCAGTGTATTTGAAGTATAAGAATTATGACTTCGGTGCGGACTCGCCTGACAGAGAATTCTTCGTTGATTACAATGCGTGGATGGGAGAGATTGACTCCAATACCGTGACTCTTCAGATTGTGTCTCAATGAGCTCGACTTTGTGTGCGTTTGCTACATAGTGCTTTACCACGGTAGGCAAAACACACCGATGGACACACTGACCAGTGCTGCGACGTTGACGCCCACGCCCACGGCAACACTCGGCGCGGCGCAATCCGTCACGATTGATTACGAATACGACCCGCTCTATCGCCTGACGAACGCGGTGTATTCCGGCGACATCACCACGACCATCGGTTATTCTTATGATGAAGTAGGCAACCGTCTCGCACAAGATATTGACGGCGTGGTAACGAACTATGCGTATGACAACGCGAATCGTTTGGTGCAGGTCACAAGCCCCACGTCACAGGTCACAAATTTTGGGTGGGACAATAATGGGAACTTGCTGTCGGATGGGGTGAACACATACACGTATGACCAAGCGAACCGTTTGGTGTCAGTGATGCGATGTAATCATCGCCGTAATCCGTCACCAGTGACCAGTTTTGCGTATAACGGTCTGGGCGACCGCTTGCGCCAGACGGTGGGCGGCGTGACGACGACCTATGTGAATGATTACGCGGCGGGCTTGACGCAGGTGTTGAGCGATGGGACGAACACGTATTTGTATGGCGCAGGACGCATTGGTCAATACCAAACCGCGATGCAGTTCCTTCAATTCTTCAGGACAAGACTTTGGCGCGGATGGTCTGGGCAGTGTTGACACGCGGTCACACATAATGCGTATCGAGTCGCGGGTGTGTGACCACGTGTCACAGGCAGATGTATGACCCGACCGGCGCGGCGCTGGCGAACAACCGCGATGACCCTTGCCATATACCTATGCTCCCTTCTTGCGTTGCAGCGCTAACAACCCCAACACTTCATACCCCACCCGCGCCGCGAGCAGCGCCGTAATCCCTGCATTGTCGTACGCGGGCGAGACTTCGACAATATCCGCGCCGATGAGGTTCACACCGCGCAGGCGGTGCAGCAGCGCGATAATTTGCTGCGACGTAAAGCCGCCGATTTCGGGCGTGCCTGTGCCGGGCGCGAACGCGGGATCAACACCGTCCACGTCGAAGGTGAGAAATACGGGCGCACTGCCAACGCGCGCGTGGATCGCCGCCGCGATTTGGTCAACCGTCCAATCCACTATCGCATCCATCGGCAAAATCTCGATCCCCAACGCGCGCACGTCCGCCATGTCTTGCGACGAAAATAACGGACCGCGAATGCCGACCTGAAGCGTGTGCGCCACATCCACCAAGCCCTCTTCAATCGCGCGTTTCATAAAACTGCCGTGCGTGTATTTGCTGCCAAAATACGAATCCCACGTATCGAGGTGCGCATCCACTTGCAAAACGGCGACGGGACCGCGCGCGCGCGCGATGCCGCGCAACTCGCCGAGCGCGACCAAATGGTCGCCGCCGAACGAAAGCGGCGTGACGCCCGCGCGGGCGATTTCGTGATAGCGTTCTGCCATCAGGTCGAGCGATTCGAGCGTGTCGAACGGGTTCACCGGACAATCGCCGACATCCGCGCAGTTCAAAATCTTGTACGGATCAATGTCCAGCACGCGATTGAACGGACGCAAGAGTGAACTCATTTCACGTACGGCGCGCGGTCCAAAACGCGCGCCGGGGCGAAACGACGCCGCGCTGTCGAACGGAATGCCCGTGACGGCAACCTCGAGTCCATCCAAATTATTTTGCTGTGGCAAACGAAAAAAGGTGGGACTGCCCGCGAAACGCGGTGTGACTTGTGCATCGAGCGGATAATTCATGGCTGACCTCATCAGGGAGATGACACCAACAATAGACCAATGCGCGGCGCGTGTCAATCCCCGCAAGTCGCCCGTTGCCCAAAGACCCCAAGTGTTTTTCGAGGATGCTGCGCATCGCGTCGCGTGGCGCGGTGGAATCGCTTGCGCTTCAAAAACACTTGGGGTCTCGCTGGCTTGACGGCGGCTTTGCCCGCGCATGATATAATCGCATTTATGAAGCGTATCGCTTTGTTATTTCATCCGCACAAAGAACGCGCCCGCGAGTTGGCGTACGAATGGCAGCGCGAAATCATTGCGCGCGGCGCGCCCGAACCGATTGTCACCTCTGCGTGGGACGAAGAACAGGTAGATGTGGTTTGTCGTCAAGTGGATTTGATACTCACCCTCGGCGGGGATGGCACGTTGCTGCGCGCGGCGCGCGTGGGCGCGCCCTGCGGCGTGCCCGCGATCGGCGTCAAACTCGGGCACGTTGGTTTTTTGTCGGGACTGCTCCCCGAAGCGTTTTCGCAAAACTTGGCGCGTTTGTTGAACGGCGCGTATTGGATTGAAGAGCGCATGATGGTACAGGCGCTGTGGCGGCGCGGCGCGCAGGTGATGGGTGTGTACCAGGCGATCAACGACGTAGTGGTGAGTCGCGGCAAACTCGCGCGTGTGATTCGTATCGAAGCGGCGATTGACGGCGAAGTGCTGCATCAATTTGCCCTCGACGGCGCTATCGTTTCGACGGCAACCGGTTCTACCGCGTATTCGCTCGCTGTCGGTGGACCGATTCTCGCGCCGACCGTGCGCACGATGCTGCTCACTTTGATCTCGCCATACCTGTCGCCGATTCGCTCGCTCGTGCTGCCCGAAGGCGCGCGTGTACACCTCAAAGTTCAATCGCCGCACACACCGATTCTCACGATTGATGGGCAAACGGATTACGAATTGGAAAATGGCGATGTGGTTGAAACGGAAGCCAGCCCACATCTCGCGCGCTTTGCGCGTCTCGAAGCCAAAACCTATTTTTATCACACGCTGGTAAATCGCTTGCGCGAGAGTGACGACGGGACCTAGCCGATTGTTGGATTAGAAAATTTGTGCTAATATCGCTGCAGACCTCACCCCCAACCCCTCTCCTACAAGGAGAGGGGAGCAAGAGAAGAAAGCCAAGGAGACGGGAGCGAGAGACGGGAGCGAAAGCGAGGGGAGCCACCCCTACAAAGAGTGTGGAGTCGGAGAGGGGAAAAGGAATAGCGAAATGACGATTGATCCAAAACTGATCGGCATCGGCGCGGCAATTTTAGCGGCGGTGTTGGTCGTGTACATGCCCGTCAATAAACGCCGCGTGAATCAAACTATCGTCGCACTGGTCCTCGCAATTCTAATTTTTGTTGCCGCTTTTTCATTTTTGGAAATCGCGTTGGCGCTGCCGGTTGCAGCGGGAGTGACTCTGGTTGTGATCGTGCTGCGCTTTGTGCTCGGCGGGTTGCAGAGTTTTATCTATCGCAATTTCACGCGCTATTTGCGCCGCGATTATTGGCAGCGCCGCGTTGGGCAAAGCATCATCGGCAGTGGGCGGCGCAGGAGACGCAACTGAGCATTCACTCGTCCGTTGTTTGCGTTAACCGATTTGGTCCAGTATCACGCTCGCCAATTCCGCTTTGGGCATCGGCGGCAAATCTAACTCGCTGCCGTCTTGCTTTAACAGCGTTGCTTGAACAATGTCGCTGCCAAACGTTTGCGGCACGGGATTCGCGACGATCATGTCCAAACGTTTGCGTTCCAATTTACGGCGGGCGTTCGCGAGCAAATCGTGGGTCTCGGCGGCAAAGCCAACCACGCGGCGCGGCGCAGCATGGGGCTGTTCTGTACGAATGCGTGCAACCTCGCCCAAAATATCGGGATTGCGCACGAGCGGAATCGTCAATTCTGCCGCCGCCTCTTTTTTGATTTTTTGGTCCGCGCGCGACGCGGGCCGAAAATCGGCGGGCGCGGCGGCCATGATCAACATATCCGCGCCGCACATTTCTTGCAGCACCGCGTTCAACAAATCTTGCGTCGAAACCACGCGCGTAATTTTTGCGCCAAACGGTACGGGCAAATCGTCCACGCTCGTAATCAGCGAAACCTCTGCGCCGCGCGCTAACGCTTCGTCCGCGAGCGCATAGCCCATTTTCCCCGACGAATAATTTGAAATCACGCGCACGGGATCGATCGCTTCCTGCGTGCCGCCCGCAGTAATCACAACGCGTTTGCCCGCCAGCGGACCGTTACGCGCGAGAATGCGCCGCGCCTGCCCGACGATTTCATTCGGTTCTGCCATGCGTCCTTTGCCTTGCGCGCCCGATGCCAAATTCCCCGCGCCCGGTTCGAGCACGAACATGCCGCGTCGCTTCAACGTTTCCAAATTTTCTTGCGTCGCGGGATTTTCCCACATGCCCGTTTCCATCGCGGGCGCAAGCAGAACCGGCGCGCGCGTATCGAGCACGATCGCGCTGAGGACGTCATTCGCGAATCCGTGCGCGAGTTTTGCGAGCGTGTTCGCCGTCGCGGGCGCGATGATGATTAGCTGCGCGCGCTTGGCAAACGTCACGTGCTCGATTTCCGATTCGGCGGTCAACGCTAAAACATCGCGCAATACAGGACGATGTGTAACACTCTCGAACGTGAGCGGACCGACAAAGTGCGCGGCGGCGTCGGTCATGGCGACATGGACGTGCGCGCCGAGTTGGTATAGTTGGCTCGCCAGCGCCGCGCTTTTGTAGGCGGCAATGCTGCCGGTGACGCCGAGAACGATAGTGGTGTTTTGAAAAGGGTTCATGGCATTTATCAGAGCAACTCTGAAAATTGTTCCAAATCCAACCTTGCTTGTTTCAGAAGGTGAGCAAGAGTTGACCGCTTTACAGGACGATGTGCTGGTACAGTAATTTTCAGTAATTCGTCGCCAACGTGTTTCTGAAGGCGAATATGACTGCCGCGCTGACGTACCACAATCCAGCCGTCTCGTTGCAGTGCCTTGACGATTTGGGTATACGGCAGACTGGGAACTTTCACAACTCGATCTCCTTCACGAGTGCTTGTTCGTCCAACACCCAATCGTCTTCTACGGGTTCGAGGTAAAGTTCTGCCGCTTGCTCAATATTCTGCAACGCTTCCTCTACAGTCTCGCCTTCGCTGATGCATCCGGGCAGTGAAGGGATATAGACTGTAAAACCACCTTCGTCACTAGGTTCGAGCACCACTTTGAAACGCATTGTATCTTCTCCTTTCATCGCAAATTGACTCTGCCATTATAGCAGGAGGCACTCATTATGCTCTATATGGCGCCTCGGCAGCGTAGCTTGCTGTAATGGATACTTTCAATGAACGGTTCGGTCAGTTCGCGCGCGCGTCTGAGCGACGAGTTTCGCAAGCTCGCTTTGCGCAATCTCTGGCGTCGGCACGTGCAGTGTGTTCATCCCGATTTGACGCGCGGCGTGAATGTTTTCCAAGCGGTCGTCGAGAAATAACGCGTTGTGCGGCGCGATGCCCGCGCGCGTCAGCGCAATTTCAAAAAGGCGCGGGTCGGGTTTGCGGATGCCGAACGCGGGCGAATAAAATCGTTCGCGAAACAGATTGAGCCATCGAAATTTCGTTTCGACATATTCCAGGTGCCAGGGGTTCGTGTTTGAAATGATATACAGTGGATAGGATTGGGCGAGTTCGCGCGCCCGCGCCACGTTCGCGGTGAGCGTTTCAAAAATCTCGTTCCAGTACGTTCTGAATTCGTCGAGCGGACCGTCAAAGCCGGTGATGGTTTTGCCGCGTTGAAAAAATTCTTGCGACGTGATTTCGTTGCGCTCAAAAATATCGTGCAGCGGATCGGCGAGAAACGCGCGCACGCGTTCCGGCGCGACGCCGCGTGCGGCAAAACGCGCGACTGCGATATTCCAATCAAAAGTAATGAGCACCATGCCGAGATCAAAAAAGATGGCGCGAACTCGAGAATCATTCATTTCGGTTTGACCACATTCATCTCGTACAAAATGCGCAGCCCGTCCAGCGCGAGTTCCCTGTCTACAATGTCAATCGCCGGGCAGTGCGGTTTGAGCAGAGCTGCCATGCCGCCGGTGGCAATCACGCGGGCGTCGGATTCGTTCAACTCACGCTTGAAACGCGCGGTCAATCCTTCCACCAATCCGACGTATCCAAAAAAAATACCTGCGCGCAGCGCGTCGCGTGTATTGGTCGCCAACGCGTGTTCGGGCGCGGCGACTTGAATACGCGGCAGTTTGGCGGTGAATTGATGCAGCGCTTCGGCAGACATGTTCAGCCCGGGCGCGATCGCGCCGCCGACAAAATCGCCATGCCGATTCAGGGCGTTGAACGTGGTGGCGGTGCCGAAGTCAATCACAATCGCCGGCGCGCCATAATTTGCTTTGGCGGCGACCAGCGCGACCAAACGATCCGCGCCCAACGCGCGCGGGTCGTCGTATTTGATACGGATACCGCATTTCATACCCGCGGCGGCGATAAAGGGATCGGTATGCAAATACTTGAGACAAAATTCGCGCAAGGTGTCGGTCAACGGCGGAACGACAGAGACGAGCGCGGCGGCTTGAATGGACGCCGGGGCGAGGTTGACGCTTTCCAACAACGGCAGCACCAGCGCGGCATATTCGTCGGCAGTCTTTTCCGCGCAGGTTTCGGCGCGCCAGGCGTAAAGCAATTGCCCCGCGCCATACACACCAAAACCGAGATTCGTGTTGCCGATTTTGATTGCCAACAGATGGTGTGTGCTCGAGTCGGATCGCGTTGCACTCATGGCTGTTTGACGTCCGCGTAAATATCAAAGCGCGTAAAGCGCACTGCCGCGCCGGGTTCATTCATGACCAAAGCAATCATCCCGACGCGCCCGTCGAACTCGCGGCGCAAACGCCAATCGCTGATCATTTTCGCGTCGGTGTCAATGACCAATTCGTCGTTGACGTACGCGAGCATGCGGCGTGGGTGGACATCCACGCGCAGCGCATTGGTCGAGCCGTCAATTTGAATCGCGCTCGAGGTGGCGGCGGAAATAATTTCCGTAAAACGGAACGCGTTCGCGTTGGCGGCGGTGGTGGTGATGGGTTCGAACGCCAACAGACGAAAACGCGATTTCGTGTCAACGGTAAAGGCAAGAAAATTTTCGCGTCCCGCGCGGTCTTCGCCGTGCCAAAACAAAATGCCGTACTCGACCGCTGCCGAATCGGGCGCGGGCGACGCGTGCACGTCGAGCGAAAGGTTGCGATAGTCCGCGTCCTTGAACGTTTGATGGAGCACGCGCACGAAACCGGGATCGAGCGGCGGGGTGAGCAGGTACGAATTGTCGCTATAGCCGAATGCAAGTTTAACGCCGGTCGCGCGCGGAAAATTGTCGCGTGCGGTAAACGTGTCGCTCAAAACGAGCGAAGGTGTAGGCGGATACGCAACGGGCGTGATGGTCGGCGGCGGGCGACGCGTTGGAGTTCGGGTGGGCAGCAGCGCCGCCAATTCGCGCGGCGGTGTGTACAGGTTCAGCGCAAGGATCGCAAACAGCGCCGCAATGCAAGCCACTGCGCCAATGCCCAGCCAACGAACGGCACGCTGATTCAACGCATTCTGCATGTTAGTCTCTGCGCGATTATAACATACGCGCGTTCTCGCGCTGGAGGCTGCTCGCGCTGGAGATTGCTCGCGCTGGATTTGTAATCCAGCGTGTCCGGCGTGGATGCGAATGCTCCGATGCAGTTCATCGGCGTTCATTCGACAAATCCACGCGAGCAGTAGGCTTTCCGTTATGGCACGCGCGTTCTCGCACTGGAGGATACTGCTCGCGCTGGATACTGCTCGCGCTGGATTTGTAATCCAGCGTGTCCAGCGTGTCCAGCGTGGATGCGAATGCTCCGATGCAGTTCATCGGCGTTCATTCGACAAATCCACGCGAGCGGTTGGCTTTCCGTTATGGCACGAGTTGGACTCTTGCCATACCTTCGGGTCTAGGTGATTTGGACAATCCGATGCGCTTTTGCTCCGCGCGTTTGTATCCGTTATAATACCAGCCGTTTGGCATTTCTCCGGTCGCTTGTGCGGCAACCCGCGTTCTTTGCCTGTCAACGACGCCCACGCAAGAACGCAATACACTGTTTCTGATACACGCAGCATGAATCTCACAATTCCCGTTTTAATGACGCTGCGCTTCAGCGATTTTCTTCTGGATGACCTGCGCGCGGTTTCACCGCGTCTCGACATTCGTCAGCAGACCGCGCGCCAGGACCACGACGATATTTCATCTTTTCTGAACGGCGAGGAACAAGTGCTGTATTGTTTCACGCCGCCGCGCGATTTGACGCGCGCGCCGAAATTGAAATGGGTGCAATTGCATTCAGCAGGCGTTGATCATTTGCGCGGACATCCGATTTGGAATTCTGATATTGTGGTGACGACGACGAGCGGCATTCACGCGGTGCCGATAGGCGAGTTTACATTTGCGCTGATGCTCGCGCTCGCCCGCAAAATACCAAAGATGGTGCGTCTGCAAGAGCGCGGCGAATGGCTCCGCAATCGCTGGGAGATGTTGAGCGGACTGGAACTGCGCGGCAAAACGATTGGCATCGTCGGTTACGGCAGCATCGGTCGCGAAATCGGGCGGATTGCCAAATATGGTTTTAACATGCGCGTGTTGGCAATGCGCCGTACGATGCAAACGCCGCGCCGCCGTTACAATGAACCCGGCGTTGGCGATCCCGAAGGCAGAATTCCCGAACGCTGGTTTGCGCCGAACGAAATTACGGCGCTCGCGGGCGAATGTGACTTTCTGGTGCTCGCCGCGCCCGCCACCGACGAAACGCGTAACCTCGTCGGCGAAGAACAATTGCGCGCCATGAAACCGCACGCGTTGTTGATCAATATCGCACGCGGCGAATTGGTGGACGACCGCGCGTTGGTAACAGCGTTAAAAGAAGGGTGGATCGCGGGCGCGGGGTTGGATGTGTTTGCAATAGAGCCATTGCCGCGCGGCAGTCAATTGTGGCATCTGGACAATGTGATTGTCGCGCCGCACGTTTCCGGCGCGACGGGAAAATACGACGAACGCGCCGCCGCGTTGTTTGCAGAGAATTTGCGGCGATTTTTGACGGGCTTGCCATTGCTGAATGTGGCGCCGCACGATTTACAGTATTGAGCTGACGTAGTGACGAATTCATTCGTAGTGTGCTGACGTAGTGACGAATTCATTCGTAGTGTGCTGACGTAGTGACGAATTCATTCGTAGTGTGCGCGCGATAAACGATTGAGGCGATGAAAGGCGATGTGCGATGAACTTTATCGCCTACCTCGCACATCGCACGTTACTA
>JACQWQ010000216.1 GCA_016209205.1 Chloroflexota bacterium
GCAGTTGAAACCAAAAGTGAATGTGACGGGCATTGTCGCGGCGGCGGAAAATATGCCGAGCGGCGCGTCCTACCGCCCCGGCGATATTTTGCGCGCGATGAACGGCAAGACGATTGAAATCGTCAACACCGATGCGGAAGGGCGGCTCGTCCTCGCCGACGCGGTAACGTATGCGAGTCAAGCATTGAAATTGAATCCGGTGCTCGATGCGGCGACGCTCACCGGCGCGATTGTCGTCGCGCTCGGTTTGTATCGCGCGGGGGTCTTTACCAACGACGACGCGCTCGCAGACACATTGTACGATATCGGCGAAAAGACCGGCGAGAAAAATTGGCAAATGCCGATGGACGACGAATATCTGTTGGGCATTCGCAGCGATTGGGCGGATTTGAAAAACAGCGCGGGTCGTTCCGGCGGCGCGATCACGGGCGCATGGTTCATTCGCGAATTTGTCGCGCCGGGCACACAGTGGGCGCATCTCGACATTGCAGGCGCGGTCGGATTGGGCGACGGCAAAGAACGCGGCTACATCAACAAATGGGGCAACGGCGTACCGACGCGCACGTTCATCGAATTCGCGCTGCGGCTGGCGAACACCAAGTAAACTTTATCGGAAATAGGATTTTGCCTTCCACGAAGTTCACGAAGGGCACGAAGATAAACCCAAAATTAGTGTCCCTTCGTGTGCTTCGTGGATCATAAAGTTATTTCCGTTAAAGTCTAGTAGTAATAAGGAGAGAACGAACGATGAGTACGGCAGTAAGGGAAATCCTCGAATCGTTCGAGCAATTGCCCGAATCCGAACAACGCGAGTTTGTGGCAATTATCCTGCGGCGCGCGGTCGAGATGGAGATGCTGCCGCCCTCCGACGAAGAATTCGTTTGGATGGCGGAGGAGCTGTTTTTGGCGCTCGACCACGCAGAGGAACAACATGAACGCGCCGCAGCATCAAGCGCATCCTATAATCGTGTGTTCTGAGAATCGTCGCGCGCGTGCGCGACGATTTTTTTGACTGAAATTTGTATTGACAAATACGATTGCTTGCGAGTATGATTCTCTGGCAGAAAGTTTTCCGTGACACTGTGGCTGCGCCCCAAAGAGCAGCACACGACATTCCTTTAGAGGAGGGGCATCATGCAAACGGTCAAGCGCTTCGCGGTTTTGGTTTTGGTGGTTGGGTTGATGTTCGTGGTCGCGCCGAGAAATGCCCTTGCCGCAGTCGGCGACGGCGTTCCGATTCTCTATTATGATTTTGAAAACAACACGACGCGCACCACGTTTGAGAATCTGGTTGAGCAAGCGATTAACAGTGGTAGCGACGCGCTAACCAGAACAGGGGCTAGTATTACATATGTAGCTGGCGCAGGCACATTCAACGGAGGCGCAGCGGATGGGCAAGCGATAACCGGGTCCAGTTGGGACACTGCTACAGCTGATCCCGGTACAGCGACAACCGATTATTACCAGTTTGTCGTGAACACAACAGGATTTTCGCAGCTCTCGATTTCCTTTGACAATCAAGCATCAGCTACAGGACCTGCACGTGTTGGTATTCTATATAGCACAGATGGATCAACTTTTACAGCAACGACGACTTCTCTTACAGGGAACGGTGTTTTTACATCCTCCACGTTTGACCTGACTGCCATTTCAGCAATTGACAATCAATCCTCCGTAACCATTCGAATCTATGCTTATGCCGGAGATGCAACTGATAGAACTGGACGTAGCACTTTTAGTTATAGTGGCACATTCCGCATTGATAATCTCACCGTGACAGCCAAAACCATGACCGCCTCCCAGACCCTGTTGAACTATCCAAACATCGGCTTAAGCATCAAGTCCGGCACGGCATATACGCCCACATACACAAATTTCATCGTTAACAGTCCTGCCACAGCAACGCTCGCCAGTGAGTTGATCTTGAGCGGTGCAAGCTCTGCTGTTGCCGTCGGAGCTACGATGACTACGGGCACGTATGCACTTACAAACAATGGTACATTAACCGTCAATGGTACCCTCGCAACTGGTGCCGGCATCACAAATAACGGAACCCTCGCAGTCAATGGCACTCTCCAAATCAACAACGGCGGAGTTATCAGCGGCACCGCCCCAACGTATGCAAGCACATCAACCCTCAAATACACTTGCGCTTGCACGTATGGACGCAGTACCGAATGGAGCGCAACCAGCGGCGCAGGGTATCCGGCAAATGTGCAAATCAGCAATAGCACAACACTGAATTATCCGAATGGGAGCACTGCGGCGCGAAGTATCTCGGGCAATTTGACGATTGATTCCGGTTCTGCACTTTACATGGATTATGGCAATCCGATCCCGGGAGTAAGTAACCCGCTGACGGTGGCAGGAAACCTTGTCCTCAATGGCTCTATGTCGTTGGGCAATGCGAGTGGAGGCGACCTCTATTTGGGCGGCAATTGGAGCAACAGCGGCAGCTTTGACCCAAACAGTCGCGCCGTCTTTTTCAACGGTTCCTCCGCGCAAGCGCTGACAGGCGCAACTATATTCGATTACTTGACGCTCGACAACAGTTCGGGTCTCACGCTCAACAACAACGCTACGGTGAACCAAACCCTCGCGCTGACTTCGGGTGACATCAACACCGGCGCAAACACCCTCACCCACTCCGGCACTTGCTCGGGCAGCGGTGATGTTGTAGGCAATGTCGCGCGCAGCGACATTGGCGCCACAACGCGCTGTTTTGGGAATCAATTTAATACCGTCACCGTAAGCAGTGGGAGTGTGCCAAACTTGACAGTGAATCTTGCCAAGAACACTCCTTCCGGTTTCACCAATGCCATCAAGCGCACCTATTCCTTTAGCCCAGACAGCAGCAGTTTATCTGCAACGGTGCGCCTGCATTACCTTGATGCAGACCTCAACGGGAACACAGACACCGGACTGAATGTCTGGCATAAAGAATCGGGAACTTGGACGAATTTGGAACGAACTGGCAACGTGGACACAACCAACAAGTGGGTTGAAAAGAGTGGCGTTACAAGTTTTTCACCGTTCACGCTGTCGTCGAACAGCACACCCACCTCCGCCGGTCTCATCTCTTTCAAAGCCAAACTCACACCCAAACATCTCGTCAAAGTGAAATGGGAAACCGGCACAGAGACCACCCTGCTCGGCTTTAACGTGTATCGCCAAACCGTCGGCGCGAAGAAATGGGTCAAGGTCAACGCCAACCTCATCGCGGCGAAAAATCCCGGCGGTATCAGCGGCGCGAAATACAGTTTTACGGACAAGACCGCCAAGTCCGGCAAGAGTTATCGCTACAAACTTCAAGTCGTCGGTTCGGGCGGCGGCTCGGAATGGAGCGACGTGATCAAGATAGCGGTTCCATGAAATGAGAGAAACCATGTTTTCAAAAACCTGTGAGGTCTCGGAGACCTCACAGGTTTTTGAAAACAAGCTATTCTACGCGATGTGAGTAACCACCAGCCATCGTCCTATTGACCCCGCGCGCACAAGCGAGTAAAATCCGTCATGTCCGTATGAATTCCCGCCTTGCCGTTCTCGTGATTGTCCTCGCACTCGTCGCCGGTTTCGCCCTCGGTCTTTATGCGGCTACGTCATTCGCTTCAAGTCCAGACGCCCCTACACCGCAAGTTTTACAACTCACGCACGACGATCAAAGCGACTATATCGTGAACGTTGCCGATGCGTACGCGCACGACGGCAATTTGAAACTCGCGCAGGACCGGCTCGCGCGTTTGCAAGACCCGCAAATCGCCGCACGCGTCGAAACGCTCGCCTTGGAAACGGCAAATCAACGCGATCAGACCGCGCAAAATCTCGCGCGTCTCGCCGTCGCGCTCGGCTCCAAAATCAAAGGGCTGGCGGCGTTGTTTATCACCGAGACACCCACGCCGACGCGCACGGCAACCTCGCCGTCCGACCCGATTTTTAGCAATGTGCTGGCAACGCAGACGCCATTTCCGACCGATACGCGCGTGCCGCGCGTGACCGAAGCGCCAAAATTTGTCGTCGTGCCGAACGAAAATCCGTACGTCGTTTTGCCGACCGACACACCGACCATCACACCCACGCGTCGTCCCGCCACGCGCGTTCCAACCGCGACGATTACGCCGACGCCGACCCCCATCCCCCCCCCCCCGCCAGTGGAATGGCAGCCCGGCTTTCCCGGCGGCTGGCCCCCCGGCGTCTATTTCGTCCCCGCGAATGTGGAACCGGGGTACAAGTATTGGCATCTCACAAAAGCGGTGTATTGTGATTTCGTCGAAGAAAATTTCGGCTGTCCCGACCGCCCGGGCAATCGCAGCGGCACGAGCATTTACGTGATTAACGGCGGCGCGCCGCTGGATGTGATTCGTCCCGACGGCAAAAATGTCGGCAGCGACCCTACCCAAATCGGCGATCTCAAGAATCCCGGCGATCCGTGCGAATGCTCGTGGACGTGGCTCGTGAGCGATTACAAAGTTTCGGTCGCAGGCGCGCCGAGCGATGCCATCGGCGGCTTTGCGCTCTACACCGTCGGCGGCAATGTGTTGGAAGGTCACGCGCACGTGCGTTATTTTTTGTATTTCGATTACGTGACGCGTTAAGACCTGACAGGTTTTAATCGCGTACGCGTCACGCACAGCATTCGCGATGTACGCCGCGCCCGCGACAGGTAAAACGTACGTCGTAAAGACCTGACGGGTTTTAATCGCGTACGCGTCACGCACAGCATTCGCGATGTACGCCGCGCCCGCGACAGGTAAAACGTACGTCACAAAAACCTGTCAGGTCTTGGCATTCGCCGCTTTGACACTCCGCGCATTTCCCGTACAATTCTTTACACGTTCTGCAAACAATAATCATACAATTCGCATTGCATTCCAATGGTCGCACGCGAACGCCCCTCTTCGCAAGTGGTCGCGCAATTTTGTTCGGGTGACCCCATTTGCGCGACCACTTGCGACTGTAACAGACGCGGCGTTCGCGTGCGAGGAGGGAATAACCATGCCTGCACGCACACTCAAGAAAACGAAACCCATGCGAAAGGCGGCAAAGCCCGCCGCTGCAAAAACCGCGAAAAGGGCAGCGCCCAAAAGAGCCGTCAAAAAAGTTGCCGCCGCCAAACCGCGCTTTACGTATTCCAATCTGACCTTTACGGAACAAGACAACGACATTTATGACGCCGCCGTCGGACATTTTCGCGAAGCCCTCGACACCCATTACAAGAATCTCGTAAACGGCGCGTGGATTGATGCCAACGACGGCGCGGAACAATCACACGCCAGTCCCGCCGACACGCGCATCATAGTGAGCCATTTTCCCAAATTCGGACGCGCCGATACGGTCGAAGCCATTCGCGCCGCGCGTCTCGCCGAGAACGAATGGGGACGGATGCCGTACCAGAAACGCATCGCCATCATGCGCAAAGCATCCGATTTGATGTACGAACGCGCGTGGCAAGCGGCGGCGATCATGGCATTCGAAGTGGGCAAACCGCGCGGCGAAGGCGTCGCCGAAGTGTACGAAGCCGCCGAGATCATTCGCTACTATTGCGATTACATTGAAAAGAACAAAGGGTTCGTGTACGAGCTCGCGTCGCCGGGTAAAGGACAACGCACGCGTTCTGTGCTCGTACCATACGGCGTCTTTGGCGTCATCTCGCCGTGGAATTTTCCCCTCGCGCTCGCTACGGGCATGACTTCGGCGGCGCTGATTGCGGGGAACGCGGTGGTTGCAAAACCCGCGTCCGAATCGCCGGTCAGCGCGCATTTTCTGGCAAACTGTTTGGTGGATGCCGGGCTGCCGAACGGCGCATACAATCTCGTCGTGGGTCCCGGTTCCAGCGTCGGCGAAGAATTGCGCGCGAATGACATGATTGACGGCCTCGCGTTCACCGGCTCGTACGATGTCGGGATGCACCTCTATCGCAATTTCAGCGTCAAATATCCGAAACCCGTCATTGCCGAAATGGGCGGCAAGAATCCGGTCATCATTACCGAAAACGCGGATCTGGATGTCGCGGCGGAAGGCACCGCACGCGGCGCGTTCGGTTTCAGCGGCCAAAAATGTTCCGCCACCGCGCGCGTGTACATTGCCAAATCCGTCAAGGGCGATTTTATGGACCGCCTCGTTGACTTTACCTCCAAACGCGTCAAGGTCGGTTTCCCCACCGCACGCGAAACGTTCATGGGTCCGGTGATGAATCAAGGCGCGGTAGACACGTGGCAGAGGGCAGTAGACGATACGGTTGCCTCGGGCGGACGCGTCGTGTATGGCGGCAATCGCGTCACGGACGACGATTTGCAATACGGCTATTACGTCCAACCGACGATTGTGGATTTGCTCACGCCCGACCACCGGCTGTTTCAGGAAGAATTGTTCGTGCCGTTCCTCGTGGTGCAAGAAGTGGACTCGCTCGAAGAAGCGCTGGCGATGGCGAACGATGTGCAGTTCGGCTTGACCGCGGGCATCTATTCAGAAGACCCGCGCGAAGTAGATTATTTCTATGACAACATTCAAGCGGGCGTGACGTACTCGAATCGCCGCGCGGGTGCGACGACGGGCGCGTGGCCCCAGAACAATACGTTCGGCGGCTGGAAGGGCAGCGGCTCGACAGGGCACAACGCGTTCGGTCCACACTATCTCCAACATTTCATGCGCGAACAATCGCGGTGGATTGTAGAAGAATAGGGAAAGAAGGAGAAGAAGGGAAAGAAGGCAAAGAAGGGGAAGAAGGGAAAGAAGGGAAAGAAGGGAACTGAAGATGAAGAGGACGGAAGAGGGCTTGAGAGGGCAAAGAGGGAACGGAGGGAACGGCGTAGCGAACGTCTCGCCGTAGCGTTCGTCGAAGGAAACAAAGGAATCAGGGGTGACTGCGATGGTCGCCCGTTTGCTTTTGCGCACGTGCAGCGTAAAACGGCGCAGGAAAACGTATTACATACGAGATTGATTCGCGCCGCGTGCGCAAAGGAGGAGCCATGCGAATTACGCGCAATTTGGGGATGTTGCTGTTGGGGATTTATTTGATTCTCACCGGACTGGCGGCGTTCATCAGCCTCGGTCAACTGGCATTGTTGATTGCAATTTTGGCGATCGCCGCCGGATTTTTGATTTTGATTGGACAGTAAAGTGGTGGAAAAGCCTTGCGCCATCTGCAAGGTTTTTTTCGAGACGAAATTAGAACAAACTTTCTAATCTGTGATATAATTTTGCAACAACGTCATTCTGAGTTCATTCAAAGGGAGGCAAAAATGAAACGACGTTCGTCACTCAGAATCAAAAATGGGATGGGCATTCTGCTGCTTGCAATATGGCTCATCCTGTCCGGTCTGACAGGTTTTGTTCCTGCGGTTCGCGGGCTGTCCGAATTTTTCCCGATTCTCGCGCTGGCGGCGGGAATCATGCTGCTGATGGACCGCTGAAAAGAAACTGCACAACCGCGATAGACGAGTCCGGTAAAATTGAATTATTGTATAATCGCACCATGTTACATCGTCACCTCAACCATCAACAATTCACCCTGACTGCCATTGACGACGTGATCGCGCGCGGCAAACGGCAGGATTGGATTCAGCTACGCGCGGCGGTGCTTGCGGACCGAACCGTATTGGAAAAGGTACTGCGGGTGTGCCAAGCGCACATTGCCGACCCTTATGCCCAGCGTTACCACTTCTGGAAACATTATGCCGAACGACACCTTGCTGCATTTGATTCCATTGTGGGAATCGAGGACTGAATGACGCAGCGGGCAAGCGAACCGAACAAGCAAAGTGCGCATTTCTTATGCTGGATGCAGGACCCATTTTGGCTGCGACAAATTTTCTCGCAGCAGCGCTTCGTTGATTTCCCGGACCAACCGCGGACCGCGATAGACGAGTCCCGTAAGAATTTGAATCAACGTCGCGCCCGCGTGCAATTTCTCCAACGCGCTCGCGGCATCGCTCACACCGCCGACGCCGATGATCGGAAACTCGCCGCGCGTCTGCGCCGCAATGTGACGAATCACTTGCGTGGAACGCGCGCGCAGCGGCGCGCCGCTTAGTCCCCCCTCCCACTGCTTGGCATACGCAGGAACGCCCGCGCGGGTCACCGTCGTGTTCGTCGCGATGATGCCGTCGAACGCGACATCGCGCGCCGCTTGTACAATCCCGTCAATTTCGTCGTCGGACAAATCGGGCGCGATTTTCACGAGCAGCGGAACGCGCGGGGACAACGCAGCGCGCGCATCCGCAATCTGCCTCAGTAACGGCTCGATGGCGTCACGGGCTTGCAGCGCGCGCAGCCCCGGCGTATTCGGACTGCTGACGTTAATTGCGATATAGTCCGCGTGTGCGTGGAACGCCTGCAGCAATGCGATGTAATCTTCCGCCGCGCTTTCGAGCGGCGTATCTCTGCCCTTGCCGATATTTACGCCGAGCCGCGCATCCGTGCGCGGCAGCCGGATATTCTGCATCCCGTTGTTCGGAAAGCCCATGCGATTGACGAGCGCGCGGGATTCGGGCACACGCCACACGCGCGGTTTTGCATTGCCCGCTTGCGGCAATCGCGTCACCGTACCGACTTCGATATGTCCGAAACCCAGCGCGGCAAGCCCCCGCACCGCGATGCCGTTCTTGTCATATCCTGCCGCGAGTCCGATGGGATTTTTGAAATGCACGCCGAACGCACGCACGGCAAGGCGTTCGTCCTGCACATCGAACATCGCGCGCAGTAACTCGCGCGTGGCGGGCAGATCGCCCGCCCATTTCAGCAAGCCGAGCGTGAGGTGATGCGCGGTTTCGGGGTCGAGGCGAAAGAGCAAAGGGCGAAGTGTGTCGTACATTTTGGATGAGTCACTGTCATTTCGAGATGGTCATACCGATTGGTATGTTTGACTACAGAAACTTGCCCAACGCGAATCGGCGCGAATCCAAGCGAATCGGCGCGAAATATTCGGATTTGTAAGATTCGCCAAGATTCGCGGAGACCTGTCCCGAATGAGGGATTCGCGTTTTTCGTCCAATGGCGCGGTCAACACGCCGGAAGTTTCTGTGCAGCCCCTCAATCCTTCGGGGTAAACTCCGCGAGAAATCTCATGCCCGCCGGGATTTCTCGCTCCGCTGCACAGGACTTGTCATATCGAGCGGAGCGAGATATCTCACTCCGTTCGATATGACAGTCCTGAGCCCATACAGCCCCTGCGGGCTGACCATCTCGAAATGACAAATGAACACTTACTTTTCGATAAATTTTTTCACCGCGTCGTATTGTTCCAATGTAATCGCCTCCGTCGCGCGCCAAATCTCCAACAGGCGCGGCAGCGTCGTCACCGCGTGCATTTGAAAACCCGCGCGCGCCAGCAGTTCACTCGCGCCTTGCCCGCGATCAATCAAGACGACAATGTCGCGCACGCGCAATCCCGCGCCCATCAATTTTTCAATCGTTTCGATTTTCGTGTCGCCCGTCGTCGCGAGGTCGTCCAGCACGACTACCGTTTCCCCCGCGTTGTATTCGCCTTCGATTGCCGCCTGCGTGCCGTACGCTTTGACTTGGCGGCGTGGATAAAGCAGCGGCTTGTTCAACTCTATCGCCGCCGCCGTCGCAATCGGCAGCGCGGCGTACGGAATGCCCGCGATGCGGTCATATTCCAATCCACGCAGAATCTCCGCGTACGCGTGTCCGACGCGTTTCAAAATCGCAGGATACGAAACCAACCGCCGCAAATCGAGATAAATCGGCGATATCTGTCCCGACTTGAGCGTAAATTCTCCAAAGCGAATGCAGTGCGATTGCAGCAAATCGTCTGCGAGTTCGCGTATCGCGTATCGCGTATCGCGTATCGCGATTGGCGACCCGCGATACGCGTTAATTTGGTCGCGCAATTCTTTCGCTGCTTGACCGATATTTTCCGCCGCCGCGATCGAACGCGACGCGTTGATGAGCAAGCCCATCCCGTCCGCGCGCAAGCCCGCGCGCAGCGTTGCTTCCAAATCACCACCCTGTGCGCCGACGCCGGGCACGAGGAACCACATCGCGCGTGCAATTTCACGCACCCGCCGCAAACGCGCGGGATCGGTTGCGCCGACGACCAAGCCCACATTGTTGCGCGTGTTCCATGCTTGCGCGCGCTGCGCGACGATTTCATACAATGTCATTCTGAGCGGAGGCGAAGAAAACGCGCCACTGCCGCACTCTAACGCTTGAAATTCATCCGCCCCCGCGTTCGACGTTTTGCACAACACGAACGCGCCGTGCGCCGCGTTTTCGATGAACGGCGCAGCGCTGTCGCCGCCAAGATACGGATTGACCGTGATTGCCGCTGCGCCAAGCGTTTCAAACGCCGCACGCGCGTACGCCGCGCTCGTGTCGGCAATGTCGCCGCGTTTCGCATCGAGGATGACCGGGATGTTTTGCGGCACATACGCGATGACGTCGCGCAGCGCATTGATGCCCTCTGCGCCAAATACTTCAAAGAACGCGCTGTTGGGCTTGAATGCCGCCGCGTATTCGTGCGTCGCCTCAATCACGCGCAGACATTGTTCGCGCGCGTCATTTGCATTCTCCGCGCGCGGGTCGAGTCCGACGCAGAGGAGTGAATTCGCGTCACGCACGCGGGCTTCGAGTCGTTCGAAAAAGGATAGCATGCGCGAGTTTACGCCTTCCCCAACACCATCGCCAGCAGCGCCATGCGCACGTACATGCCATATTCGACCTGACGAAAATACGCGGCGCGCGGGTCGCGGTCTACTTGGTCGCTGATTTCGCCGACGCGCGGGAGCGGGTGCATCAACACCATGTTTGGTTTGGCGCGCGACATTGTTTCGGGCGTAATGACGTACGAACCTTTCACCGCTTCGTATTCATCCAAATTCGCAAAGCGTTCTTTTTGTACGCGCGTCACATACAACACATCGGTATCCCCCAACACTTGGTCGAGGGATTCGGCTTGGTACTGTTTCACATCGCGTCCGTCCAATTCCGCAACGAGTTCTGCGGGCATTCGCAATAATTCCGGCGCGACATAATTCAGTTTCACGTTGTAGAGTGAAAGCAAACGCGCGAGCGAGTGCACCGTACGTCCGTATTTCAAATCGCCGAGCATCGTCACCGTCGCGCCGTCAATGCTGCCGCGTTCTTCCAGAATCGTAAAGAGGTCGAGCAGCGCCTGCGTCGGATGTTCGCCCACGCCGTCGCCTGCGTTGATGATGGGCTTGCGCGCGTACTTGGCCGCCAATGCCGCCGCGCCCGTTTCGGGATGACGCAGCACAATCACGTCCGCGTACGCTTCGAGTGTGCGAATCGTATCGGGCAGTGATTCGCCTTTGGCAACCGACGAGTACTTCACTTCGTTGATGGGAATGATGCTGCCGCCGAGGCGTTGAATCGCCGCGATGAACGACGAGGACGTGCGCGTAGACGGTTCATAAAACAGCACGGCAAGCACTTTGCCTTTGAGCAAATCGAACGAGCCGACGCGTTCGACCATCATGCGCATTTCGTCGGCGACTTGAAAGATGGTTTCGAGATCGTCATGCGAAAATTGCTTGACCGAAAGAATGGATTGATTGAAGAGCGGACCGTCGCGTTTCTCACCGAACGGCAAATGCGTCGCGCGTCCGTTGCGCGTGTTGGTTAATAAAGTTGGTGTCATTTTTCCCCCATTTTGGAAACCGCGAATCTTTGTCACGCCAAGCGTGACGACCAATCTACGCGAATGGAAATCACAAGTGATTCCAAAACGAATAAATTCGTTACTACGGATTGGCGTAGATTCGCGGTTCATAATTCCGGGCGGACATTGCGTCCGCGACCGGGCTTGGCCAGCACACATCCATTTTCAAACACAACCTGTCCACGCAAGACGACGCGCGTGACCTTGCCGCGCAGCGTGCGTCCTTCAAACGGCGTCCATTTCGCGCGCGTCTGCATTTCTGCACCGCGCGCGATCCATTCCGCGTCTGTGTCCACCTCGATCCACGTTTCCTCTTGCGCGGGCACGTTGAAAATGCGGCGCGGATTTTCATAACACCGCGCGATCACATCGTCGAACGTAAGGATGTCTTCGCGCACGAGTTCCAAATACAACGCCAGCGCCGTTTCCAAACCGGGATAACCGGGAGGGGGCGCTGGCGAGTCTTTTTCCTCTAACGTATGCGGCGCGTGATCGGTAGCAAAGCAATCCACGCTGTCGAGGTTCGCCCGCAATGCCTCAACGTCGGCGCGAGTGGCAAGCATGGGACGCACCTCGCAGCGTCCAACGCCAATCGCCGCGCAGTCATCGAGCGTTAAAAAGAGATGATGCGGCGTCACTTCGCACGTGACGCGAATCCCTTTTTCTTTTGCCTTGCGAATCAATTCGATTTCATCCTTGCGGCTCACATGGCAAATATGTACGGAACGGTCAAACAAGTGCGCGATGAAAATCGCGGCGGCGACGGTGCGTCCCTCGGCGTGACAGAGGACGGGAACGTCTTTTGGAAACGCGCTTGAATGGGAGACTAGAGACTCAAGCCCGTCGAGACGCAGCGGACCAAAGGTTTGGTCGAGATACATTTTCAGTCCGGTCACTTGCGACGCGAGCGACGCGGCGATTGCCACATTGTCTGTGCCCGCGCCGAAATGGATGCCGTAATCACACACCGCTTTTTCGGACGCGGCGCGTTGTTTTGCGCGCAGCGCGTCGGCGTCGGTAATCGGCGGCGTGTTGTTGGGCATATCCAGCACGCACGTGAATCCACCCGCGAGCGCGGCAGCCGTTCCGCTGTGCCAATCTTCTTTGTGTGTCGCGCCCGGCTCGCGCAGGTGAACATGCGGGTCAATCAGACCGGGAAGTTTGAGCGTGGACATTTTTGATTTTTGATTTGTGCGATAGTGCGGTAGTGCAGTAGTGCGATAGTGCGATGGTGCGATGGTGCGTTAGTGAAATAGTGCGATTCGCGATACGCGATGCGCGAGGCACAAAAAAAGAGAGCCGACAAAAAACATTGGCTCTCTCTCAAATATCGGAAAAAGAAAAATGGCGGATCCGCCGCCGTAAAGGCGTCAGGTCAGGCGCCACTCGAACTTGTACGTAT
This sequence comes from Chloroflexota bacterium, assembly GCA_016209205.1. Classification (GTDB taxonomy): domain Bacteria; phylum Chloroflexota; class Anaerolineae; order UBA4142; family SHND01; genus SHND01. Next base: position 13,041 of record JACQWQ010000216.1, read on the forward strand.
TTCATATCGCTTGCAAACTTCGGGGCGATTATATGGAAAACGCGACGCGTGTCAAATTTCGCTGCGTGCCGCCCACGTGCACGCGATAGGACTTGGAATTTCTAATTTCTAATTTCCAATTTCTACACGATGCCGATGCGCACGCGATACGACCAATACCATGGTTTCAGTTCATCGCCAAGCGTGCGCGCGCAAATTTCGCGCAGCGCCGTGATGCCGATTTCATCTTCGCTCAAACCGTGCTTCAATACCGTGCGCGTGCCGCCTTGACTCAACGCGATGCCGACTATTCGTTCCGCGTTGCCCGGCTCGACGTGATGCAAAACAATTTCGCGCACGAAACGAAAATGCCCACTCGCCCGCAGATTCGCGATGTGTTCTTGCTTGCGCCATTGGTGCACCGCAGCGCGCAATTTCAAATCGCGTTCGATGTTCCGAACGCGTTCCATCATTTCATCCCACGCGGCATCGGCTTGCCAGCTCGTCGTCGCAGGGGGCCAATCGCAATCGTACGCGGCAAACACGCCGCCGCGCCGCAAAATACGCGCGACCTCTTGCAGTGTGGGCTGCGGCGCCATCCAATGAAAGGATTGCGAACAGGTCACAATGTCCGCGCAGTGGTCAGGCAACCCGGTGTCGTGCGCCACGCCCGCGCGATATTCCACATTGGACGCGTTCGTTTGCGCTTGCGCTTCGCGTCGCATATCGTCCGACACCTCGATGCCGACGACGCGATCCGCGTGCGCTTGCCAAAAACGCGTCGAGAGTCCCGTGCCGCTGCCGAGATCAACGACGAGGGTGGGACGTTTCACTTGCGCGAGCGCGGGGAGAATTTCGCGCAGGATCGGCGGCGGTGAAGGGCGCACTGCTTCGTATTGTGCGGCGAATCCGCTAAAACGTTCGGCGTTGCCGGAATAATCCAAACCACTCATTTCAGTTCGACGTACACTATTGCGCAGGCGCTTGCACGACCGGCAAAGTAGAAACATCAATGTTGGTGCTGATGTATTCGGCGGCAACCCATCCATCTTTGCCAATGATCGGCACGGTCACTTTTAGCCAAAGACTGTCTTGTGTGCGTCCCGTCAAAACGACAATCGTATCTTGCTTCAATCCATCAATCTTGGCAAAGGTCGTGGCGGGACCCGCGCGCAAATTGAGCAGTTCGGTATTCACTTTGCCGGTTGGGGGCTGCGGCGTGGGCGTGGTTCGAGTTTGATCGTCGGGCAGAGCCGTCGCGTTTGTCGCGTTGGCATCGGATGGCGCGACGAGTATGCTGCGCGTTGGCGTCGCGGCAGGACGCGAAAACACGGACGGATTTTGAAAGAGGAACAGAATTACCAAGCCGACGGCGACTGCGCCAATCAATCCGAGGCAACCCAACACGGACGGCGAAACAAAACCTTCTTGCATCAGCGCGCCGAGCAATCGTTCGCGCGGGGACATGGCTTGGCGCGTGTGCTGTTCAAATTCCGTTGTGCCGGAACCTGCGGCTTGACGCGCCACTTGGTCGAAATCGAATCGTTCGCCTTCTGCCGCTTCTCCTTCCGCCTTGTCAAAATCCAAAAGCAGCGGCGCGGCGCTGCCGGTGTACAACGCGATGCCGTGCCAATCTTCAACCACGCCGTCTTTGCCGAGCTTGCCGACGCGGCGGCGATAGCGGTCAATCACGTTCCCGTCGCCGTCAATGAAACCGACCTCTTGATTGTGATTGTCGCACACCGTACCATTGTGCCGGTTGATGGAACCGATTTTCTTTTGATTTCTATCGCGCACAGTCCCATCGCGGTCTTGGTAACCGACGACGTTGCCTTGCATGTCGCGAATGGTGATGGACATAGCGAATCAAGTATAACACAGGGCGAGAAAGCGTGTGCTATAATTTAAGCGGAGGTGGTCATGACGAATTATCGAATCCGTTTAACTTTGGAGCCAAATCCGAACGGCGTCTTTACTGTCACGAGTCCAGATGTTCCGGGATTGGTAACAGAAGGGCAAGATGCTGCCGAAATCCAAGCCAATGTTCAAGAGGCGTTATCGGCTTTGATGGAAGCGTGGGCAGAGGTTGAACTCATCCAACGCGCAAAGATTTATCTTGCCATGGTGGATGAACCCGACGGGCATGCGGGGACGCCCGAGCGCGACGCGGAACGAACCGCCGCACACGAACGGCTCATGGATGAAATGGAACGCTGTGGAATTCCATTTAGTTCGCGTTATGAGGCGCGCTGGATTGCGCGCTGGCTTATCTCACAGCATCAACCGCATTTTGATTCCACACGCACCTTGATGTGGGCAAAACCGAACGGCGACAACGAATGGTTCAAAGAAATTCGGCACGCGCCGCCGCAAGATAACAAAGAGGGATGGATTCCTGTCGTCGTAAAATTCGAGTCATTGGCAAGTCTTGGCAAAGTATACGCGCGTAACACCGATTAAGAATCAAACATGGCAGACAAGTGGAGCAAAAATCATCGCGTCTATCGTTTGGATTTGGCGCAAGAACGAGAGGAAGCGGCAAAAATTGAATATGCCTTGGAGCGTGTTATCGCGCAACCGCGCGGCAAGTATTGGCAACCATGCGTTGTTGATGGCAGCAATGAAAGAGGTCTTTAACGTCAACTTGAATAAGCGCGACGCAATTGAAGCGGCGCTGTGGTGCCTGTGGCGTGAAGATGATATTCCAAAGATTGAGAGTGCAGATTCATACATCGCAGAATTAAAACAAGAACAAGATGACGACGAGTATTGGGCAGGTTTAGCAGATTCAGATAAAGAATAAAACGGCGCGGTGTCTCTCAACACTGCGCCGTTTCCATTTCTACTTTTCAATTCGCTATTCGCGATTAGCCATACGCGATTCGCGCCCTCTTACACTTCGCGATACTCGCCTTCCACCGTATCTTCCGGTTTGCCGTCGCCGCTGGGACCGCTGTTGCCACCTTCGCCGCCAAACCCGCCGCCAGGAGGTGGCGTGCCTGCGCCGGCGTATGCCGCTTGACCGAGTTTCATCAACGCGTCTTGCAGGTCTTGCACTTTACGTTTGATCGGTTCGACTTCGCGACCCTTCATCACGTCTTTGAGCGAATTCACTTTGGATTCGACGTCCATGCGCGCATCCGCAGGAACCTTGTCGCCCATGTCGTGCAAAAGTTTTTCCGCTTGATACACCGACGCGTCCGCGTTGTTGCGCACTTCGACTTCTTCCTTGCGTTTCACGTCTTCCGCCGCGTATTGCTCCGCTTGCTTGACCATCTTTTCCACTTCTTCTTTGCTCAAGCCGGAAGACGCAGTGATGGTGATGTGCTGCGCGCGCTGCGTGGCTTTGTCCTGCGCGCTTACGTTCAAAATGCCGTTCGCATCAATGTCGAACGCGACTTCGATTTGCGGCACACCGCGCGGTGCGGGCGGAATCCCGTCGAGCACGAACTTGCCGAGCGTCTTGTTGTCCGCCGCCATCGGGCGTTCACCTTGCAAAACGTGGACTTCGACTTGGGATTGCGCGTCCGACGCCGTCGAGAAAATCTGCGATTTCTTTGTCGGAATCGTCGTGTTGCGTTCGATGAGCGGCGTCATCACACCGCCGAGCGTTTCGATGCCGAGCGTCAACGGCGTCACGTCGAGCAGCAGCATGTCTTTGACTTCGCCGCCCAATACGCCGGCTTGGATCGCCGCGCCGAGCGCCACGACTTCGTCGGGGTTGATGCTCTTGTCCAATTCCTTGCCAAAGAACGATTGCACCGTTTTTTGCACGAGCGGCATGCGCGTTTGACCGCCGACCATGACGACTTCGTTGATTTTACTCGTGTCAAGTTTTGCATCGGCAAGCGCGGAACGCATTGGCGGAATCGTCTTTTCGACGAGATCGCCCGTGAGCGCTTCCAATTTCGCGCGCGTCAGTTTCATCACCAGATGTTTCGGACCGCTCTGGTCTGCCGTGATGAACGGCAAGTTGATTTCGGTCTCCATCGCCGACGACAATTCTTTTTTCGCGCGCTCGCCGGCTTCCTTTAACCGCTGCAAGGCGAGACGGTCGCCGCGTAAATCAATGCCTTCTTGTTTCTTGAATTCGTCACACAGCCAATTGATGACGCGTTGATCGAAATCGTCGCCGCCGAGGAACGTATCGCCGTTCGTCGCGTGGACTTCGAGGACGCCTTCACCCAATTCCAAAATGGAAATGTCGTACGTGCCGCCGCCCAAATCATAGACCGCAACTTTTTCGTTGCCCTTTTTGTCCAGCCCGTACGCCAGCGCCGACGCGGTGGGTTCATTGACGATGCGCTTCACTTCCAGCCCCGCGATGCGCCCCGCGTCTTTGGTCGCTTGCCGCTGCGAGTCGTTGAAATAGGCCGGCACCGTAATCACCGCGTCGGTCACTTTTTCGCCGAGATACGCTTCGGCATCCGCTTTGATTTTTTGCAAAATCATTGCAGAAATTTCCGGCGGCGAATACGACTTGCCGCCCATTTCGACCCACGCGTCGCCGTTCGGCGCGCGTACGATTTTGTACGGCACCAGATGTTTTGTCTTTTCGGTTTCCGGGTCTTCGTACTTGCGACCCATCAAACGTTTGATCGAATAAATTGTATTTTCCGGATTCGTAACGGCTTGGCGTTTCGCCACATCGCCGACGAGCCGTTCGCCGCTTTTCGAAATCGCGACGACGGACGGAATCAAGTGTCCGCCTTCCGCGCTCGGGATCACGGTTGGGTCGCCGCCTTCCATGACCGCAACGACGCTGTTGGTCGTGCCGAGATCAATGCCGATGGTTTTTCCCATTTTGAAATTTCTCCTTGTGTAGTGCGATAGTGCGATAGTGCGTTAGTGTGTTAGTCGCCACACACGATTGCACTATCTCACTATTGCACTATTGCACTACTCTCCCTTTGCCACCTTGACGCGGCTCGGTCGCAGCACGCGGTCGCGCAACATGTAACCGCGTTGCAGTTCATCCAAGATCTGCCCTTCGTTTGCGCCCGGGCTGGGTTCGTAAAGCATGGCTTCGTGAAAGTTCGGATCAAAATCTTTGCCCGTCGCTTCAATCGGTGTCACGCCTTCGCCCTCCAAAATTTGCAGCATCTGTCGTTCGACGGCGCGCATTCCTTCCACCCAGGGTTCGTTCTTGTATGGTTCGGGCACTGCTTTAAAGCCGGCGTCAAAACTGTCCAGCACGTCCAACATGCGTTTCAACAAACGTTGGTTAGCATATTGCGCGTAATCGGCTTTGTCTTTTTCGGCGCGGCGTTTGAAATTTTGAAATTCCGCCGCGACGCGCCGCCAATTGTCCAGATAGTCATCCGCTTTCTTTTTCTCTTCCGCCAGTTGGGCTTCGAGTTCGCTAACGCTCTTTAGTTGTTCATTCAACTCTTGATCCAAACCGTTCCCCTGATCTTCTGCCATTCGCCCTCCCACGTGCGGTAGTGCGGTAGTGCGATAGTGTGTTAGTGCAATCGTGCCATGTACGATACGCGATGTGCGATACACGATTTGCGATTGACGTTTCACGTTTGACGTTTCACGTTTCACGATTCGCCATTTGCTATTGGCTATCTGCCATCTGCTATCCGCCATCCGCTATCTGCCACTGTAGAACCGCATCATCAAATCGTCCAACATCACGGAGACGTAACGCACCGCGCTGACCGCGCGCGAATACTGCATGCGCATGGGACCGATCACGCCGACCACGCCGCTCGCTTCGCCTTCAATGCCGTACCGCGCCATGACGAGGGAATAATCATTTAGCTCTTCGCGTCCGCCCTCGCTGCCGATCACAACCTGCACACCATGCGCGGGCGCCAGCGATTGCAACAAATCTTCGAGCATCGTGCGCTGTTCCAACACCTCCAAAAGCTGCTGCATCCGATCCACCGCGACAAATTCCGGCTGGCGCAAAATGTCCAGTAAGCCATCGCGATAAATTTCACGCGACGTGCGATGATCCATCTGCTCGATGATTTGATGAATGCGCTGCGCGACGCCCAACGCGAATCCGCTCAGGTTGCGCAGGAGCGCCTTGATTTCTCCGGCGGTGCGCCCCACAAATTTTTCATTCAACTGGTTCGCGACACGGCGCAGCTCATCTTGATCCAACAGGTCGGTGGAGTACATCATCTGTTGTTTGACCGTGCCCGCTTGCAAAACCAGGACCATCATCGCGACCGTTTCGCTGATGGCAATCAATTCGACGTGCTTGAAACGCGTTTGCTGCGCGGAGGGTGCGGTGACCAATGCCGCCATGTTCGACGTATGCGCCAGCACCGCAGCGGAAAGCCGCATCCATTGTTCCACGTCGAGGGTAACTTGGTGAAACTGGTGCCGGATCATTTGCTGTTCGTCGGCAGTCAGTTCCAAATTGTCCATCAACGTTTCGACAAAATAGCGATAGCCCTTTTCGGTGGGCACGCGCCCCGCCGACGTATGTGGGTGCGTGAGGAAACCTTCTTCCTCCAGCGCGGCGAGTTCATTCCGAATCGTCGCCGAGCTTATGCCGAGGTCTAACTTGGCGAGAGCTTCGGAACCCACCGGCTGTGCTTTTTTGATATATTCCTGAATCACCAGCGCCAAAAGCATCTGGCGCCGTTCCGTCATTTTCATAAGCCACGCGATTTGCCCGACAAACAGCACAAAACAAGCGCGCCCCATGCTCGCCTGCGATCAAAATAACGCTATAAATCAGCCGAATAATAAAACGTAAAGTTAATTAGCACTCTACTGGCAAGAGTGCTAGGAATATAGCATAAAATTTGCAGCAAGTCAATAGGTTCGCGGTATAAAATTTTCGTTGGATGCTTGAGCTGTTTGTCAGCGGTGATTTCATCGAGTCGGGACTTTAGCTTTAACCTCTGGCGCGCGACGAAACCAAGCCAGTGGCGCAAACTCACTTCAGACCTGATTCCCGCGCAGTATTCCAACACGCCGCAGGGCGCGTCCTACAAACTGCGCTTTTCTATGCTGTCATTCTGAGATGGTCAGCCCGCAGGGGCTGTATGGGCTCAGGACTGTCATGTCGAACGGAGTGAGATATCTCATGGAGCCTGCCACGCGGAGCCTGCCACGCGGAGCCTGCCACGCTGCGCTCGCAGCCGTGGCTCGCAGCCGTGGCTCGCAGCCGTGGCTCGCAGCAGTGGCTCGATATGACACGTTCTGTGCAGATGGTCATACCCTTGGGGGTATGTATGCCTCCAGAAACTGTTGCGCGGATCCGCTGTAATCATTAGGTGCGTCCAGACAAGCAAAGACCGTAAACCGCTTGGTGCAGTAAGCCCATTTCTGAGATTGGTTCTGCTCTGGCGTGATGTGATGAGTGGTGGCGGTGCGCGCACCAAGCACCGCCCCCGTTGTGCAGCGTACTGGGAAGCGTCCGGAGCGGGTCTGGCGTACACCATCTTTGGGTGACGAGGTGTAACTATGCGTGCGACGTCTACCTCCCGAGCGGATTGGGACCAACTGCCCGTGATTCATGCGCATGCGGCGGGCAGCGATATCGGCAGCGCAGAAATCTGGGTGGCGGCGCCGCCACCGGACGATCCACAGCCCGTGCGCCAGTTCGACACCTACACGCCCGATTTGCACGCCTTGGCGGATTGGTTGGCACAGTGCCAGATTACGACGGTGGCGATGGAATCCACCGGCGTGTATTGGATTCCGCTGTTTGAAGTGCTGGAGGCGCGTGGCTTCCAGGTGGCGGTGGTGAATGCCCGCCATCTCCAGCATGTTACCGGACGCAAGAGCGATTGGCAAGATTGCCAATGGATTCAACGCTTGCATACCTTTGGCTTGTTGAACGATTCGTTTCATCCCGCCGCCGCGATCCGCGTCTTGCGCACCTACTTGCGCCAACGCGCCATGTTGCTGGAACAGCGTGCGGCGCATATTCAGCATATGCAAAAGGCACTGCAGCAGATGAATGTGCAACTGACCCAAGTCTTGAGCGACATTACGGGCAAGTCGGGATTGGCGATCCTGCGAGCGATTGTTGCGGGCGAACGCAATCCGCAGGTCTTGGCGCAGCTGCGCGAGGAACGCTGTGAAAAGAGTGCAAGCGAGATTGCCCAAGCCCTGACGGGCAACTATCGCACCGAGCATCTGTTTAGTTTGCAACAAGCCTTGACCTTGTATGATTGCTACACCGAACAAGTGCGGGTCTGTGATGGCGAAATCGAAAAGCAATTTCAGATTCTCAAACCCGAACGAGATGCACCGCTGCCGCCGTTGGCGCGGAATGACAAACGCGACAGTCACAGCAAGAATGCGCCGGCTTATGATGCCCGGGGTTTGCTGTATGAACTGGTCGGCGTGGACTTGGTGGCGATTAGTGGACTGAATGCCCTCACCGTCCAAACGATGCTGTCCGAAGTCGGCACCGATATGCGCAAGTTTCCGAGTGAAAAGCATTTTTGTAGTTGGCTGAGTCTGGCGCCGCACAATGATATTTCGGGCGGCAAAGTCCTGCGCAGTCGGGTGCCGAAAACCAATCAACGCGCCGGGCAAGCCTTTCGGAGGACAGCCCAATCCTTGAGTCGCAAACAAGATGGCTTTGGCGAGTATTATCGCCGCCAGCGCGCCCGCTTGGGCCCCCAGCAAACCATTGTGGCGACGGCGCACAAGCTGGCGCGCGTGTTTTACCATATGTTGAAAGAGCACACCGCCTTCAAACCGTTAACGCAAGAGGAATATGCTCGGCAAGTGCGCGTGCGCGAGATTGCGAACTTGAAAAAGAAAGCCGCACGGCTCGGTTTTACGCTTGCAGAAGCATCCGCTTGATTCCGTCGTCGGAAGTTTCTGTGCAGCCTTTCATCCTTCGGGGTAAACTCCGTGCCCTTTGCGGAGCGAAGAATCCTTCGATTCCTCAGGCCAAGTTCTCTGGCTAGCGTCAGGCATAGAATCTAGTATAAGGGTTCAAAAAAGTATAACTTCCCGAACATGCTATACTTGAATAAATTTCCACACGAGGATGAGTATGGCTACATCAATCCGTGCCTTGCATGAATGCGAATGTCCGGCGTGTCAGCACCAAAGTGATACGGGAACCCTTCAGTATCATCGCCAAATCAATCTGTTGCTCAGTCGGTTGGACGAACCACACCGCCGCTGGTATGTAGCGGTGCTGTCGCAAGATCCTGGGGCACCCAGTGATCGCCAACTTTCGCGGATCACCGGGTTGGATGAAAAGACGATTTGGCGCGGACGCAACGAACTGGAAAGCGATTTACTGAATGTCCCGATCGCAACACGCAATTTGAATATTTGCAGACCCAACGGGCGGCACATCAAGCGGCGGGCCAGCCGAACGGATAGACCTTTTCATACTCGGTTGAACGGTTCGAGTCGACGCTTTTACGCGCCACCCCGTGAAAGCCGTCGCAGCCCGCGACGAAATCACAGTCGAGTTCGTGTTGCTCGCCGCTTTGTTCGTACACCAAACGCGGCTTGCCTTGCAGAAAATTCTCGACAGCCACAACAGGCGCTTCAAACTCCATCACACCGCTACGTTCGAGGCGCGCCTGCACGAGATCGCGTGTCATTTCGGTCTGCCCGTAAATCGTGACGGGCGTCCCCGTATATTTTACAAAATTAATCCCGTAACCGAATAAGTATCCTATAACTGGACTTCCGCACACTACGATAATTATTGGCAGTCAAGCACGGCCATTTGGATCACCTGACCCGTTACGGTCTTGATCTGTTCACGATTGAAACGCTTGCATGCTTCGTGTGCCGCTTGTTGAACATTGGAATCACGGAA
>JACQWQ010000217.1 GCA_016209205.1 Chloroflexota bacterium
GACAAACGCCGCGTACTGTGGCTGCATCCGGTCAAGATAACAATACGCGCGGAGTTCGAATTTGTTCTCTGCCATGTGTCCAGTCACCAGTCACCAGTCATCAGTCACCAGTCATCAGTCATCAGTCACCAGTCACCAGTTATCAGTCACCAGTCATCAGTCATCAGTCACCAGTCACCAGTGATCAGTCACCAGTCATCAGTTGTCACTGTCCACTGATTACTGATTACTGATCACTGATCACTGATTACTGATCACTGATTACTGATCACTGTTCACTGATTACTGTACTTGTCATTCATCGCAATCCCCAGCGGTGTAATAAATAGCGGGCGCGGCGGAACAATCGTTTTGATACCCGTAATACGTTCGACTACCTGTCCCATGCCGGGATACATGCTCGCGCCGCCGACCATGTAAATCTCGTTCACTGGATAACGCGCAATATGGCGGGCGACGATCGTTCCCACTTTTTCCATCACCGGTTCGACGAGCGGAAAAAGGCGCGCTTGTTCGCGTGGGTCGGTCTTGAGTTCTTCGGCTTGTTCAAACGGAATATCCAACGCGCCTGCGATGACAAGTGAAAAATGCGTGCCGCCCGTCGCTTCGTCGGCGGTATAAACTACTTGCCCATCGCGCAAAATCGCCACGCCCGTCGTCCCCCCCCCCACGTCCACGACTGCGCCGTCGCGAATTTGCAAGACCGCGTTCGCGGCGGTGGGTTCGTCCACAACATTGGTGCATTCCAAACCCGCCGCGCGCAATACGTTCGCCGTCGCGCGCACTTCGGCGCGCGGCACACCGGGCGGAAAACCGGTCGCCGCGTGTGTCAATTCAAAGCCAAGCTGCCTCTCGACGCCGCGTTTCAATTCCTTGAGCAAATCAATCGCGCCAATAAAATCCACGACCAAACCATCGCGCACGACTTGAGCAAAGCGATACGCCCCCGCGACCGGCTGAAAATGCTCATCCAAAACCATCAGCACCGTATACGCCGTGCCCAGATCAACGCCGACGCGAATGTTCGCCCCATTATCCCCCCTCTCCTTCTTGTCCTCCCCCCTCTCCTTCTTGTCCTCCCCCCTCTCCTCGTAGGAGAGGGGCCGGGGGTGAGGTCGCATCGCGCGTTCCGTCGCGTCGAGCAGGGTTTCGAGCTGTGGGTTCAATCCAGCGCTCATCGTGTGCCCTTTACCGCCCACGCGCGCGCCATCAAGTCAATAGCGCCATCTCGACGAAATGGCAACTTGGCGCGAATGCGCTCTCGCAGCGCCGCGCGTTTCTCTTCGCTCAATGACATGGCATAACCGGGCGCGGGACCTTGCCCACTCAGAAACGGTACCCAATAATCGTCGAAATCATGAAAATGTGTCGGCACATCAATCGCGCGCGTCGTCACGTCATTCAAGTTTGCATCGAGAAAAAGATTCCACAAATTCTTGGCGTTGGCAAGCGGAAACCGTACGCCTTCATCCAATTCACGCGCCGCCGGATCGAGTTCTATACAAGCATCCCAAAAATGACGCAGCAATTGCATCTCGCCCGCGTAATCCCAAACATACAACGCGACTTGGCCATTGAGACGACATGCCCGCGCCATTTCCTCGATCATGCGTTCGGGCTTGGCAACAAAGGTCAACACCAGTCCCGATACAACTACCTCGTACGCGCCGCGTTCCTTGGTCAGGTCCTGCGCGTCAGCGACGTGAAAACTTGCGCGGGGGTCGCGCAGTTGCTCGCGCACATATTCTACATAGCCGTCGGAACGATCCACACCGACGACCGCGCTCGGGTTGGCGTGATCGAGAATCGTTTGTGTCAATGCGCCTGTGCCGCAGCCCACATCCAGCCAACGCTTGTGCGCAGACACATCCAGCCACTTGACAAACTCGCGCGCCACCAGACGACTCCAACGCCCGATGAATGGCTCATAGCCGTCGCCTCGGGTCCACGCTTCGCTCTGTGGAACAAGCTTCGACATACTAGGTTTGCTTGCGCTCGGTCGCGCGCCCGAGAGAATTGGGATTCAAGTCTTCGGAATAGTGATGCACGTGCGCGCCAAAGGTGACGAGACGCTCGCCGCCGACGCGCACCTCGAGCTGCCACGTTTTGATGAAATCCAACGCGGCGGGCGAAAAGCGCGTGCCGGTCGGAAAATCAAACTGTGCAGTTCCACTTTTCCATTTTTCGCGGAGTTCGGATTCGGTAATAAATGCCATGGTTATTTATTTTGCTTGGCAAGCAGGTCACGGATTTCGGTGAGCAACTGTTCTTGCGTTGGCGTGGGAGGCGCAGGCGGTTCGACGCGCTTTCGACTCAGTGCATTCGCCGCTTTGACCAGCATGAAAATGACCCACGCAATAAAGAGAAAAGTGATGATGGCTTGAATGAACGCACCATAGCCGATCACCGCTGCCCCTGCCGCCTTGGCTTCCTCGTAGGAAGCAAATGTTTTGCCGGACAAGTTGATATACAGACTGTTGAAATTGATACCGTTGGTCAGCAAGCCCAAAAGCGGCATGATAATATCTTGGACGAGCGAATTGACAAGGGCAGTAAACGCCGCGCCCATCACGACTGCCACCGCTAAATCAAGCACATTGCCGCGCGCGATAAAAGCGCGAAATTCTTGAATCACATTTGTTCCTCCCGGAGGATTTATTGCGCCGTCCAATTTGCGGGAAATGTCACGTACAGGAAATGGACAAAGGTCCGCGTGCAAAACAAAATGCTCGTCCCGCGCGGAATGAAAATCACATCGCCCGCGTGCCCGATAAAACTTTCATCCCCGACGCGAATTTCCAATTCCCCGTCAATGACATATTCCACTTCGTCGTAATTCAACGTCCACGGAAACGAACCCTGCTCGAAACGCATAAAGCCCGCGCCCATCGGCGAACCGTCGCGGTCGGTTACAACATCCGTCGTGCGAATGTGCATGTCGGGACGTTTCACCTCGAATGGAAACGGCGCCAATTCCACTTGCTGCTTGCGGATTAGTTTGACGCGCGTACCGCGTACCGCAGGCGCGCGTGGATCGCGGGTGCGGGACTGCATCTCCTTGACCACCGCGCGCACCTGGTCGGCGAGCGGGTCGTGCATCGTTCGCACCAGCGCGACGTTCAACGCCTTGGCGACATCTTCCGCTTCCGCCGTCACGATGTCGTCGGGCGCCAGTTCAATCTTTGTTTCGCCGCATTCTTTCCATACGCGAATGTCGGCGGCAGTGAAAAGACGTTTTGTCATAGCGAGATTGGAGACTGGAGATTGGAGACTGGAAATTAGAGACTGGAAATTAGAAACTCAGGTTACGCAGTAAATGTCATTTCGAGATGGTCAGCCCGCGGGGGCTGTATGGGCAGAGAACTTGTCATATCGAGCGGAGCGAGATATCTCACGGAGCCTGCCACGCTTCGCTCGCAGCAGTGGTTCGATATGACAGACCCCGTTCAAGTTCTGAGCAGCCGTTCCCTCAATGCTTCGGGACATGCTTTGCTCACGCGCAGTTCGCGTGCGAAATCTCGATTGGCGAACGCCGAGATTCCTGTCTCGACGGAGTTTACCCTGAGGAACGAAGGGCTCGACACCGCAAAAACCGCTCCTGCTCAGAAACTTCCGGCGCACCGATTGAGTTATCGGGCGGAAAACGCGAATCGGCGCGAATCTAAACCAATTTCTACGAATCCCAGGCAATCCAAAACCGTTCGCGTAGATTCGCATGGATTCGCGGGATTCGCGTTGACCAAGTTTCTGTTCCCTCAATTCTTCGGGACAAGCATTAAACATCACGCTCGCGTGTGATGGGCATCTCGAAATGACAGTGCGTAACGCGAGTTAGAAATTCAAAATTCACTCAATCTCTCCTTCTCTCCTTCACTCAATCTCCAACTTCCAACTTCCAACTTCCAATTTCCAATTTCCAATTTCCAATTTCCAATTTCCAATTTCCAATTTCCAATTTCCAATTTCCAACTTCCAATTTCCAATTTCCAATTTCCAATTTCTAATTTCCAACTTCCAATTTCCAATTTCCAACTTCCAATTTCCAATTTCCATTTTCTAATTTCTAATTTCTAATTTCCAATTTCCAACATCCAATCCGCAAGCACGTTCCTATCCACGAGTTTACAGCCGTTCGATTTTGCCAGATCGTGCGCGCCTTGCGAAAAGGTGTTGTTGGTCACAACCATCGCGGCGTTGCAATTGTAGTGCGCTTTGCCTGCAACCGCGTCGCTCACCGCGTGACGCGAGACGGGCTGCGCTTGTCTTTTCACCTGCACCGCAAAACGATACGGCGCTTTCTCGGCAATCAAGTCTACGCCGAGGTCGCCCGATTTTCCGGTGTGGCGCACCCGATAGCCGCGTCGCGTCAACAAATCGGCGACAAATTCTTCAAATGCCGTTCCGTCGAGACGGTCGAAATCAACGCGGCGGATGGGCTTGGCGCGCCGCGCGTTTTGCCAACGCCAGAGAAAATAAAAGTAAATCCCTAAAAAGAGCAGCCCCGCGCCAACGCCGAGCGCAAGACCGACGAAATCAATGGACATAGGGAGCAAATAGCAGATAGCAGATAGCAGATAGCGAATGGCGAATAGCAAATGCCCATCTGCTATCGGCGATCGGCTATCAGCCATCCGCCATCGGCTATCTCAGCCCCGGCAAACCATCCAGACTCGTCGCGTTGCGCGTGCGTTGGTATTCTAGCGCCGCCGCCGCGCCTTTGGCGTCCCAATCTTTCACCAACGTTTCGCGGTCACCAACAAATTCATAACGCGGCACGCCATAGCCGCACGAATCGGAAATGCGCGTCAGCTCGACGCGAATGATGGAACGCATCGCAGGGCGCGGTTCGAAATGCTTGAGCAGTGTTTCAAATTCAGGCGTCCCGTTCGCGTGGACGAAACCTTTGCCGTGCAAACGCACAATGCGCGGCGTCTGGTCGAACGAGCAAAACATAAAAACGATGCGCCCGTTTTCTTGTACATGCGCGACAGTCTCGATGCCGCTGCCCGTCAAATCGAGGTACGCCACCTCGCGCTCATTCAAAATCCGAAAGCAGTCATAACCCTTGGACGAGCAATTCACCAGCCCGTCGGCAGAGAGCGGCGCGGTGCTTACAAAGAAAATATGTTGTTTGTTAATCCATACGCGCAGCGCGTCGTCAATCCCGTCGAATACCTTACCCATTGTCCCACCCCACGTTGAATTCTTGCGCGTTCACCTAGCGATAATCTCCTTCACCTTGAATCGCGTTTCGCTCCAAGCGTGACATCAATTTGTCAATGTTCGCCTCTGCAATTTCGTCCAACGACAAATTCAACTCGGTTGCAATTTGCGCGAGATACCACAACACATCGCCCAATTCATATTTCAACGCGTCGCGGTCGGCGTCCGACACCACGCCATCCTTGTCGCGAAAAATCTTTTTCACTTTACCCGCGAGTTCGCCCGCTTCATTCACCAACCCCAGCGTCGGATAGACCAGCGGATGATCCGTGTGAACGCGCCGCCATGTGCGCCGCGAGGCGTGTTGATACTCTTCAAAACGATTCAATACTACTGCTCCTGTCGCGCGTAGCCGAGCACCAATTCCAACGCGCGTTGAAAATTATCCTGCTCCAACAATTCGACGCGGTCGCCGTAGGTATGCCACGTTTCATCCAAATAGTAAATGTTGTCGGAGGTGAGATTCACTGCATTCCACCCGCGCTCTTGCCAATACGTGCCGTCCGATTGCGCAACCATCCGGTCATACAATTTTATCGGACCAACACGCTGCAACTGCTGCATCAAACGCGCGTCCGGTTGGCGATATGCCGACGCAGGTGAGAATTTCCGCCCATCATATACAAATTCGCCCCACAGCGGAATCGTGAACACATAGCCGCTGCGCTCGCCCGACGCGCGCGCGGCTAAACCGGCGCGCCCGATGTTGTCAAAATTCAAAACATCTGCGACCTGTAAATTGTTTTCCGTCGCGTAATCGTAAAATGCGCGCGCACCGACGAGACCGACTTCTTCTTGCCCCGTAAACAAAATCGCCACAGGGCGCGGCGGGCGCGCCCGATTCAGTTCCTCTGCCGCGACGAGCAACATGCACACCGCCGCCGAATTGTCCGACGCGCCCTGATAATCGGGATCGTCATACACCTTGTCATAGTGCGCGGAAAAAATTGTGTAGGGAACGAACGCTTGAATCGTTCGCCAAACCATGTCCTGAACGAACGTGAAGGATGCGGCTTGGTGCGATTCGCTTTCGTTCCCCCGTCTGGCGAACGGCGCGAAAATGTTGTCGAACTTGGTATCGTAGATGGGCAGGCGTTGAAAGGCAATCCCGCGCGCCTCGAGAAAATTGACAATGAATTGTGCACGCTGCGCGTTGCGCAATGTCGCAAACTGCTCGCAAAAACCAAAACGTCCTTTGGGGTCGAGCGGCTGCGCGGAAACGGGCACGTACGCGAACATGTCTTGCAGGTATTGTATGCCGTCGTCCAGACTGTTAAGGTTCAAACCCACACAGAGAGCGACTATACCCAACACGACAATGCCGCTCCCTTTCAATACTCGTTTCATGTGCTGCGCGCCCGCGCCGTGCCCTGCCGCAAACCGGTCAAAGAAAACGCGCTCACTGGTTTCGTCGTCCCGTCAGACCGAACGCGCCCGCGAGGATGACCAAGCCGATGACGACGAGAATGAGGGGCCAACCGCGCGATAACAGGATTTGCAGGGTTGCGCTTGCTTCCGCCAATGCGCCGAGCACCAAAATCCCGCCGGGGATGAGGGGCCACCACCGCATCTTGCCGCCATATAGCCAATCCATCACAAAAATCGCGATAAAGCCCACTCCCAACGCGAGCGAGCCGAATCCGCTAAAGGAAAAACCCGCCGCGCCAAACTGTCCCAGCCCGATGCCCATGATGATACAGCCGGGAATGAGGAAACCATACTGGCGGGTGCCAAAATACGCGACGAGAAAAACGGCGCCGACGGCAAAAATAATCGCCGCCTGTCCCAAACCGCCGAGGAAATTCATTACAAAGAACGCAATGCCCAACAGCACCAGCACTGCGCCTGCGATCACACGCCCGCGATTTTCCTTGTCCATGATGCACCTACTTGATGCGCAGCGACACGGACAATCCGTCACGCAGTGGGACGAGCGTCGTAAAAAAATCGTCGGTATGCATCAATTCGCGCGTGGTCTGTAGTATCGCGCGCGTTGCGGCGTCGTCTTGGTTCAGAATGCGTCCGTACCACAGCATGTTGTCAAAAATCAATATCCCGCCGACGCGCAATTTCTCGCGCGCAACGCCAAGGGCTTGGGGATATTCGTGTTTGTCAATATCGCAAAAAACAAGGTCGAACGGTCCGCGATAACGTCCGGCGCTTGTCAACGCGTCGCCGACGTTGAACTCGACGCGGTCGAGCAAGCCCGCGCGCGCAAAATAATCGCGCGCCCGATCTACATTCGACTGTTTCCCTTCCGTCATCACGACCTTGCCGCCCAGCCCTACCGCCAACGCGAACCACATAGCAGAATAACCGAACCCCGAACCGAGTTCGAGAACGTTCTTGGCCTGGATAGCGCGCGCGAGAAAATACAGCATCCGTCCCGCTTGCGCGCCGATGATCGGGAACCCTTGTGCGCGCCCGTACTCGCCCATCTCGCGCAGGATGGGGTCCTCTTCCGCGAGCGTCGTTTCCAAATACGCGTAAATCTGGGGATGCGTAATTTCGAGATCAGCCATTGGGTTCAAGACCTGACAGGTTTCCGCGCGTTCGTTCTGTTCAACGGCTTCCGTTCAGTACACCGCGCGAGCTAAACCTATCGCGTCCGTGTAAAAACCTGTCAGGTCTGAAAATGGCGCGCGCACGCGATGAACGCGCGGCGCAAAATCTTGTTCCCCTCGGCGTCATAGTCAATGTAATACGGCTGGCGGCGCGTAATGAGATGCATCACATCGCCATTGTCGCCGGGACACGCGTCGTAGATACGATTGCTTCCGGCAAGTTTCGCGACATGATCGCGAATCGCGCGTACGTCGTGTACGCCCGCGCGATAGAAACCCGAAAAGGCGACCATACCGGTCTCGTTGACATTGAGGGTCAAGCCGCCTTGAATGGGCACCAACGCGCCGTTCGCTGCGCCAAACTGTTTGCCTTTGAGCGAAATCATACGTTGGGCGCGATATTGCACCACTTTTTCGTCTTCCACACGTCCCAGCTCGCGCGTAAAGATTTTTTCCTCGCCGCGCAGCTGCAATGCTTTTTGCAATTCGTCCGGCGGCATCGGCTCCACCAGCGTGCCTGCCATGCTCAACAAACCCAAATTGATGCCCGTCGTTTTGGGACCAACCGTTTTGGTGTGCGGCTTGAAAATGTTGATGTCCTTGACGAGGAGAATGCGGCGGTTGGCGAATACTTTTTTGAGAATGTCAAAGTACTGCCCCGCAAACAACTGTTGTTCCGCTTTGAACATCGCCGTGGCAATCACGCGAAACACGGCGTCGCCGGGCGGCGCGAGCACGAGCGCGGCGGCGAGCAATTTTCCGGCATCGTCCCGCGCTTGCACCAATGCTTCGTCCGGCTTGAGGTTCGCGTCCGCCTTGCGCTTGGCTTGATAGATGCCGGTGAGAATTTGATAGAACGCGCCGCTAAAGATGCGCGAGAAACTGTGCGACTCGGATGCCAACCGCGCGGCCGGCGCGGATTCGGGCAGCATCCAGGTTTCCTTGTAGCGAAAGGTGTTGACCAAATCGCGCAAAAAGGTCGCGTTGGCTGCCTCTTTGCCGTACTCGACGTACAATGCTTTGCCCAACTGCTCGGCGAGGCGTGTGACATTACTGCTCAATCGCAGATCCTCGCCGGTTTCTTTTAACAGGCGTTCGCGCACACTGGGAAATTCCAATGTCGTCAGCAGCGCGGTAATGTCGCCGAACGCCTCGTGGAACGCGCCCGTTTCGGGATGGAGTGAATTCCAATAATCGGGATGGTGCGCGTCGAGAACCGCGTGCCCGCATTCGTGCGCGGCGACATCGGACGATTCGCACGTATAGAGCGTACGTTTGGTCAGCAAATCGGTCGTATAAAAAAATTTGAGCGCGTTGCGATCATAGTACGCGTTCAACTCGCGTCCCGCGCGCGGGATGACCGGCAGCACATCGCCGCGCACCCATTTATAATCCGCGCCGAAATACCGCGCCCACATGTCATACGCGTACGTCAAAATCACGGTCAAGTGCGCGGCTTCAAATTCCACCGTGCCCGGTTTCAACGCGTCCAGCGCGCCGGTCGCAGGCAGACCGGGAATCGCAAAGCGCGCCGCGCTTGTACCGATGGGCATACTTTCGGGCACATCCCCTTTGCCGCCGGGGTCATTCAAGAATGCGATGTATTTTCGCGCGTCGCCCATGCTTTACCTCCAAACGCCACAAAGTGCTTTGCCGATACAATCAAGCGATCCACGCGCGGCGCAAACTTTTGTAGCCGTGTTCATCCTCGATGATGTACCAGTCTTGGCCTTGTGCGCGCAGTTTGTCCGGGTCCACGTGCTCGCCTTTTTTGGCGATATAGATTTGGCCGTTCGCCACCAACTTGCTGACGTGATCGCTGATGGCGCGCAGTTGGCGCGGGTCGGCGGGTTCCAGGTCATGTCCAACCAGATAGCCGCGCGCGTTGAATTTCAGATCGCCGTGCGAGCTGACTTCGACGCGCACGCCCGCCGCTTCGCTCAAATCGCCGTCGTCCAACGTGACGGCGATGGTGTAGGTAAAATCAATGCGCGTGCCGCGTGTGGTCCGCGTGACGTTTTCGACCCGCAGCTTGGCGTCAGGCGGCAATTGCAGCACCGGACGCGCCTTGTCTAAAAGTTGCGGCGCGTCGCGTGCATCGAAATTTTTTGGTAATACGACTTCCATTCGCGTTCGGACGTCGTGCGTCCGCTCGTGCACAGACCGTTCACGCGTAGGAGTAGACAACTTGATCTCTGTGAGGGGCGCGGGCGCTGACCACGACGCCCCTTACGCGAGATAAATTGCCGGTGGAAGAGGTGAGACGGATGCGCTGCTCGACAAATTGCTCCCGTCGAGTGCAGCGGGACGGGTTGTGCAAAAAAATGTCCAACCGCCGCGCGACAGGAAAAAGCTTATCCTGCACTGCGTCCGCCGATGCCGCCCTTGGTGTTTTGCGGCAGGATCATTTCCACGTCCGAATGCGGGCGCGGGATCACGTGCACGCTCACCAGTTCGCCAACGCGTTTTGCCGCCGCGGCGCCCGCGTCGGTGGCGGCTTTGACCGCGCCTACGTCGCCGCGCACCATCACGGTGACGAACCCGCCGCCAATGTACTCGCTGCCGATGAGCGTCACATTCGCGGCTTTGACCATTGCATCGGCGGCTTCGATGGAACCGATCAGCCCTTTGGTTTCGACCATACCGAGGGCAATCATGTTGGGATCTGCCATGTTCTTTTCATCCTCCGAGAGATTGGGTTCGCGCGGCGCGTCCTTTGCGCGCGGCGAACCAGTTTCGTGCGACGTTTCGGCTTGCGGTGAAAGCGTCGGCGCCGCTTCCGTTGCGGTTGCTTTTTTCTTGCGCGTCCCCGTCGCGCGCACCGCACGCGCGGGGGGATGGGTCTGCGATTTTTTACGCGGCATTCTAATTTGTCGAATCTTTTTCTTGCTCACGAATCCGCGCGATGCGCGTTTCTAAATCCGCAATAAACTCTTGGGGCACATATTTTTGCGCTTGCTGATTCTGCATGCGCGCCTCATCAAAGATCAATTCCAAATCCAACTCGAGCGCTTTCAAAACATCGGTCCAAAAGCGTTTGCGAAATTCGGGCGTATGGCAGGGACCATCATCGCCATTTTCAAAACGCCGAGGGTTAATCACCATCAGTTCACTCGAGTCCAGCCCGCGTTCCTCCGCTTGAGTTTTCAGTTGTTCGCGCAAATCCCAATTGTCGAACCAGTGTTCCCCATAGTCGTTGTCGAGAATGAACAAGCGTCCAATCCAGACTGCGGCATGCCACTCTGTCAACCCAAGCTGGTCGGCAATTGCGCGATAGCGCGGATTGATGACAAAGCAATCCAGGTCAGGAAGGTAATCGAAAATTTTTATGGTCATAACACTTGCCTTGACGCTTTACTTTCGCCCACACCCTTCGTATGATTTCTTTAATCTCCGCGTCCTTTCACGGAATAAACAATCACCCCACACCCAAATAATCATCCAGATAAATTGCGATTTCGAGCAATCGCAACATACACTCTTCACGATACACGCGCTCCGTCAAACGATCCGCATTGCCAACCGTGAGCACAGGCAGCGAGGTGCTTGTGTTTTCATCGCGAATTGTTTGCTCAAGCGAATCTGGATCCAGCATTTTGCGATTGTTCGTGAAAAGCAAGCATCGGTGCGCTTGTGCGTATCGCCAAATTTCGCGGTCATTACTGTCTTCTGGCAAACCGACATCGCGGAAGCCCATCAATCGCAACGGCAGTAGTTCCAGCCATCCTTCCTCACTCAACTCGCCCCACAACCGCAACGCTTGTCCCTCTATGTTGTGGTCAACCAGAATTGTAATCATGCGCGCGTGCGTTTCTTGCGCCATGCTTCAAATTTTTCGCGCAAGGCGATTTGTTCGGGCGTCAAGTTCGCGGGTCTCTTCCGACGTTGGGCGAGATGTTCTTGTTCACGCGCTTTCCAATATGCGCGATTCTCTTCCGAACGTTTCAGAATTTGCTGATATTCGTCTTCAACCTCTTGACGATGGGATTCAAGATATTTCATCGCATCCGCTATTTGCGCTTCCGTCAAGTCCAGCCACTGCCGAGTCAGGCGCGCGGTCCATCCTGCTTTCAAATAATCCAAAATATCGTACAGGGTAATCCGCGTCCCCGCAATGGTCAGCCCCCGACTTGTACGCACAACGGATGGGTACTCGGTTTGAATTATCGTATTCATAGAAAATCTCCCACTACACCTTAATGCCGCAATTCCGCCAACACCCGCCGCGCGCCGTGCGCACCGTGGGTTTGCTTTACGATTCTTGACCCGTCATCACTACCGATTGGGACGGTTCACTCGAATCAATTTGCCATGTGTGTTATCGCTTGCTTTGAGCGCCGCGTCAATTCGTTGCGCCAATGCAACAAAATTCGGATCAAACGTGCAGACAATAATACCAAAATGATCTGGCTTTGCTTTGTGCAGGTTAATAAAATGCTTGCGATTCATCGTGAGCAAAACGCGTTCGGTCTGAGTTGCAAACTTTAATACCTCATCATCAGGGATACGCAGTCCTGCTCTTCCACTCTCCAAAGTGGTTAGGACATCATGCCCCAGTTTTCGCAATTCCTCGACGGTTGGGAATGGAAAATTCTCATTCGAATAGAGACGCGACATGGTTAGGCATTCTCATTATCGAGAATCTGTTGTTCAATCTCTTGCTGATGCGCTCGAGCGTATGCCCATGCATTCGTCAAATCTTCCGCGCGCAAGGTGGGATAGCTGCGCAGCAAATCTGCCTCGCTGGTTCCCAGACGCCGCGCTTGAACGAGTAGCCAAACAGGAATTCGCGTTCGCACAATGCATGGCTCCCCACCACTTACTTGAGGATCCATCTCAATGCCCGGATAGGCCTCACCCAAATCACGCACAACCCATTGCAACACCTGTGCTTTTTCAGCAGGTGACAATTCCGCCAACAAATGCTCGACTTGCTCTAACACGTCCATAAAAATTCCTATCGTTTCAATTCCGCCAACACTCTCCGCACAATTTCTTCAATCTGCGCGTCATTGACGTTTGACCCTTCGTTCCTCAGGGCAGGCTCCTTGACGTTTGACGCACTCACGTTTGACGTTGTTTCAGGATTCCACTCGCGCACGCCGTACGCGATGCGTTTGATATTCAAGACGTGTTTGACGTGAATGTTTTCGCTAAACACGCCGCCGCCGATGCCGCCCGTCGCGAGCGTCATGGACGGATCGAGATTCGTCGTGTAACCAACCGCACCAAGTGTCGCCATCGTGTTGACGACGATGCGGAACGCGGGTTTTTCCAAACCGAATTGCAGGATGACATTTTCATCGCGGCAGTGAATCGAAAGCGTGTGCCCGTCGCCGCCGAATTTCAACAATTCGATGCAGCGTTCGCACCCTTTTTCCCAACCGTCCGCGACGTACCAACCCAACACGCTCGTCAATTTTTCGCGTGAGAGTGGATAATCAGGACCGACGCCTTTGAGTTTGCCGACCAACACGCGCGCGTTTGCGGGCACGGTGATGCCTGCCATTTGCGCGAGGGCTTGCGGCGATTTGCCGACCGCTTTCGGATTCGGCAAACCGTTCGGTTGGTGCAAAATTTTGCTCATCGCCGCAACCTGCGCGTCGTCCATAAAATACGCGCCGCGTTTTTCCATTTCGGCTTGCAGCTGCGCCGCGATCGGCGCGTCCGCGACGATAGATTGTTCCGACGCGCAAATCGTGGACCAATCGAACGATTTCGATTTGACGACGAGATCCGCCGCTTGCACAATATCCGCGCTGCGATCCACGTACACCGGCACGTTGCCGGGACCGACGCCAATCGCGGGCTTGCCCGAACTGTGCGCCGCGCGTACGACCGCTTCGCCGCCGGTGGCAATCAACATGCTCACCGCCCAATGCTTCATCAATTCGTTGAGCGCGGGCATCGTAACAGTGGTGAGACTTGAGACCAAGCCCTCGGGCATTCCCACACGCTCGCCCGCTTCCGCCATCACGCGCACGGTTTCGCTCGTGCATTGGATCGCGCTCGGATGCGGCGAAATAATCATCGCGTTGCGCGCCTTGACCGCAATCAATACTTTGAACATCGCGGTCGAAGTCGGATTGGTCGAAGGCGTAAAGCCCGCGAGCACGCCGACGGGCCAGCCGATTTCGACAATCTTTTTTGCCTCGTCGCGGCGAATCACCCCAACCGTTTTGACATCCTTGAGCGAGTCCCACAAAAACTTGCTGCTGAATTGGTTCTTGACGACTTTATGCGCGGGCACGCCGTACGTCGTTTCATCCACCGCCATTTGCGCAAGGCGCGCGGATTCGTTGTAAGCGGCTTCGGCCATCGCCGCGCAAACCCTGTCCACCTGCTCTTGCGAAAAACGGAAAAATTCGCGCTGCGCGTTGCGCGCCGCGACGGCGAGATTGCGCACTTCTTGGATGGAACGAAGGTCGGTGTCGAGTTCGGGCATGGTATGGGTGACGGGTGACGGGTGACGGGAAACGTCATGCGTCAAACGTGAAACGTCAAACTGCTTACCCTGAATGCAATGAAGGGTCAAACGTCATTTAGAATTTTAGCGGATTCTTTGCAACATCTAACACCGCTTCTTGAAACGCGCGACACGCCGCGCGGCACGCGGCTTGATCGCCGGTCAAGAGCGCGCCGGAAAAGTTGGTTTCGCTCGGTGGGTTGAACCAGACGCGCATCGTCACATTCGCCGCTTTGAGCGCGGCGTCAATGCCGAACGTCGCTTCGAGCGGCGGCGCAATCAGATACGCCATTGGCGTACCCACTGGCACGCCCGCAGTCTCGCTCAAATACGTGCCCGTGCGCGAAATGAGGTGCGGGAAAAACGCAATCGTGTTGTTGTCGTTCGCGGAATAAAAATACGCTTCGTCGCGAATGTACGTCAACGCTGCGTTCAACCCCGCGCGCACTTCGGCAGGATCGGGACCGGCGAGAATGGCGATGATTTCGCCCGACAGCGGACCGGACGCGTGACCGGCGCCCGCGTAAAAACTTTTCGCGTACGCGACGCGCACGTCGGCTTGTTTCGTCGCCTCGTCAATCGCGGTGTAGGTTGCGTCGTCAATATCGGCGGTGAGAAAGCCGATGCTGCGTTCATTTTCGCGCAGCTGCATTTTTGCCGCGAAACCCGCGTCCACATTGGGAATGATGCGCACGGCGAGCACGTTGGCTTTGATGGGATCGAGAATTGCCATGAGAGTGTACCGATACCAACAAATAAAAATTTCTCCGAAATTTTTATTTGTTGGTATCGGCGGCGGGTAGTTCCAACACTTTGTCTTTTTTACTGCCAAATGGCAGTTTTGGAACCGAGAGTCTTGGCGCTTGAACTTTCGGCACTTTGTCGGCAACGGTTTGTGCTATCGCTTTGCCACGCTCTAACGCGTCGCGGAAAAAGCGGTCAATGTCCTCGCGTTTGACATCGCGTCCGGTGATGTACCATTCCAATACGCCGCGTCCGATGGCGTACGTTCCAGCATACGCGATGGCGATTTTGGGAATCACGCCGAGACCGGGCACCAGTCCAACCAGTTGGCGCGCGATGGTCCGCCACACAAAACCAAAACCAATTGTCGAACCGAACGCGGCGAGATGATCCTGCCAACGCGTGGACAGACCGAAAATCAAACCGAGGCGATACACCATGAACGCCTGTGCTTTGGTGAGAATCACCATGTCCGCGACATTGAACGGGATATTTAACACGGGCACAATTTCGGCGATGCCGGTGCTGAACGAATAGCCCGCGTTCGCCACTGAAGTTTCGTTAATAATCTCTGTCGCGACGGCAGAACGAAACAGTGGAAAATTCCGCGCGAGTGAGAGCCGGCGTTCGGGCAGCAATTGTAACACGGCAGGCACAAATTGCTTTTCCAAAAATTCGCGCTTGACGACTTGCCCTTCCAAAACACGTGCGCCTGCCCATTCGCCCAAAGACAGCGCGAGCGCATCCGTCGGCTCTCGATTCAACAGCACAATAATTTTTTTGCCTGCCGCGACCCATTTTTGAAACGCTTCGCGCTCTGCCTCCGTCGCCGCGCGCGTTTCATTCAGGACCAAGACGACCAACTCGGCGCGCTCGGTCATCGCGCTCTGTTCTATGAGCACGAGAATGGGTCCTGCCATCACGCGACTCGCGTCATCGGGCGACAACGAACGCGGCGCGAGATAGAATGCCGTCGCCAAATCTCGCGCGCCGCTCGCTTCCGCGCCAACAATGGCGACCCACGTCTGATACGTCGCCTCATCGGCAATCGCTTGCAAATCAATTTCGCGGATGGTTTTGAAAATAGAATTGAATTCGGTGAAACTGGGCACAACAACCTCAAGTGCAATCGTGCGATAGTGGGATGGTGCGATAGTGTGACTTGCGATTTGCGATACGCGACCCGCAAATTGACGTTTCACGTTTGACGTTTCACAATACGCGATACGCGATACGCTATTTCCCCTGCTCGATCAATTTCAATTTGATGCCGCTCGCCTGATATTTCAACGTGCGCTTGATATATTCTACCACGTATGCGCCCGCTTCGAGCGGATTGGTGCCGCCGTTGAAAATGTTGCACACCACATCGCGGTCGGCGTCGGTGGAATCGGGCTGCGGCTTGAAACCCAAATAAACACTTGCCGCTTCGGCGCGCCCAAGACCGGGGCGTTCGCCAATCAACGTGGCGACCACTTTGGCATCTACAATCGCGTTCACGTCATTCAACAAACCGACGCGCCCATATTTCACATAAAACGGCGTGCCCATTTTCAACCCCGCTTGCTGCAAGCCCTGTTGCATCACGGGAAAAATATCGCGCAAATTGTGCTCGATGGCGGCGGCAGACAAACCATCCGCGACGTACAGTTGCACGTCGGGCTGTTTGACGCATTTTTCCTGCAAGGTCTTGCGCGCGGCGTCGGACAATTTGCGACCCAAATCGGGACGCAAGAGATATTCCTGCCGACTGCTCGCCTGCGTTTGCACTTCGAACAAATTGAACTGTTGGAGCAGCGCGGGATCAATTTCCTTGAACAATGCATCCTGCGTCACCGCGTGGTCCGCCCAAAAAATAAATTGGGGAATGTTGCGATAGCGCGGACCCGCGTGCCCGATGCCCATGCGCGACGGCGTCGTTCCCATCAATGCGCGCAGCACATCGGGTTTGAGCGGTTTGTCAATGTACGAACGCGTGCGGTATTCGGACGCGGTGATGTCGGGGAGGTCAAGCGCGAGGGAACCTAACCCCCCAGCCCCCTTCCCTACGAGGGAAGGGGGAGAGAACCCTTGTCGCTGCAATTCGGCAACGACGGCGTCAATGATGGCGTCAATTTGTTGTTGGGTCATCATAAACCAATCTCTTTTTGAAATTGCGCGAGACCGACGATTTGAACGCCGTGATAGTACTTGATCGCGCGCAAATGTTTGTCCTCGCTTACCAGATAATCCGCGTAGGTTTCCAATGCAGCGGCGAGAAACATATTGTCGGTTTCATCTTCGTCCACACGCCAAACCTCATATAGCTCTTCAATCAAAACTGCTTTACGGCGCAAGGTGTCGATAAATTCGGCAACACTTTCGTCGCTCAACCGATTCGAGTCAAAGATGCGCGGATAGTGCAGGACGCGATCCAGTTCTGCCAGAATAGACTCGGAGGTGATTAATTCAAACTCACCCGCCAGCAGCGCATCCCACAATTTTCGAATGGCTTTCGATTTGGCGAGCCGCAAGCGCACCAAGATATTGGTGTCAAAAACTGCCGTGACAAATTTAGTCATTGGCGCGTGCGACGCTTCGTCCGCCGAACGGACACGCTTGCTTGATCAATATCTTGCGTCAGTTGTTTTTCAGAAACGCGTCGCGGTTCCGAGAGATACTTCTTTACGCGCGCCGCGACAATTGGATCGGCGCGCTTGCGCGTTCCAATTTTCTTGATCTCGGCGCGCACGCGTTCCCGTCGTTCGTAATCTTTGAACATTTCGGAAACGATTTGCTCTCGACTCGTACGTTTTTGTGTCGCCAGCCGATCCATAGTTGCAATGGTTTCCGCCGCCAAGCGTAACGTAATCGGTTCCAGCATTTTTCTTGCTCCTTTTGGGCAGTTCACTTGACACACAACGCTGCAATAGCAACGCCGCGCCATTTCAGTAATGCCAGCGCAAACGACTTTTTCAAAACGTGCCGGTCCATTTCCTCGCGCAATTGCTCCAGTTCTTTGGATTCGGTGTCGCTCAAATCCCGCGCCGCATTCAGTTCGAGCAAACGGCGATGCTTGCGCCACGCGCGTTGGTCTGGCACTCTTTGTGCGATTGCCCACAATTCATCCTCTGTAAAACTTGCCATGCCGCGAAACTCGTCGCGCAGTTCCCTTGGAAGGTCTTGAAATCGGAGGCAAATTTCCGCGAATGGATTGCAAGGCAATTTTATCAATGGGCTGATTCGTTTCGCGCGCGGCGCGCTGCAAGCGACGATACACATTTCGCGGAAGAGTTAGTGTCACGCTTGATTTCTCCATAATGCATCAGTTCCCTCATTTCCTTTAGTTCCCTCTAACCGTCACGAACGAGGAATCAAAGGAACTGAGGGAAATCAAGGAAATCGGCGCTCATTTTACAAACAGCGTCGGATCCCCTGCTTTATCCGTCAGCAGCAATTTTTCCGCGTCCCACAAGCCCATTTCGACGAGCCACTGTTCGAATTCGGGCAGCGGGCGCAGTTTTAGAATTTGGCGCAAGCTCGGCGCGTCGTGGAACGAATTGGACTGGTACGAAAGCATCGGGTCGTCGCCCATCGGCACGCCCATGAAATAATTGCAGCCCGCGGCGGCGAGAAGGATGGAAAGATTTTCGAGCGAGTTCTGATCGGCGCGCGCGTGATTCGTGTAACACGCGTCACAGCCCATCGAAATGCCGGTCAGTTTCGCGCAAAAGTGATCTTCGAGTCCCGCGCGCGTGATTTGCCGCGCATCGTACAGATATTCGGGGCCGATGAAACCGACGACGGAATTGAGTTGGAATGGGCTGTAGCGTTTCGCCAAACCGTAACAGCGCACCTCCAACGTGAGTTGGTCCCAACCGTGATGCGCGTCGGCGGAAAGTTCCGAACCTTCGCCCGTTTCAAAATACATGAAATTGGGTCCGGGGACGACCGCGTGTTTTTTCGCGATCTCGTACGCCTCGTCCAACATGCCGACGGAAATGCCGAACGACTCGTTGCCCTTTTGCGATCCGGCGAGCGATTGAAAAATGAGACCGGCGGGCGAACCGCGTTTCAGCGCTTCCATCTGCGTCGTGACGTGCGCCAGCACACAATTCTGCGTCGGGATTTTCCAATCGGTGATGACCTTGTAACTCATCTCCATCAAACGTTGGACACTCGCGAGCGAATCGTCAACCGGATTGATGCCGATGACGGAATCGCCCGAACCGTACGACAATCCTTCGTAAATTTCTGCGCGGATGCCGTCGGGATCGTCGGTGGGATGATTGGGCTGGTTGCGCGAGGCGAGGCGTCCCATTTCGCCCATCGTGTTGTTGGCGTGCGTGACGACGCGAATTTTGGACGCGGCAAGCACGAGGTCCATATTCGACATCAATTTGGCGACGGCGGAAATCATTTCGCTCGTCAGACCGTTTTGAATTTTCTGGATGTCGTCGTTCGTCGTCTTGTTGTCGAGAAGCCATTCGCGCAACTGCCCGACCGTCCAACTTTTGATTTGGGCGTAGACGTTTTGATCCACCGCGTCCATGATGACGCGCGTAACTTCGTCCTGCTCGTACGGCGCGACGGGATTTTCGTACAAGACAGACAGCGGCACTTCGGAGAGGACGTATTTCGCCGCGGCGCGTTCGATTGCGGACGACGCGGCGACGCCCGCGAGATGATCGCCCGATTTGTCCTC
>JACQWQ010000104.1 GCA_016209205.1 Chloroflexota bacterium
TGGGGTCTTGGCACGTCGCACTGCGCGCCGCGAGACCCCAAGTGTTTTACCCGCGCCGCGCGACTCGATGTACTCTATCGTCGAAAAACACTTGGGGTCTATGACGCGCGCTTTTTTTGACGGCGCATCAACTTTATGCTAACATTGCATGAACCTTAAGAAAATAAAATGTCGGGGAGCTGGAGCGAGTCCGGCTGAGAGGAAGAACTGCAACCACCTCTCCCCTCTCTTTGTAGTGCCTGTCCTGAACCACTGCTGCGAGCGCAGCGTGGCAGGCTCTGTGAAGGAAGAGGGGCTGGGGGTGAGATCGCCTCTCCCCTCTCTTTGCAGGAGAGGGCCTGGGGGTGAGGTCGCCCATCTTCGACCCTATGACCTGATCCGGATAATGCCGGCGTAGGAAACGTGAAACGTAAAGCGTGAAACACCAAACGTGAAACGTCGGCTCTATTCGAGTCGGCGTTTTTTTGTTTAACAAGTAGGCAGGTATTTAGAGCGGATTCCAGTCTGATTGGTGGGCAGACCTTTCGGGTTTTCGGAAACCCGAAAGGTCTTTTGCCCACATACGAATTAGGAATCCGCTCTAGGTAAACAAGTAGACAGATTTTCATGCAGGTTGTTGCTACTTGTTTCCTTGTTTCCCTATTTCCCTGTTTCCCTACTGCTCTATACCCCAACCCAACGAGGTGATTTGCATGGACAAACAAACCGGAACGTGGGCCGTCAAAGTTGGACTCGCGCAAATGCTCAAGGGCGGCGTCATCATGGATGTGACCAACGCCGAGCAAGCAAAAATTGCCGAAGACGCGGGCGCGTGCGCGGTCATGGCATTGGAACGCGTCCCCGCCGACATTCGACGCGACGGCGGCGTGGCGCGCATGAGCGATCCCGAAAAAATTATCGAGATCATGGAAGCCGTCACCATTCCCGTGATGGCAAAAGCGCGCATTGGACATTTCGTCGAAGCGCAACTGTTGGAAGCGCTCGGCGTGGATTATGTGGACGAGTCCGAAGTGCTCACACCCGCTGACGAAGCCCATCACATTGACAAGCATCAATTTCAAGTCCCGTTCGTCTGCGGCTGTCGCAATCTCGGCGAAGCGCTGCGCCGTATTAGCGAAGGCGCGGCGATGATTCGCACCAAAGGCGAAGCGGGCACGGGCGACGTGGTCGAAGCCGTGCGCCACGCCCGCGCGGTGCTCGGCGAAATTCGCCGTTTGCAAAACATGCGCCCCGACGAGTTGTACGCGGCAGCCAAAGAATTACAGGCGCCGTACGATTTGGTCAAAGAAATTGCCGAAACCGGCAAACTGCCCGTCGTAAATTTTGCGGCAGGCGGCATTGCCACTCCGGCGGACGCGGCATTAATGATGCAGCTCGGCGTCGAAGGCGTATTCGTCGGCAGCGGCATTTTCAAATCGGGCAACCCCGCGCAGCGCGCCAAAGCGATTGTCATGGCGACAACGCATTACAACGATCCAAAAATTATCGCGGATGTTTCGCGCGGTCTCGGCGGCGCGATGGTGGGCATCTCGGCGCGTGAACTTCCCGAAGGCGCGCAGCTCGCGGTGCGCGGTTGGTGAAAGAGAGATTGAGGGATAGAGTGAGCGAGTGAGAGAGCGAGAGATAGAGAGATGGAGAGCGCGAGAGAATTTTCTCTCTATCACTCCATCTCTCCCTCTCTCCATCACTCTATCGTGACTTGTGAAAATAGGAGTGCTCGCGCTGCAAGGCGCGTTTATCGAACACATTCAGATGCTGCGCACGTTAGGCGTGGAAGCGGTCGAGGTGCGCTTGCCGGAACAATTGCGCGATCTCGACGGACTCATCATTCCCGGCGGCGAAAGCACGACGATTGGCAAAATTGCGACGCAGTACGGATTAATCGAACCGATTCGTGAAATGGCTTTGCAAGGCAAGCCGGTGTGGGGCACGTGCGCGGGGATGATTGTGTTGGCAAAAGATGTCGGAATGACTGGACATTCCACGATGCGTCAGCCGCTCGTCGGCGTGATGGATGTGCGCGTGAAACGCAACGCGTTCGGTCGCCAGGTGGATTCGTTCGAGACGGATTTGGACATTCCCGAAATCAATAACGACAACCAGAGTAAATTTCACGCGGTCTTTATTCGCGCGCCGCTGCTGGAAGCGGTCGGACCCGGCGTGCAGGTGTTGGCGAAACTGGACGACGACACGATCGTTGCCGCGCGGCAAGACAATTTACTCGCCACCAGTTTTCATCCCGAACTCACGCACGACCCGCGCTTGCACCGATATTTTTTGAACATGGCAAAATAAATCATGCGCGCTGTCCTCGTCGCCAACGGTGAACTGACGGCTCACGCGCGTCTCAAAGAAATTTGGCTGCGCGCGAACTTGCGCATCGCCGCCGACGGCGGCGCGCGCAACGCACGTGTATATTTGCGCATCGCGCCGCACGCCGTCATCGGCGATTTCGATTCGCTGGACGACGAAACGCGTGACTGGTTAGAAAAAAGTAGTTGCGAATTCATTCGCTATCCGCCCGCCAAAGATGCGACGGATTTGGAACTCGCGTTACAGTTGGCGCAAACGCGCGGCGCGGACGAAATTACCATTCTCGGCGCACACGGCGGGCGCGCCGACCATTTTCTGGCGAATGTGCTGTTGTTGACGCAAGCGCGCAATGTGCGGTTAGTAGACGGGTTAAGTGAGATGTGGCTGGTGGGGGAAGAGGGGGGAGAGGGGAAAGAGGGCAGAGAGGGCAAAGAGGGGAAAGAGGGCAGAGAGGGCAGAGAGGGCGGAGAGGGAACGGAGGGCACGGAAATCGCGGGCAGAAAGGGCGACCTCGTTTCACTCATTCCGTTGGACGAACGCGTGGACGGCATCGTGACACACGGTTTGGAATATCCGCTGCGCGGCGAAACATTGGAACGCGGCAGCACGCGCGGCATCAGCAACGTCATGTTGGACAGACACGCAACGGTGCGCGCGACGCGCGGCGCATTGTTGATTGTGCATCTGTTTCAATGATTGGAAATTGGAGGTTGGAGGTTGGACGTAGAGACGTTCCGGTGGAACGGAGGTTGGAGGTTGGAGGTTGGAGACTGGAAACTGATTACTGATCAGTGATCACTGATCACTGATCACTGATCACTGATTACTGATCACTGATCACTGATTACTGATTACTGACCACAGGAGCGTGGAGCGAAAAATCTGAAATCTGAAATCCTAAATTCCTCCGGGGAGCTCGGTTGTACCGGGCTGAGAGGGTGATTGCGATTCAGGCGATGGGCGATGAAGGCGATGTCGGCTGTATGCCAGCCGCATACATTGCCCATCGCCTACACCGCCCATCGCCGAGTCACCGACCCATCGAACCTGATACGGGTAATGCCGGCGCAGGGAACATTGGTAATGGTTGCATCAAAACAACCGCCTCTCGAATTCGGAGGCGGTTTGTGTTTTTTCAAGAAATAATTTTCGGACACAGATTTCACAGACCCCACAGATCTTTTTTATCCGTGAAATCCGTGAAATCTGTGTCCCGGATCAAGGGGGAGTCACATGAAAACAATAGTTACATTTGCAATACTCTGCACGCTCGCCGCGCTTGCCGCGTGTGCGAGTCCAACGCCGACCGCCGCGCCGCCGACCGCCGCGCCAACCGCTGCGGTGCAACCTACCACTGCGCCGCAGCCAACCACTGCCGCGCCCAGTACGGAACCCTCGCCGCAGGGTTCCCCCACCGAGCTCGTCGTCGTAACACACGATTCATTCGCGGTGAGCGAACAAGTATTGAAGGAATTTGAAACGACGAACAACGCCAAAGTGCAAATTCTCGAATCCGGCGACGCGGGCGCGGCGTTGAACAAAGCCATTCTCGCGGGCGCGGCGAATCCGCTCGGCGATGTCTTTTTCGGCGTGGACAATACGTTTTTCAGCCGCGCGTTGAAAGCGGATTTGTTCGAGCCATACAAACCAAACGGCGCGGATGCTATTCCAACGCAATATCGGCTCGACTCGCAATTTCGCCTGACGCCGATAGATTACGGCGACGTGTGTTTGAACTATGACATCGCGTGGTTCAAGGGAAAAAATCTCGCGCCGCCGCAGTCGCTCGACGATCTCACGAAACCAGAATACAAAAGTTTGCTTGTCGTCGAGAATCCCGCCACATCGTCGCCGGGGCTGGCGTTCTTGCTTGCAACCATTGGCAAGTACGGTCCAGAAAAATATCTCGACTATTGGCAGCAATTACGCGCCAACGACGTTGCCGTGAGTGAAGGGTGGGAAGACGCGTATTACACCAAATCCACGTGGAGCGGCAAAGGCGACCGCCCCATCGTCGTCAGTTACGCGACCAGTCCCGCCGCCGAAGTATTTTTCAGCGACGGCAAATACACCACGCCACCCACGGGCAACGTGTTGGGCGACAGCGCGTGTTTCCGTCAAATCGAATTCGCGGGCGTGTTCAAAAATGCGAAACACGCCGACCTTGCGAAAAAGTTCCTTGATTTCATGGTCGCGCCGCGTTTCCAAGAGGACATTCCCACGCAAATGTTCGTGTTCCCTGTGAACCCCGACGCCAAGCTGCCCGAGTTTTACAAATTCGCCGAAACACCAAAAAATCCCGCGCAGGTCGGCGCCGACGCGATAGACGCCAATCGCGACGCGTGGATCAAAGCGTGGACGCAAGCGGTGCTAAGATAGTGCGATAGTGCAATGGTGCGATGGTGCGATAGTGGTAGTACAATTGTGCGATAGTGCGATAGTGTGATAGTGCGATAGTGCGATAGTGCAATGGTGCGATGGTGCGATAGTGGTAGTACAATTGTGCGATGGTACGATGGTGCGATGGTGCGATGGTGCGATGGTGCAATGGTGCGATGGTGCGATGGTGCGATGGTGCAATGATGCGATAGTGAAAAAACGCGAATAACGCGAATCATGCGAATGAGAAATCTTTTCGTGTAATTCGTGTTATTCGCGGAAAAGTGGAATGCGTCCAATTTCCAAGCTCCAACCTCCAACTTCCAAGCTCCAATCTCCAACTTCCAACTTCCAACTTCCAACTTCCAACTTCCAATTTCCAACTTCCAAACTCCAATTTCTAGTTCTCCTTTTGCCGTTGGCATTCCTCGCGGTATTCTATTTTTTCCCGCTCGCGGCGATTTTGACGTACTCGTTTTTTCCAAATGGCACACTCGATGTGTCGGGCGTACGCCAAGTTTTCTCCGATATCAATTTCGCGGGCAAACGCTCGTCCGCGCGTTGACGACGCTCCCATTCCTCATGCCGACGATTGTGGTCGCCCCCGCGTTCGTCGCACTGTTCGGACCGCGCGGCATCATCAACACCGTAGTAACGAATTTATTCGTTCCGCTCCCGCCATTGAAACTTCTCGATACGATTTGGATCATTTTGCTCGCCCACATTTTTTACAATTACACGATTGTATTTCGCATCGTCAGCGGCTTTTGGTCGAATCTCGATCCACAGTTGGGCAACGCCGCGCGCATGTTGGGCGCGCATCGGGCGCGTGTGTTTTTTGAAATCACGTTGCCGCTGTTACGGCCTGCGATACTCGCGGCGGCGCTGCTCGTATTCATTTTCGATTTCACTTCGTTCGGCGTTATTTTGATCTTGGGCGGACCGCGTTTGGCAACTCTGGAGGTCGAAATTTATCGCAGCGCCGCGAACCTGTTCGATTTGAATCTCGCCGCCGCGCTGTCGTTATTACAAATTTTCTTTACGCTCGTGCTCATCGTCGTCTATACGCGTTTGCAAGCGCGCCTCGCCGCGCCGGTGCGGTTGCGTCCGCAAACCATCACGCGCCGCACATTGAAAACGTGGGGCGAGAAATGTTTCGTCGCGATCAATCTTGCCGCCACGCTAATTTTTTTACTCGCGCCGCTGGTCATCCTGGTCTTTGAATCGTTCCGAACCCCAGCGGGTTCGGCGCAAGCCCCGCAAGGCATCGGCTTGGAAAATTACACCGCGCTGAATCTGAATCCACGCGGCAGCGCTACGTTCATCCCGCCGACGGACGCGATTCGCAATTCGCTGCTGTTTGCGAGTGTCACCGTCGCGCTGGCCGTCGCGCTCGGTTTAGTCGCCGCGTACGCGACCGTGCGCGCGCGGAGGGGGGGGGGATTTTTGGACGCGGTATTTTTGCTGCCGCTCGCCACGTCGGCGGTGACGTTGGGCTTTGGCTATATTCTCGCGTTCAGTCGCGCACCCTTTGATTTTCGCGCGGCGGTTTGGCTCATTCCCGTCGCGCACACACTCGTCGCGCTGCCGTTGGTCATTCGCAGTATTTTGCCGCTGCTGCGTGAAATCCAAACGAACGTGCGCGAAGCCGCCGCGCTGTTGGGCGCAAACCCCGCGCGCGTGTTTGCCGAAATTGATTTGCCCATCGTCATGCGCGCGGTGATCGTCGGCGCGGTGTTTGCGTTCACCGTTTCGCTCGGCGAATTTGGCGCGACGACCTTGATCGCGCGTCCCGAATGGGCAACCATGCCGCTCGCGATCTATCGTTTGCTCGGACAACCGGGTTTGACCAACTATGGACAAGCGTTAGCATTGAGCACGATTTTGATGCTTGTGAGCGCGGTCGCTATCGCGGCGATGGAACGCGCGCGGTTTGGCGCGGGCACAGAGTTTTAGAGGCATGCTACAAATTCAAAACATTTCCAAAACATACCAAAACGCGCCGCTGCTGCGCGACCTTTCATTCGGCATTGCGCCGGGCGAAATCGTAGGGCTATTGGGTCCGAGCGGCGCGGGCAAGACGACATTGTTGCGGATTATCGCGGGACTCGAAGACGCAGAAGGGGGGGCGGTTTTTTTCGAGGGCAACAGTTTGCGCGGGATTCCGCCGCACGCACGCGGTTTCGGTTTCATGTTCCAAGACCTCGCGCTGTTTCCACACCGCAATGTATTTGACAACGTCGCGTTCGGTTTGCGAATGCTGACGCCCACACCCACGCGCACAGAAATCACACGGCGCGTCAACGAAACGCTTGAATTGGTCGGATTGGATGCCGCCGCGTTCGCGCGACGCGATGTGAATCGCCTGTCGGGCGGTGAGCAGCAGCGTGTCGCGTTGGCGCGCACGCTCGCGCCGCGTCCGCGCCTCGTCATGTTTGACGAGCCGCTCGGCGCACTGGACCGCATCTTGCGCGAAGAATTGGCGGACGAACTGCGCGCCTTGTTGAAGCGTTTGCGCATGACCGCGTTGTATGTGACGCACGATCAAGACGAAGCGTTTGCGCTGGCGGATCGCTTGCTGTTATTGAACGCGGGCCGCATCGAACAAAGCGGCGCGCCGGTCGAAATTTACAATCATCCGGCGAGTGTGTTTGTGGCGCGGTTTCTGGGGCTGACGAATCTCGTTCCGATCCAAAAATGCACTATGCACAATGCACAATGCACAATTGAAACCGCTGTGGGGCTATTTGTCTTGGAAAAAGAACGCGGCATGGAGGAAACACCGCGTTTTGTCTTGCTGCGTCCGAATGCGGTGGAACGAATCGTGCCCGAGAGTTTACGCCGCGAAAATACCTTGCGCGGGCGCGTGGTCGAGACGCAATTACGCGCGGGGCATCAACGGATCGTCGTGGAAACGCGCGGGGGCACGTTCACGTTCGAGTGGGATGGTCAAGTGCAAACGGGCGCGGATTGCGTATTTGAATTGGATGTACGAGGGATTCAATATTTGCCGGAGAGAGGAGCGAGCGTATGAGTGCGTTGAACCAAGAACACTGCGTCGCCTGTCGCGCGGATTCGCCGCGTGTGACGGAACAAGAGCTGCAAGCATTGCTGACGCAAATTCCAGAGTGGCATGTAGTCGAACGCGACGGGATGCCGCAGTTGGAACGGACGTACAAATTCAAAAATTTTGCTGAGGCGCTGGTGTTCACGAATCGCGTCGGCGCGCTCGCAGAGCAAGAAGACCATCATCCCCAGCTGTGCACCGAATGGGGCAAGACGACGGTCATTAGGTAGTCACAATTGGCATATTCACCCCGATATGATTGCCGACCTTGTGCGCGCTGTCTTGGCAGAAATGCCCGACGATGAGACACCAACGCAGAGCGCAGCGCGGATGCCTATTCCCGTCAACGCGCAAAATAACATTGTCATCCGCGAAACGCGGTGATATAATAGGATAGAACAAACGAACTAAACA
Source organism: Chloroflexota bacterium (assembly GCA_016209205.1). Taxonomy (GTDB): domain Bacteria; phylum Chloroflexota; class Anaerolineae; order UBA4142; family SHND01; genus SHND01. The sequence continues at coordinate 8,174 of JACQWQ010000104.1, forward strand.
AACGCGCCCGCGATGCTGACAACATCCGGGCGCATGACCAAAGCCGACGCAAACGGCTAAGGTGAAACGAGTATAGCACTCGCAAGCCGTTCGCGTCAACTCAAGACGTGAGCGGCTTTTTGTTTTGGAGCGCAAGATGAATTTACCAGACCAACATTTCGATTTTGACGCAAACTGCGAAAAGGTGCTAACCCTATTCGCTGGGGAGCAAACCTCCCAAACGCGAGACTATGACTATGGGGGCGAGTGCGTTAAAGTCACGACCAGCAAAGGAGCGATGGCGGGAGGTAATTGGTGTGTCGTTTTCTCCCTGGAATGGCAAGACCCAAAAATCTATGAGTCGTTGGTTGCCGCAATCGCCGCGCTCGAGCAGATTTACCCGCCAACCTTTGAACTCATACAAGAGCACAAGAACCAGATTGAATCATTGAAAGGGCACGAAGTTTCCGCGACAGACTTTGCGCGGCACATGACAGGTGTTGCCATGATTGAGTTAGAGCCGCGCGGAAGGAACGAATGCCATGCAACTTTGCGCTTTGTCCCCGATAGAAGAAAACCCCAAATCGCTTCTGCGCTAAAGGACTGGCGCGAAATGGTGTATGGTCAAAGTCAAGACAACATTGTGTCTGGAATTTGGAGGAACACTCTAGCAGAATGGCAGAAACAACCAACCGAAAAAGATAAGTTGCCTGACTTGCCGAGCACCGCGCCGCGCCAAGACGCGGGGCTTGTCTTGGAGAAAAAGGGCGAGGGCTGGGTGATTACCTATCGCGGTAGTGATTCGCTAATTCTGAGAGATAGCAAAGGAATCGCGGCTATCGCGCTGTTGCTACAGAAACCCAACAAAGATTTTAGTGCAATTGAACTTGCACAAGCCATTGAAAAAAACGGCGCAACAAACGCGGTTTGGAGCGCGAGCGAAATAGCCGAAGCGAGTTTGAGCATTTCCGGTTTTGATGGTGGTGGCAAAGTGCTGGACAGTAAAGCGAAACGGGAATACCGCGCGAAACTTGAAGAACTCACGGAGAAAAAAGGCATTGCCACTGCATCGGGCGATTACGTGAAAGCGGAAGAGTGCGAGCGAGAACACGATAGTATCTTGGCAGAACTGAATCGCACATCGGGCTTGGGAGGAAATAGTCGAGAGTTTGCTGGGCAAACTGAAAACGCCCGCGCCGCAATCACGCAACGCATTAGGGGTACTATCAGAAAAATCAAATCCAAAAACGCGATGCTTAGCGGCTATCTTGAAACGACTATCGAAACGGGGCAATATTGTGTCTATCGCCCAGAAAGAGCTGAACAATTATCCGTTACCGTCAAACCATAAACTGTAATGTCGTTTGTTACAAATCGTAACGCCAAATGTTACGCCTTAACTTGTGAAAGCAAGTTAAGGCGTTTTTATTTTCCAAGAGGTGGGGTATGCGACGAAACGACAATTTCACATTTCGGGTTGGCGACATTGAACGCGCGATGATTGCAGATTTGGCGAGACGGTTACGCCGTTCGCAAGGCGACGCAATACGCCTCGTTATTCGTGAAGCGGTTTTTGCTTTGCAAGCGCAGACCGACGCGCCCGCGCAACCCGCGCGTCAAGCCGACGCGGCGCGGCGAGGGGGTGCGAAATGCAAACGTATGAGACCAGACCCGCGCGGTTGACGCTACGTCAAGCTGCGTTGGCGGAATTGGTTACGTTGGTGCTGGGATGGAGTGATGACGATAAAAGCGACGAAGGGGGCGCGGCGTGTCTGCCAGAGACCGACGCGCCCGCGCACGACGCGCCGACCGACGCTGCGCACGATGCGATGCAACTTACGGGGGTGAAAAATGACGCTGCCCGCTGAACTCACACCCACGCAAAACGACGCGCTTATCGCATGTCTTCGGCTGTTTGCCGCACACGGGCGCGCGCTGCGATTGGCACGCGCGGCGCAACAAATGGAAATGCCGTCAAGCGCTCCAACGCTCGACGGCGGCGACAAAAACAGGACAGAGACAAATCTATCCGGTGTTGTCATCTCCATTATGGGCGACAACGCCGCGCGGGTCAAGACCCCGACGCAAAGGCGGAAACGTGCACGAAATTAAACTGCGCGGGCGCGTCGTTGCCGAGGTGCGCGGCGACGGCTATCTGCAAAAACACATTCAATTTTCACGGCACTTATTGCGGAAGCCGCGCCCTTCAATCTGTTTTGACGTTGCGGTGTTGGATGACGCCGAACGTTTCGGGGCGCACGCCGTCGAAGTCATTGATCAAGAAACGGGACACCGTTACCGCGTTTCAATCGCCAAAATCCGCGAATACGGTTTTGGCGTGAATTTCATCGCGCCACAAATCGCCTTGCCGCTAGCCGAATGGGAGCGCGTCGCATGATGATACTCGAAAGAATTAACACCGCGCCTGTCCAAGACGCAATCGAGACGTTGACCGACGCCGAGAAAAATGGGTTGGACGAACTCGCGCGCAAATCGGCATTGCAACACTACGAACGTCTCAGTTACGAGACTTTGCCCTTGCGCGCGGACACCAAAGATGCGTTTCTTAAAGATTGGCAACACCGCGAGCCGCGCGAAATGTGGAAACATGCGCCCGAAAACGCGAACGTTGGTATTCGCTGCGGCGGCGCGCGGCGTCTTGCAATCGTGGACGCTGACAACAAAAATGAGCCGCGCACGTCCGAACGCGTTGCTAATTTTTTCGCTGGTCTTGGCTTGCATGAAAACGATTATCCACAAGTTGCGACGCCAAACGCGGGGCAGCATTTTTACATCGCCCTCGCCGACGAACGCGCGGGCGCGTACTGCCAACTCTCGCCCGAAATGGGGTCAGGTGAATTTCGTTACGGGCGTGGCGCGTATGTGGCTGCCCCACCCTCGCAGATTGGCGAGCGAAACTACATCCTCGCGTCGGGGGACTTTGGCAAATTGCCGCGCGTCGCGCTATCTGACTTGCGCCCCATCCTCGCAAGTGAAAACACAACACCACAGAGCGCGCGGCTTTTCCCTATTGCGTCCGTGCCAACACCTTCGCGCCGCGCGTTGGCACTCTTGCGCGGCGAAGGCATGGAACGCTATCACTCGCGGAGTGAAGGCGAGCAAGCAATTATCACCTCGCTGGTCAATTCTGGTTTTGAGTTTGACGCGATTCTCACACTATTTTTGCAACATCCGCGCGCGGGCAAATTCGCAGAACTGTCTGCCAAGAATCCAAAGAACGCGCTGCGCTGGCTGCGTCATTCCTTCGAGAACGCGCAAAAGTGGACGCGCACACACGAAGGCAACGCGCGCCAACTCGCCCGCGCCGCGAGAGAATGGGCACCGTCGCATCAATGGACAGGACGCACGGGCGCGATTGACTGCGCGGTGTTTCTCGCCCATGCCGAAATTGCCTATCGCGCGGGGCGTATTGTCTATGCTGCGTCCTGTCGAGACGTTGCCGAACTCGCAGGGGTTGGATTCAGAACGTCAATTCGAGCGACGCACAGATTACGCGAACTTGGCTTAATCGTCTTGGAGCAAGAAGCGACGTTCAATTTGGCAGCAACCTTTCGGCTTGTTTTTACTGACACACTCTCTAAATACATTAATGTGAGAGAGTGTGTCAATAAAAACAGCGCGGCGCATGACGTATTTCGATATGCTGGACTTGGCAAAGTGGCATTAGCCGTTTGGAACGCTTTGCAATCGGATGCCCTGACCGCCAGAGAAATCATTGCCAAGACAGGGCGCAGTAGGTATGCCGTGAATCGCGCGTTGGAGCGCATGTTTCAATTGCAAATGGTGGGCATGGATTTAACCGCGCAGGGCGAAACATGGTACGCGTTAGAGAATGTGGACTTGAACGAAATCGCGCGGCATATCGGCACATACGGCAAAGGGGTGCGGCAAAGAGCCGAGCATGAACGCCAACGTGCGGCGCGGCGGAAGTGGAGCACGGAAACAAGACCGCCGAAGCGGAAGCGAGGTAAGCAATGAAATGTAAAGCACTCACGAAACTGGGGACGTATTGCCGAAACTGGACTAACCGCGCAGATGGATTCTGTCCATATCACGCGCCGAGCGTCGACGCCGTGACCGTGATTGATATACCGTCAAAGGAACTTGGACCCGGGCAAGTGCGGCGGCGCAAGGCGTTATCCCCGCGCCCGCGCCGGTGGGCGTATCGGCACACCGACGATTCGCTAACGGCACACCGCAAGATATGACCCCACACACGGGGGGCGCGTATCGGCACATCGGCAGGAAACAGGGGCTTGAATGACCGACGCGCGAGCGCGGAGACTTATAACGCCGAAAACACCGTCATTCATGAAGTATGCCCACTACCGCTTGAATGACCGACGCGCGAGCGCGGAGACTCATAAAGGTTTATCAAATTTGATAAACCTTTTGACCACAAATATCGGCACACGTATCGGCACATGGGGGCGGAACTAACGGCACATTCGTATAAGCATGCCCTTTACAAGTAACACTTATGACGAGAGAGGAGAAAATAGATAATGTGTGAGGAGCATACCAAGCAACGCTTTCTGAAGTACGTTAAAGTCGCGCCCACCGGGTGTTGGGAATGGGCAGGAGCGCGAACTCGCGACGGTTACGGAACGATAAAAATTCACGGCAAGCAACGCCGCGCCAATCGTGTTGGCTATGAGATATATCGCGGAGCGATTCCTGACGGATTGCTGGTTTGCCATACGTGTGACAATTCGTCGTGCGTGCGTGCCGAGCATCTATGGCTGGGGACAGCGCGCGATAACCGATATGACGCCATGCAAAAGGGACGAATCGCGCGGGGTAACCGGCACGGCACGCACACACATCCCGAAAGTGTTTTGCGCGGGGAGCGTCATGTCCGCGCAAAACTCACGCTTGGGCAAGTAGAACAAATTCAGGAAATGTGCAAGCAAGGCGCGCCGCAACGCGTCGTCGCGCAGGTGTTTGGAATTTCACGCGGACACGTAGGACACATCGTGCGCGGGGAGAGTTGGCGCGGCGGCAAATGAAAACACCACAACAACGCTGTAAGGCGCGAACAAAGAGCGGCGCGCTGTGTCCCAATCACCCAAGCGCGAGTGGTTTTTGCTATGCACATGACCCGGCACGCGGGCGCGAACGCGCGCGGGCGCGGCGCAAGGGGGGCAGTCATTCGCGCATCCCCCATAACGGCAATGCCGACGCGCTGCCCAAACAGGTGCGGACACTCCAAGACGTGTTGGCTGTCTTGGACTACACCCTCGCCGAGACGCTGCCAATGGAAAATAGCATCCAACGCGCGCGGCTGCTCGTCGCGCTGTCTCACGCCTTCATCGAGGCAATCAAAGAGGGCGAATTAGAAGCGCGCGTCGAAGCGATTGAACACGCGCTAAAACTGCGAGGTGAGAATGAGAAATAACGGCACACTGCAAGAACACTATGCCAAACTCGCGCCGCGCGAACGGTTGACGCTGCTACTCGCCGCGAAAGAACGGGGCGACGAGCAGGAACGCTGCGCACTGATAGACGCTGCGCCGACTGCGCTGTATCGTTTGCCGGACTATCATAACGCCCTTGACATGCTGCAACTCATGGCATTGTCCTATCTCATAAATCAATTGAATCGCGCGTGGTCTATGTCCACATTGGCGCACGTCGGCGAAATTGAGAGTGAAGCGTATCGCGGCGCGCGCATGGGCGCGTATACGTTCTGTGTCCAAGCCGACGCATGGCGCGCGTTTTGCGGCGAATTGGGCATTGGCGAAAACGCCATGCTGGCGGGCTTCGGCGAATGTAGTCCATTCGAGGATGCTTTATTTTCTCTCGAATTCACCGAAAAGATTGCGCGGGAATTCGCGTTCACGTTTGACGAAGCGCAAGCCGAAGCGCGGCGCACGTTTGGCGCGGACGCAGGAAAACCGATTACAGTTGAACGCGCGTTACAAGACGTGCGCTGTTTGTTCGACAAACACGCCGCGCGGTGACCTGTCCGCAGACAACGCCCGACCCCGCGCGTAATTTTGGGGCTTGGAAAAAGGGGGAAAGGAAAATTGTTTTTCGTTCCTTGTGTAACCGTTACCTAAGACAGAAACGAAAAATTTGCGCGGCGCAAAAGACCGACCTTGAAAATTACGCGCCCGCAGGCGAGGGCTGCGGGCTTGCACTTTGACAACTGAATGATAGGGGATTGCGCGGACGCGCGGCGCGGGTTTATAATGCGCGCAACGGGCAAACATTTTCGAGGAGCGCGGGCAATGGCAAAACAAGACGATTGGATTACCACACAAGAGGCGGCGCAGTTAAGCGGCTACCGTCTTGATTATATTCAAGAACTCTTGCGCGAAGGCAAGATTAAAGGGCGGAAATGGGTGCGAGATTGGCAAGTGAGCAAAGCCAGTCTATTGGCATACGTCCGCGAAGCAGAACGCAAAGGCGAAAAACGCGGACCCAAAAAAGAAGGTTGACTATTCAAAAGTAAAGTTGTATAATTCCGCGTAACAAGGAAATTCAATTCCTTAAATCGCCCCGCGCAATTGCTGAAACAATTACGAGGGGCTAACCAAACTCACCGCGTAAACGGCGAGCATGGCTAACCGCATTTTACACCAATTGCGGACAGTCTGCTTAACGCGGGCTGTCCTTTTTTGTTGTAGGGCGACCTGCTTGCTGCGAACGCCGAAAGGATTTTCCGTATGTCCAAACTCTTGTTTGACGACGCAGCAACCGCGCGTTTGATTCTCAAGCACACTGCCGAGATTCACGGCGAGACGCGGCACTATTACGCCGCGACGGAAACGCGCGCTATCGTCGTCTTGCGGCGTGGTCTCACGTTATCAGACGTGCGCGGACGCGTGACCGACGCCGCAATCGGTTGGGACGAACGGGGCGACCCGCGTTTTGTCCTACCGCACAACATCGGCAAGCGGCACAGCAAGGCGACCATTCACCGCGTCCTCGAAGGCGCAGGGCATGACCTCACGCTGTCCGATTTTCTGAATCGCGCACCGAAATAGAAAAAGGAGCAAATGACCGATGGAAACTATCACCGTGCAAGTTGGTAGCATCATCACGGGCAATAGCGGACAGACGAATGACAATCGCCGCGAGGTGCAATTCGTGGGCGAGCAACGATTGGTCGCACTGGCAAGGCGAGCCGAATACCTACGCGCTGCACCAAATCACCGAAGCCGATTTGCAAACGGGTGGGCAGTATGAGCAATTGGGGCGCGAAGCAGGATTCGGACGCCCCTTGATGCTTGATGAAGCATTGACCGATACGGACGAAAAATAAATCGGCGTCGTAACTCTGGCAAGAATCACCGACGCCGAAAGATTCACCGCAACGAGATTGCGGCAACCAACGCGATTGTAGCACGGCGCGAACGTTGCCGCAACCGTTCGAACACCAAAGAGGGACATCATGTTACAGCAAGCCAAGGCGCAACAATTGACAAACGATGTACACGTGGTAGGTGCACTCACGACGCACGGACGCGGCATCGTCGCGGGCAATCCGAAACTTTGTCTGAATTGTGGCAAGCCGATTCGTGCGGGCGAGGCGTGGGTGAAACAGACAAGTGCGCCTGACCCTGAATTTGGGACTTACTCGTTTATCGTTCACGCGCGCTGCAGCGGACACCAGACATAGAAATTTCAGACCAAAGAAACAGGCGCGGCGTATCGGTAATGGTATGCCGCGCATCGAATCGAAAGCAGAAAGCAAAATGAACACGAATGGACTACATTCGAGCAACCTTTCCGACAATCTCATGCCGCAAGAGGATTACGGCATCGAATCCCCCAACATCGCATGGGGCGCAGATGACGTGATTATTCTGAGCATCGGCGCGTTACTCTCGCTTTATACCATGTGGCGGAGCGCGGATTTTCTTTCGCAAACTATCCCCGACGGTTTGCAATTCCGCGAACTGGTCATCGCACTGGGCATCGTGGGCATGGACATTTCGATGTGGGCTTGGGCGTTTACGTGGCTGCACTGGGCGCGCACCAAGTCACAAAAAAATCTCGCGTTGGGCATGTTCATTCTCACATCGTTTATCGTGAGCATCGCGGCGATTACGGACGCGGCGATTTACTTTTTCGGCGGCGCGTTGCAAGAATCCGTGCGCGTCATGGCGTTCTTTATCGTCATCGGCGGCGCGATTCTGGTAGCAATCGCCGCGTTCGCGTATCACAACATTTCGCCCAAAGTGCAAGTCGAGCGCGGCTTACGCATCGCCAAATCGGAAATCGAGAAAAAACGCGCGCAACATTTCGCCGACTTTGAAACCAAGCGGCTGGAGCACCAAGCGGACATGGAGAAACGACGCTTGACTGTGACCCACCAATTGGAAACCGAACGCCAAGACTTGGAACTTTCGGAGCAATTGGTCAAAACACGCAATGCAATGGTCGAGCGGGCGAAACAAGTAGCACGCTTGAAAACCGACCAAGACCGCGCGTTCGAGGAACTCCACAACGTCATGCGGTTTGTCACCGGTGGCGCTGCGAATGACAACGGGAACGGCAACGGCAACACAATGCACGCGGACGCGCCGACGCTGTCCCAAGTGGAAACGAAAGCCGCGCGCCAACGCAAAAGCGCGGCGACGGGAGCGGATGACCCAAACGCGTAGAGGGAGAGGAACGCGCGATGCAATCGCAAGCGATTGCCGCACACGCCGCGCCTCTCCCGAAACTTGCGGCGCAATGGCGCATCGAGATTCAAAAACGCGGGCGTTTTTGGCAATGGCGCAAGGGCAGTCACGCGCAACGCGTTGCCAAGTATGGTGGGAAATTTGAAATCCTCGCCGACGAAAGGAAAGAGGATTATGAGCGGAACAAAGAGCGCATCGAGCAACGGCGCAACAAAACGCAACAGAACGCGTGGGAGCGCGACGAAAGCGAAAACACGCGCGACGCGCAAGCCGATTCAATCCCTGACGCCCCAAGACGCGTTACAACTCTTGGCAAGCGCGGTGAGTTACTGCCAACAGGCGGGGCTAGAAGTGTATGCGACGAACACGCTTGATGGGCTGCGCTTTTACATCCCCCAAGCGCGTTACGTCGCGACGCCGTCCGGCGGCGCGGCATTTGTCCTTGAAAGCGCGCCGACGCTGCGCCCGCCGTTCGCAGCAATTTGAAAATATAAAACGCGCGGCGCGGGGTTGTCTATAGACACCGCGCGCCGCGCGTCCAAACAAACGAGGGGCAACCATGAAATTGAAAATGACAGTGATTGAATTTTGGGAAAAAATAGGCGCGCCCAATGAGCGCGGCTGCCGTGAGTGGGAAAAAGCACGCAATAGAACTGGGTATGGCGCGGTACAGTGGGACGGGCAGATGCAAAAGGCGCACCGTGTCGCATGGCAATTAACCTATGGCGGTATTCCCGAAGGAATGTTTGTTTGTCATCACTGCGATAATCCGCCTTGCTGTGAGCCGTCTCACCTTTTTCTTGGCACACCTGCCGACAACATGCGGGGATATGGTAGAAAAGGGGCGGGGGATGCGCGGCGTCGCGCATCCTCACCCCGAACTGCTGGCGCGCGGCGAGCAACATTGGACGCGGCAACATCCCGAACGCATGGCGCATGGTGAGCAGCATTGGACGCACCGCCTACGCGAAAAGGTGTTGCGCGGCGAAAAGAACGGCAATGCAAAACTTACGCCCGAACAGGTGGAGGAAATCAAAGCGCGGCGCGCTCAGGGTGAAACCCTCACGCAAATTGCAAAGTTGTTTCAGATTGGACATTCACACGTATCGAGAATCGCGCGCGGCAAAAATTGGAAGGGGGACGCATGACAAAACGTGCTATTTTGTATGCCCGAGTGAGTACCGATGAACAGGCGGACAAAGGTTATAGTTTGCCAAGTCAATTTGACGCGATGCGAAAATATGCGGCGCAACAGGGCTTTGAGATTGTCGCAGAATTTCAAGACGATTATAGCGGCGCGACGCCGATAGAGCATAGACCCGAAGGACGCAAGGCGTATGCGATGCTACAGAGCGGCGCGGCGGATGTGATTATCGCCTACACCATTGACCGCTTTGTAAGACCCCCCGAGGACGGCGACGAATGGGAAATGCCGATTCTCATTCGCGGGCTTGCCAAGTTAGGGAAAGAGATTCACACTTGCGATATTGGCAAACTCAAAACCGACTTTGTAAATTTGCTGTTGGTGGTTATCGGCGCGAAAAGCGCGGGCGAAGAGCGGCGCAAGATACGCGAGCGCAGTATGCGCGGCAAGCGGGCGAAGGTGAAGTCGGGGAAAGTGTTAGGGATACGCGCGCCGTATGGCTATCGGCATGTGCGCGACCAAAACGGCAAGACAATCACCTTTGAAATTGACGAAGCAACGGCGCGTGTGGTGCGGCTGATTTATCGGTGGTATGTCAAAGGCGACGAACACGGTAAGCGATTGTCAGACCGCGCTATCGCGCTTCGGTTATCTGAAATGGGCGTCATTGCACCAGGTGCCTTGCAACGCGGGATTCAGCGCAAACGCGGCAAAACATTTTGGAATCACGCGATGATTGGCAACATCTTGACGAATGAGGTATATGCTGGAACTTGGCGATACGGCATAGACACAAGTGAGCAAACTAAGCGCGAAAATTGGGAAAGCGTATCGGTGAGCGTACCTGCAATCATTGACCGTGAGACTTGGGAGCGAGTGCAAGCGCAACGCACACGGAGTAAAGAGTTGGCAAAGCGCAACGTCAAGCGTGATTATCTTTTGCGCGGCATGATTCACTGCGGGCTGTGCGGCTACTACTATGCAGGGAATTCGATTCGCAAAAACATACTAGGCGAGTGGATTCGCTACTATCGTGACGAGTGGTATAAGGTGCGCCACATAAACACTGATGGCAGATGCGCTAACAAGTCTATCCGCGCGGATGCAATCGAAGCGGACGTGTGGGATGAAATCCGCGAATTGTTCCAAGACCTTGATCGTCTATGGAATGACCTCAAGGCGGCACAGCGGGAAGAAGATGACCAACTGGGACACATTCACGAAAAAATAGAAATCACAGATGAATTTATCCGCAAAGCGGAACGCGATGCGGACAAGACGGCGTCGGCATTGAAAGAAGCGGAAAAGGGCGGGGCAGTATACAAATCGTTGAAGCGGGACGAAGCCGAAGTCAATGCGCGTCTTGAGGAATTGAACAAGCAACGCGAAAAACTCATGACGCAATTAGGCGAGCGCAAGATAACGGATGAAAGCATCGAAGCGATAATGGAGTACGCGCGCAATGTTCGGGCGGGCATTGATAACGCGACCTTTGAAGACAAGCGGCGAACGCTCGAAACACTTGACGTGCAAGTGACCATAACACAGGGCAAATATCATGTTGCTTGCATTTTGGGAGAAAAGGACGGGGAAATATCACGCATGGCATACGGCGGGGGGCGGATTGTGACCAATTCATCGTAACCTGGTGGACGCACAAAATTCAAGGTCTACACCGCAATGATTTTGTAATGGCAGCGCGGTGTGATGCCGAGTACACGGCGATAAATCCAACTCCATAAAAAACCGCCATCCGAAAATTCGGATGGCGGTGCGTTAGATTCTTTTTTCGTACGTCTCAATTTCTATCTTTTTGAAAAACAACCCTGTCGCTTCAATGTCTCTCCGCGTGACCTGCAAGAGCATTTGCCCCAGATTTTTGTCGTTCACACACTGCCCTTGCCCCAGCGTGTTGTGGATCAATTCTCGCAAGCGCTCCTCTGTTACCCGCTTGGCGTACTTGTCCAACGCATCACCGGTCTTATCAGGCTCGATGGGTTGCGGAATTCGCATGGAGGTTTTGAATTCGAGTTCTGATTCGATGCGGTCCCAAATCAATGCCGCGTTGATTACACGATAGGTCAGGAACAAATGCGCGCCCAAAGACCTTGCGCTTTCACTCGACAGGTTCCGCACAAAGTCATTGCAGTCTTGTTGTCCCATCGGCAGCCAACCGAGGAGCTGTTGGACAAAGGGAATGAGCCAATGTGGTTGTTCATCCTCGTGCCACCAAATGCGCCGCCCGGCGGTATCCATCACAACGGTCGCGTGCTCGGCGCGTCCGCGGAAGCTGAGTTGATTATTGCTGTACAACAGTGCAGTCAAAAGCACAACGCTGGTGAGAATCCCGGTTAGTCCCATCGCCGCAAAAAGACCAAACGCAAATTGGTCGCGCAGAGCGAAAACGATTCCACACCCGGCGAGCGCACCCAACCAAGTAATCGAAACGACCAAGCTCGTATAATACGCAGTGCGAAAGCGGGGTGGAATCGCTGACGCGGCAGGGCGTATGCTCTTGTGTACACGCATGCGCTTCGCGGGGCTATCTCCCGTCGGCGCGGCATTGTCCGCTTTCGGATTCGCGTCGGCAGCAGCGCCGGACGCGGCTGAGGTTGCCGGCGCGCTGCTGGCTAAATGCTCCGCATAGCGTTGCGAAAATATGGAAAAATGGTCTTGGGCAATTGGCGCGAGATCGGCAAGTGGCAGCATCAATGCCCTTGCGGCAGCCGATGCTTCCATGGCGCGTTGCCAGCGGTCTTGCCCGTGATAACAGGCATGTTCCAAAATCTCGGCGACGGCAAAGGATGCAACCGCCTGGGCGCGGGCTTTGTGCGTGGTCTCGAATGTCAATGCCGCATCACGGCAGAATTCCGCCGCACGGTCCCATTCATTTTCGCGCAGCAGAAAATAGAGCAAGCCCATGTGAAACCACGCTGCGCCTTTCGCGTACGGGTCATGCGCCTGCTGCGCCAGTGCCAGACTGGTTTTGCAAGAATCCAGCGCCTGGTCAAAGAGTTCCTCGTCCGCCAGCCGGAGTGCTTCCTGATGCAGCTCAACGCCAACGTTCGATTCCTCTTGCAAAAAGGCAACGAGTTTTTTCGTCGTATCGCGACGCTCTGTGTCGGGCATAGGGAGCTCAGTGAGGGGATTCTCAGTCAAGCAAGCTCGGATGCGCCACGCCCCTTGGCAAACGTGTCACTGCGGCGCGGAACTTGGGTCTTGACCACAACGCCGCCTCCGCGTTTGCGCTCATTCCTCTGATTTGCGCGCGGATGGCGGCACGCCCAGCCCGATGATTTCGCGCGGGTCGGGAATATAGTAATGCTTTTCTCCCGGCGCTTCTATCAATTTTTCCATCGCTTCGATGAATCGCTGTGTCGTGTAATCGTCGCGCATCATTTGTTGCGAGACCGTCTCAATCGCCTGAATATAACGCATTGCCACTTGCGGGTCAGCCAGCGCGCCGTCTGATACGCGCAATGGCTCGGTCAATTGGCGCACCAACTGCTCACGCACCTGAGCTTTGAATTGCGCCAGCCGCTCTATCGCTAGCGCTTGCGCGTCATTTTCACGCAGACTCAACGCGCGTTTGTTTTCTGCTTCTTGCAGCAGCTTTTGATGCCGCACCGTGTTGGTCTGGCGCTCCTGGAACAACTTGCGAATTTCTTCGGGCGCTTGGATTTCGCCAAGTCGTACCGAGAACACGTATATCCCTTGCTTGCCCAGGCGCGTGCGCAAGTCCCTTTCGACCTTCTGAAGCAGCTCACGACGCGCGGTCCCGGCAGAGGCAATCAAGTCCTGCAAATCATAACGCATTATCCATTCCCGCGCCACCGCCTGCGTTTGACTTTCGAGACTCTTGGTCCAGTCCCAATCAGGAGGGAAGTGCGGCTTCCAGAGCATTTTCAAGATGACATCCTCGTCATATGGATAACGGACGGAGGGCTTTTTGGATGTACTCGTCGTCGGAACTTTTCCAACTGCCAACAAGACCCAATTCCACAGCCAGTGTCTCCAATGCCAGTCCGCGTCCGTATCCGAGTCTCCACCTGTTTTGCCTTTGTCCGCGTCCGGCGTGACCGAGTCCGGATGTTTTTCCAACAGCTCGTGAGTAACGGTTATTGTAAATGAAGGCAGCTCAAATTGGTCCCGTGTGCGCGCGTTCGCTAGTGTCACAGCCATTGTCCGCCGGTACAACACAATGCGGATGGTTGCTTTTTCATCTTTCTCCAAGTACGTAATCCCCGCACCGACGACGCGCGTTACAAGCCCCAATCGTTCGAGGACTGCCGCATAGCCATTGTCAACTGTCAGAAAGCCTGGTCCGCCCAAAAAACCCAAGCTCGGCACTGCCGCCCGGACTTCTTTGACTCCTTCCGCAGACGCAGCTTGCCACAAGCGCGGACGACCCAATTCTGCCAACATGATATAGTGTCGTGTTTTCCCCAAATCAAAATTCGGATGATGCTGCAAAAACGTCCGCGCTGCCATTCCTGCAGACATGTAAATCAGGAGACAGGCAAGACCCAGACTACCCAAAAGTGCAATCAGGTACGCAGAGATTGCGCGCGCAATTCCATTGTTGAAAAGCGCATCCGTGAATGGATTATTCCGCGAGAATGAAAGCAATGCGTCAAGCTGTTCCGGTCTCGCACCCGCATCGAAAATCCAAAACAACGACATTCCGGCAAGCGCGGTAGTGAAAAGAACGCGCCCCAAAATTGTCTCCCACAGACTGGCGCGCAGATTCTCCTGCTGTCCGCGATGCAAAAAGCGGGGTAAGAATGCGTCGCAGATCAAGCACACCACGACGACGATAAAGATCGCGAAATAAAAGGGGATGAATTGAGCCAGAACAAAAGCACCGAACACACCGACAAGTACGAGGAAAAGGCGTTTCATGGGAATTCAGTGAAAACAGCCAACAGGTGACGGACAAGCCCCGTAGCTCGAATTTGTCACGTGTGACCGTAGAGTGGGGTCGGTTTTTAATTCCTCATTTCGAAGAACGCGACCAATCCGGAATCAACGCGTCTTGGATAGATGCATCCATACATGTTTTGGTTAGATGTTCGTACACTTTCGGACTGAGAACTACCGCCATCGGTTGTCCAAAATTTTCGACCAAAAACACTTCGTCCTGAAACCGTACGCGCTGCATGATTTCGCGTGTCCGCGTCCGCAAATCAGTCGCCGATATAGTTTGCAATGGCATCGGTCTGCTCCCTTTGTACGATTCGTATAATTACGCACATTTTAGCAGGTGAAGGTTTAGCGATTGTCATCAAATTGTAATGAATTGGTATATTTTTTCAGCGGCGTAGACATGCGACCCGAATCCCATCCAATGCTGCGTATTTCATCCTTTTCCAACCAATTCCGCGTGCCTCTTGACAACCCTATATTTTAGTCCTATAATACTGAATGAGTATTCATTCAGTATTAAATAACGACCCTATGCCGCGCCTTACCGCCCCCGCCCGCCGCGCCCTCGTCCGCGAACGCCGTCAACAGATTCTTGCCGCCGCCGCAACCGTTTTCGCCGAAAAAGGGTTCGACCGCGCCACCATTAGCGACGTCGCGCGCGCTGCCGGCGTATCTGACGGTTCCATTTACAATTATTTTCGCGACAAGCAGGACTTGCTCGTCCACCTGCCCCGCCAATTCATGCAGACGCCGATCGAGGCAGTCCAAGCCGCCATTGCCAAGCCCGGTACGCCCCTCGCTGCCGAAAACGTGCTCCAATTCGCCGCGCAAAACATTGTCAACCTCATCATCCAAAATCGCGAAATTGCCCGCGTCCTTTTTACGACGATTCCCTTGATGGACGACAAGCTGCGCGCCGAATACATGCGCCAAGTGCCGCTGTACGCGTTCGAGACGCTCGAAGGATTCATCAAGGCGCAGCAAGCCGCCGGTGTGTTTCGCGCAGATTTGGACCCGGCAATTGCCGCGCGCATCTTTCCCGGCATGTTGTTGGCTTTTCTGCTCATCCAAGAAATCTTGCAGCCGCCCGACATGCACCGTTTCGAATACGACCAAATTATTTACACCGTCGTTCAAGTTTTCTTGCGCGGCGTGACCGTGCCCGAAAAAGCAGCCCCAGACATTGCACCCAAGCCGCATACCAAAGCAAAATCAACACCGCGTCAAGCGCGCAAACAAGAAATCACCGTCGAATAGCGTATCGCGCATCGCAAATCGCGTATCGCAGATAGCCAATCGCAATTACCCAATCACTCCATCACTCCATCACTCCATCACTCCATCTCTCTTTCCAACATCTAACTTCTAACTTCCAACTTCCAATTTCCAACCATGAACTCTCGACTCTTTGCCATCACTCGTAAAGAAATCATCCACATCTGGCGCGACAAGCGCACACTGGTGGTCATGTTTCTCATTCCCGTCATACAGCTCTTTTTACTCGGCTATGCCGCAACCACCGACATTCGCCATCTCAACACGGCGGTATACGATGCCGACCGCACGATGTCAAGCCGCGCGTTGATTGAAGCGTATCGCGCATCCGATTATTTCGACCTCAATCATTTCGCCGCGAACGAGCAAGACCTCGCGCGCTGGCTCGATCATGGCGATGTGCGCGCGGCGATGCTCATTCCGAGCGGCTACGGCGACAAGCTCGCGCGCGGGGAAACTGCACAGGTCGCGTTTTTGCTGGACGGTTCCGATCCAACTGTCGCCGGAACGGCGTATGCGGCATCCCAATCCATCGGGCAAGCGCAAAGCACACAGATCGTCCAACAACGGCTTGGCGTGGATGTGACCGCGCTCGGCGGCATCGAAATCCGCCCGCGCGTTTGGTACAACCCCGAGCTCAAATCGTCCAATTACATGATTCCCGCGTTGATTGGCATGATTTTGCAATTCCTCACCATCATGTTCACCGCGCAAGCCATCGTGCGCGAACGCGAACAGGGCACGATTGAGCAGCTCGTCGTCACGCCGATTCATTCGTGGGAATTGATTGTCGGCAAGCTCGTGCCGTACGTTGCCATCGCGTTTTTCTCACTCGCCGAAATTTTGGTCATCGGCACAATTTGGTTTGGCGTACCGATTCGCGGCAGCATTCCACTATTGCTCCTGACGTCGTTTTTGTTCTTGCTCACGACGCTCGGTTTGGGCTTGCTCATTTCGACCATAGCAAAAAGTCAACAGGAAGCGATTCTACTGACGCTCATCATCAACTTGCCCGGCATTTTTCTTTCCGGGTTTTTGTTTCCCCTCGAAGCGATGCCGCCGTTCTTGCAGTTTCTGTCGTTCTTTATTCCGCTGCGCTACATGCTAGTGATCTTGCGCGCCATCGTGCTCAAAGGCGTGGGCTTGGAGGCAATCTTTACGCCCACCGTCGCGCTGGCGATTTTCGGATTCCTGCTGCTTATCGGCGCCTCCATGCGTTTTCGAAAGCGGTTGGAATAGGAAGTAACCCATGGACCTTCAGCGACAAATCCGTAATGGTTGGTTCTTTTTTCTCAAGCACATCTTCAACCCGCTGACCCGTCGGATCGCGCGGACCTCATTCGGACCTTTCGCGATTGTACGGCATGTCGGGCGACGCAGCGGCAAGCAATATGAGACGCCGATCATTGTGAGTCCTGCCAAGGATGGCTTTGTGATTGAACTCACGTACGGACCCGATGTGGATTGGCATAAAAACGTGTTGGCAGCAAATGGCTGTACGGTGGTCTGGCATGGTAAGGAGTTTGCGGTTGACAAGCCCGAACCGTTGGACACCGAAACCGGCAGAGCCGCCTTCCCGCCGCCGCAGCAGCTTGTCCTTAACCTACTCGGAAGGAAGCATTTCGAAAAATTGACTTGCAAAAAGGATGAGTAAAGACCACCATGATTGCGCTTGAGCATTTGACCAAAACGTTTGCCGAAACGATTGCGGTCAACGACGTTTCGTATGACGTGCGCGCGGGCGAAATTTTCGGACTCATCGGGCCCGACGGCGCGGGCAAGACGACGACGCTGCGCGTCATTTCGACGGCGATGGCGCCGACAAGCGGACGCGTCACGGTCAATGGACACGATGTCGTCCGCGACGCGGAGCTGGTGAAACGTCTCATCGGTTACATGCCGCAGCGGTTCGCGCTGTATCCCGATTTGACCGTGCTGGAGAATTTGAATTTCTTTGCGGATATTTTCGGTTCGCCGCGCGCCGAACGCGCGGCGTTGATCGAGCGCCTGTTGGGATTTGCGCGGCTGACCGATTTCAAAACGCGGTACGCGCGAAATCTTTCCGGCGGGATGCAAAAGAAACTCGCGCTCGCCGCGACGCTGATGCACCGCCCGCGCGTCTTGTTGTTGGATGAACCGACGACGGGCGTAGACCCCGTAAGCCGCCGCGAGTTTTGGGACTTGCTCACGAACGTGCATTTGGAAGGCGTGACGATTGTGGTCAGCACGCCGTATCTCGACGAAGCCGAACGCTGCACGCGCGTGGCGTTAATGCATCGCGGCAAACTCGTCGCGTATGACGAGCCGAATCACTTGCGCGCGCAGCTCGGCGCGTACATCTATGAAGGACATTCGACGCAAGCCCGCGCGGCAGAACACGCGCTGGAACATCTCGACGGCGTGCTGAATGTCAACACGTACGGCGAGGTCGTGCGCGTGATTGTGGACGCTCCGACGCGCGCGGCGGCAGTGCAAAACGCGTGGCAAACGCGCGGGCTGGCGCTGCAAAATTTTCACGCGGCGTCACCGCGCCTCGAAGATGTCTTTGTGTTGAAAATCAGGAAATAGCAATATGCCACTCGCTCTCTCTGTCGAAAATCTCACCAAACAATTCGACTCGTTCACCGCCGTAGACCACGTCTCGCTTTCGATGGCGCGCGGCGAAATCTTCGGTTTGCTCGGTCCGAACGGCGCGGGCAAGACGACGACGATTCGCATTTTGCTCGGTTTGTTACTGCCTACGTCGGGACACGCGACGGTGATGGGGTTGGATGTGGTCAAGGACGCGGAACAAATTCGCCAGCGTTCCGGCTACGTGTCGCAAAAATTCGCGTTGTATCCCGATTTAACTGCGGCGGAAAATTTTGATTTTTACGCGGGCGTGTACGGCGTGCACGGCACTCGCCTGGCGGAACGCCGCCGCGCGCTGTTTGAACAGGTGGGGCTTGCCGGAACGGAACGCGAACGCGTCGCCGCGCTCGCGGGCGGTTCGCGGCAGCGCCTCGCGCTCGCGTGCGCGTTAGCGCACGAACCGGAATTTTTGTTTCTCGACGAACCGACAGCAGGTGTGGATGCGCTCTCGCGGCGCGTGCTATGGGATTTGGTGTACGCCCTCGCCGAGCACGGCACGAGCATTTTGGTGACGACCCATTACATGGACGAGGCGGAAAATTGCAAACGTATCGCGTTCATTTATCAAGGCAAAATCGCCGCCGAAGGCACGCCCATCGAAATCAAACGCGATCAGGTACGCACCCAGGTCGTCGAGGTCGAGTGCGAGCCGCTTGACATTGCGCTCACCATTTTGCGCGATGCGAAATTATTTGACGAAGTGGCGCTGTACGGTTCCACGTTGCACCTGCTCGCGCCCGATGCCGCACAAAACATCGCTGCTGGAGCGCCGGGCTGCTGCCATTTATCCCCAACGTGAGCGCCGCCAATAACGGCAACACGGTTTCCGGTTATATCGAAGCCGACGAGTACAAAGTCACGTCCGAGCTCAGCGGACGCATCGGCAACATCCTTGTGGACGAAGGCGCGCGCGTAAAAATAGGCCAAGTGTTGGTCGAACTCGATCACGCGCTGCTCGACGCGCAAATCGCCCAAGCGCAAGCGGCGGTCAAGACCGCGCAAGCGCAGCGCGCGTTGATTGAAAAAAGCGCGCGTTCGTCGGATGTGGCTGCCGCGCAAGCCGCGCTCAAAGCCGCGCAAGAAGCGTACGCGCAAGTCGCGGCGGGCGCGAAGGCGAGTGATCTCGCCGCCGCGCAAGCCGCGTTAAAAGCCGCACAAGAGAATTACGATAAATTACTCGCGGGTCCAAAAGCCAGTGACCTTGCCGCCGCGCAAGCCGCGTTAAAGGCGGCGCAAGAAGCGTACGCGCAAGTCCGCAAAGGACCGAGTGTTGAAGACCTTGCCCCTCTCAAAGCGCAAGTGGATAACGCAAAAGCCGCGCTGGATCAGGCACAAGCCGCATACGATAAAATCGGCGGCGCATCCAATCCCAACATCGCGCTCACGCCGCAAGCCCGCGCGCTGGAACAAGCGACCAACAATTACACCGCCGCGCTTGCCGCATACAATAACGCGCTGTCGCATCCCACCGCGGCGGAGCTTGCTGCCGCCAAAGCGCAAGTAGACAATGCCCAAGCTGCGCTCGCGCGTCTCACGCCGGACGAAGCACAGCTTGCCGCGGCGAAAGCGCAGGTGGATAACGCCCAAGCCACATTGAATCGTCTCGTTCCCGATGCCGCGCAGCTCGCCGCCGCCCAAGCGCAGGTGGACAATGCACAAGCTGTACTGAATCGTTTGACGCCGACAGAAGAAACACTCGCCGTCGCGCAAGCCCAAGTGCAGCAAGCCCAAGCCGCGCTCGAGGTGTTGAACGTGCACTTGGCGAAAACCAAAATCGTCGCGCCGAGCGACGGCATTATCTCGCGCCGCGCGGCGAATCCGGGCGAACTCGCTACACCCGGCACGGCATTGCTCACACTCAGTCATCTCGATCCCGTCGAGCTCACGGTCTATGTTCCCGAAACGCGACTCGGCGCGATTCAACTGGGCAGTAAAATTCCTGTGCAGGTGGATTCGTTTCCGGACCGCGCGTTCGAGGGCACGGTGATTTATATTTCCGATCAGGCGGAATTTACCCCGCGCAATGTCCAAACGCGTGAGGAGCGCGTGAATACGGTGTTTGCGGTCAAGCTACAAATTCCAAACAGCGCACTGGAATTGAAACCGGGCATGCCCGCGGACGCGACGCTGCAATAGGACATCGCCCGAATGGGCGATACAGATTCACCAATTCGCAGAATTGGCATTCGCGACGCATCGGATAGAATGAGAACCAAACGCGCAGGTTGTGCGTAGATTCTGCCGTGACGGTTTTCGATTCCACTTTATTTCACCCAAAGGATTCCGCATAATGAAGAGTCACAAACATTCTGTTCGCATGGGACTGGCAGCACTTGGCATACTGTTTCTCTCTGTCCTCGTGTTTACCGGCACCAGCTTTGCCGAAAGCGGAACGGGTCCTGCCGATGCCTACATTCCCACCGGCGCGACCATGACCGCGCAGCCCGGGACACAAACGTGGTATAAATTTCACGAGAGCGGGAATGCCCACCTCGTCAAAATTGCGCTCGACGCCAACGGACAAACGGGCGTATTCTTTCGCGTCTATACGCCCGAGTCCATTGCACAGTGGATCGCGCAAAATGGTTTGCATCCGATCGGCGTGAGCAGTGCTTCGCCGGGACATGACCAAGTCTGGCTCGGACGTTTTCAATTTGAAGGCACGTACTATGCCGTCGTCGAAAACTCGAACGCGTTTCCGGTGGACTATCGTTTGACGGTTTCGGGCGAGGGCGTGACGACGGTGGTGGTCAACGCGCCAACGCCGACACCGCTCCCGAATCCGTATGCAACGGAGGCGCCCGTCGGCGCGTTGAGCGGCGGCAAGCTCGTGTTTCAAGAATCGTCGGGCGGCAACATTTACACCGTCAACGCGGATGGGACGAATTTGCAGCGCGTGACTTTCGGGATGGACCCCGCGTTTTCACCGGACGGCGCGCAGATTGCGTTCACGCGGCAGGGCCCGATTGCGGGGCTGTATATCATCAATGCCGACGGCACGAATGAACGGCTTGTGTTCGGCGCGAATCAGGTGCGCTCGCCGACATGGGTAGATAATACGCGCGTGGTCTTTGCGACGCTCAAAGTAGAAAAGACTTCGCCGGGCATTTGTTTTCGCGGACGGTGTTTTGGCGGCGGCGATGTCAACAAGTGGTCGCTCAAAGAATACAATCTGCAAGACAGCAGCGTGAGTGATGTCATTACTCCTCCAACCGGTGGAACGGCGCCGAGTTATAATCGCGTGCTGGACAACATTGCATTCATGAATCCCGAAAAAGGATTGATGCTCACGACGCTGGAAGATGATGCACAGCCGCAGCTGCTCAATGACGACCTTTCCATCAACACACCGGTCATGTCGCCCGACGGCGCGCGTATGACGTACATGGTCAGCCAGCCGCCCGCGTGGCAAGTGGTCGTGGCGGTGTGGGATGGCACGCAGCCGACGTTGTTGACGAAAAACGATCCGCTGTCCTTCGAGCATCCCGACAGCGTCGCACCGACCTTTTCGCCGGACGGACAAGAAATTTTGTTTCTCTCGAATCGCAACCGAACCGCTGGTGGTTCGAGCAAATGGGAATTTTTCGCCATGAATAACGACGGCACAAACCTCCGCCAAGTCTTGAAAAACATCACCGACGGGCTGAACCTGAAATATAACTATTCCGCCGAACGCGTCGCATCGTGGGTGGAATGAGTTGCAGGTTACAAGTTACAGGTTACAGGTAGCAGGGAAAAAGGGCTTGGGGATTTGACTCGAGCTCTTTTTTTGTGTGAATGGGGATAAACGCGTGAAAGAGACAAACACTCTTTTATTTCTTTATTTCTATCTCTTAGTATTAGTAGTAGGGGCTGGGGAAAAGTGGACGCTTTTTGGGGATAGGACGCGCGCGCTTGTGGATACGCGACCCGTCGCGTAGAACCTTCGTTCACAGACGAGCCATGGGCGCGCGGCACGCTGCGCCCACGTCGAGCCACGCGAGAACATGTTCACGCGATTTTGACAACCGGGGCGCGGCAGGTGGGTTATCCACGCGCGGCTGTGGTACACTGGGCAATGTGGACGCGAACAAGCGCGAACAAAAAATAGGCGAAATGTAACTGTGTTGTAACTGTACAAGAAATTGGGTTTCGCACAGCTTGTAGACCCAATATATTGTGTGGTCTATGACCGACGAAATAGAGGATGGGGTGGGTTATCCCCATAAACGGTCATTTATCCACAGATAATGGGGGTTTTTCCACAGACGGGTTGTCATAATGCGATTGGCTGGGCGGTATGGTAATTGTGTGTAAATTCGGAGGATGGGTAGGCACGCACGGGGTAGGCAGGCACGGGGCAGGCACGAGGCAGGCACGGGGCAGGCACGAGGCAGGCAGGCACGGGGCAGGCACGAGGCAGGCAGGCACGGGGCAGGCACGAGGCAGGGCAGGCACGAGGCAGGCAGGCACGGGGCAGGCACGAGGCACTGCCCCTACGCTTATTTCTCGCGCTTTTTGAGCGCGGGAATGTACGGAATCAAACCCTTTTCATAGGCGATCTGCTGCACCTCAATCGGCGCATAACGAACGTCCACGATGAAACCATTGACTTGCAACATCCATGCCATCGGGTTCTTGTCCATCAGACTGGGCAGCGTCCAATGTGGATCGAATTGGAACATGTCGAACAAGTCGCGGATTTGTTTAGCTTTGGCGCTGCCGCTGGCAGGGCTGACGCCGCAATATTGGCACGATTCATCCGCGCGCAGGTGCGGCGTTTGCGATTTGTCCCAGAGGAAATTTACGGTCCCGAGCGCATAGAGAATGCCACATGCCCACACTGCGGGTTTCCCGCGCGTAATTGGTGAGGGACGTTAACGCTTCTGTCGAAACAGGTCTGCCTCTTCCCGATTCATCTTCCAAAATGATTTCATTGGTGCTGCTGCCATGTCCGCTAAAATGGACGACGCGCGGTTTGTAGCGCAGGAAAAGCTCTTGCAGCTCTGGCGCGCGTGTGGCTTGCTTGGGAATGAATTCAAATTGACTTCGAAATTCGGCTTTGCGCAATTCGTCGTCAATTGCTTTCATTTCGTCCTTAAGCTTGAGGGTGTCCCAATCTTGCGGACCGGCGCCGAGGAATAGAATGCGAGTCACACCAGTTTGTGTACGCGTCTTGATTTCTTGTTCCAACTGGTCGCTCAATTCTTTGAACGAAGTGTGTATTGTCTGTCGTGTCAAACGGTTAAGACTGTCGAGGACACGATTGAAATCGGCACGCGTGGTACCCGTAAGCCCATATTTGCGGGCATCTTGGATCAATTGGCTGGCTTGCAATTCAAGGTTTTCCAGGTCAAGATAGCGCGGATGCTTTTTACCGAGACGGGTCTTAACTCGTGTAGTGCAAATTCGTATTTAGTCCATTCGTCAAAAGAACTGTCGGAAATGCTGGCTTCGTTTTTTACCAACGCGGGTGCCAGTTTGGCGAGTTGCCTCCGAAAGCGGCGATAGATTTCGTCATGTCCTCGTACCATGCCGAGAAATATGGCTAGCATTACATTAAATTGTTGCGTTACACAACAAAAAACGATTGCTCAACAGGCACCCAATCGTGCTATATGTTATCACAAGTAAAATCGCCCGACAAGCAACATTTTTCTGGTGATTACCCACAAATGTTAGGAGGCAGTTGAACTGCCGGAGGCGACGCGCAGTCCAACTGCGCTATGACAAGATGTGGGTAATCACCAGACATTTTTTGATTGACCGTCCCCGCACGCCGCGTTATAATAGCTGCGTTCGCGTATTGCGTATCGCAAATCGCGTATCGCTTGTTGCATCTCGTATCTCGTATCTCGTATCTCGTATCTCGTATCTCGTATCTCGTATCTCGTATCTCTCACTATTGCACTACCGCACTATCGCACTATCGCACTAACCCCATGATTTATCTCGATCATTCCGCCACCACTCCCGTTGACCCGCGCGTGCGGGACGCGATGCTGCCGTATTTCACCGAACTGTTTGGTAATCCGTCGTCACTGCACCGGTACGGACAGCACGCGCTCGCCGCGGTGGACGACGCGCGCCAAACCGTCGCGGATATTTTGGGCGCGCACGTGCGCGAAATTGTGTTTACGGGGAATGGGACAGAGGCGAATAATCTTGCGCTGCGCGGCGTCGCGTTGGGGAACCGAACGCGTGGTAATCACATTATTACGACGCCTATCGAGCATCACGCGATTTTGCGGACGTGCGAGCAATTGGAACGCGAGTTTGGTTTTGAAATTACGTACGTGCCTGTGAATCGTCACGGCGTTGTGAATCCCGACGACGTCGCGCGCGCCATCACCGACCGCACGATTCTCATCAGCGTCATGTACGCCAACAACGAAATTGGCGCCGTCGAACCGATTGCCGAAATCGGAAAACTTGCGCGGGCGCGCGGCATTTATTTTCACACCGACGCGGTGCAGGCGGGCGGCTATTTGAATGTGGATGTCAACGCGTTGAATGTAGACATGATGTCGCTCGGTTCACACAAATTTCACGGTCCCAAAGGCGTTGGTGTGTTGTATCTACGCAACGGCGTAAAAATTTTGCCGACGCAAACGGGCGGCAATCAGGAACGCGGGCGGCGCGCGGGCACCGAGAACGTGCCGTATCTGGTTGGGTTTGCCAAAGCATTAGAGATTGCGCAAAGCGAACGCGACACGCATAACGCGAAATTGCGCGAAAACCGTGCAAGATTAGTAGATGGTTTGCTCGAAGCGATTCCCGGCGCCGAGTTGACGGGACACCCGACGGAACGCTTGCCCGGACACAGCAGTTTTGTCATCCCCGGCGCAGTCGGCGATGAAATGGTGTTTGCGTTGGACCTCGCGGGCGTCGCGGTTTCCACAGGGTCCGCGTGTACTGCGGGTTCGCCCGAACCGTCGCACGTGCTCGCGGCGATGGGTTATGCCCCCGAACTGGCGCGCGGTGCGCTGCGTATTACTTTGGGGCGCGAAAATACGGATGCGGAAATTGATGCCGCATTGCGCCTGATTCCGCAGACGATTGCACGTATACGTCAATCGGCGTCGCAACATTCCGGCACTTGATGTTCCGACGTTGAAAAAAAGTCAATACAGGAGGAATTCCCATGTTAAACAAAAATGTTCAGTCTGCGCTCAACGAGCAGATCAAAAACGAAGTCTTTTCGGCGTATCTCTACCTTTCCATGTCCGGCTATTTCGAAGCCGCGAACCTGCCGGGCTTTGCCAGATGGATACGGGTGCAGTACGAAGAAGAATTGGAGCACGCGCTCAAGTTCTTTGATTTCGTGCACGACCGCGGCGGACGCGTCACATTGCACGCAGTGGACCAGCCCCCCTCTGATTTTCATTCGCCGTTGGACGTGTTTCAGCGCGCGCTGGCGCACGAGCAAAAAGTGACGGGCATGATCAACAACCTCTATGCGCTTGCGGTACAAGAGAATGATTATCCCGCGCAGGTATTGTTGCAGTGGTTCGTTTCCGAGCAAGTCGAAGAAGAAAAGAATGCGACGAACATCGTCGAGCAGTTAAAGCTGGTTGGCGATAATGGAAGTGCATTGTTGATTTTGGATCGAGAGTTGGGGGCGCGGAAAGGGGGCGGGACGAAGGAATCCAGTCAAGGCGCCGCCCCGACCTAGAGCAAATTCCTAGCTGTCATTCTGAGATGGTCAGCCCACGGGGGCTGTATGGGCGGAGAACTGTCATATCGAGCGGAGCGAGATATCTCATGGAGCCTGCCACGCGGAGCCTGCCACGCTGCGCTCGCAGCCGAAGCATGAAGGGTTCAGAATGACAAAACGCAGAATGTGCCCGTGTGCAGTATACTCAGCCCCTGTCATTTCGAGAGGTCCATCACGCGTGGGCGTGATGTTTAATGACAGAAACTTTTCTTGCCACGAATTATTGCGCGAACTCCGCGCGATAATTCGTGGATAGTCGGATGATTCTCTATACCAAGCTGATCCCGCCCCAGCTGCCCCGGCATACCCTTGCGCGGTCCCGCATCGAGGCGCTGCTGCGCGAAGCGTTAGACTATCGCGTGACGCTGCTGCAGGCGAGCACGGGTTACGGTAAATCTACGGCGTTGGCGGGTCTTGCCGCGGTCGTGCGCCCGTTCTTCTGGTACAGCGTCGGCGAAGGCGACCGCGACCCATATCAATTCCTCGCGCACCTCATTGCCGCACTCCGCGCGGGTCTTGACGATTTTCCCGACACACCCCTCGCGTTTTTGCACGAAGCAGGCGCCGTTCCTTTGACCCTCGACGCGCTGCTGAACGTCCTCGCCGAGCGTTTAACCACCCCCTGTCTCTTGGTGCTTGACGATTATCATCTTGGCGCGTCCGACGAGGTGAACGCGTTAACCGATCATTTTCTCGCGTATCTTCCGCCGCCGCTGCACGTGATTGTTTCAACGCGCTACACACCCCAGTGGGCCCATCTGGTCACGTGGCGGGCGCGCGGGCAGGTGCTTGAAATCAAGCGCGACGCGCTCACCTTTCGGCGCGACGAAATCGCCGCGCTGTTTCGCGATATTTATGCGTTGGCGCTGTCGCCCCACGCCGTCGAAATTCTCTATGACAAATCGGAGGGGTGGCCCATCGCCCTTCAATTGATTTGGCAGGAATTACGCGCGCAGCCCACAACCGACCTCACGGCGTGGCTGGCTAAAGAATTCATTTCACACGATACGCTGTTCGGTTATCTCGCGCAGAATGTGCTGGCGCAGCAGCCGCCCGATTTGCAAGATTTCTTGCTCCAGACCGCAGTCCTGCGTGAACTCGAACCTGCCGTGTGCAACGCCGTGACCGCGCGGAGTGACAGTGATGCTTGGCTCGCGCATCTCGTCGAGCGGGATTTGTTCGTGACGATGGCGAGCGAGGGACATTATCGCTATCATCATTTGTTCCACGATTTTTTGCGCCAGACGGCATTGGAACGGGATGCCGCTGTCGTCACGGTGCGTCACCGCGCCGCGGCGGAACACTATCGGAGCATCGAGAATTACGACGAAGCGCTATATCATCTCTTGTCCGCCCACGCCTATGCGCAGGCAGCAGACCTGCTCGAAGAGATTGGCGAAAACGTCTTGCGCACAGGGCGTCTGGATACCTTTGCAAATTGGTTGGATGCCATTCCCGCCGCGATTGTTTCCGCGCGGCCCTGGTTAATGTTTTTTCTCGGCGATCTGGCGCGGCTGGTAGCACTCCAGAACAAGGTGGAGTCACACGCGCCTCGGTCTGAAGCGTAAGAGTTCGTCCACCGTCCAAACATGGTCAGTCAAGTCGGCAGCCACAGCAGGTGCAGTTGCCAAAGTACGGTGCACGCGACAGAAGT
>JACQWQ010000071.1 GCA_016209205.1 Chloroflexota bacterium
CCGTCCGTTTTACTTGCCATGGGTCGCGTTTCGCGAATACGGCGATTGGTGCGACGCGTTGGGCAACGCGTTGGCGATTCTTACGGGCATCGCGGGCAAGCATCGCAGTGCGCACATCCTGCGCTATATGAATGATGTGGGCATGGCGGAGCCGTATCCAACCAAAGCGATCTATCCGCCCATTTTTCCCGGCGAAAGCAATTGGCGCGATTATTATCGCAGCCGCAATTTGAATTTGCCGCATCAATATCACAACGGCGGCATCTGGCCCATGGTCGGCGGATTTCACATTGCCGCGTTGGTGCGACAGGGTTGGTACGACGAAGCGGAATGTTTGCTCGATTTGCTCGCGCAAGCCAACCGGCGCGGGCACGCGCACGAATGGGAATTTAACGAATGGCTGCACGGCGAAACGGGACGCCCGATGGGATACACCCTGCAAGCATGGTCCGCCGCCATGTTTTTGTACGCCGAACACGCCCTACGCACCAAGCAGCTGCCTTTGTTTGACGAATTGTTTGCCATGCGCGCACACACGGAGGACGACGAAGGCGAAATTGTTTTTCTGCAACCGGGAGGTGGGCCCGGCGCGTAAGGATTTGTAAAGAAACTAGCGCCCAGTGTCGAAAACCAGTTGAACTCCAGTTCGCGGGTCGTAGTGCAATTGATCCACGAATAATTGCGCGAACTCCGCGCGACGAATAACACGAATTAAAATTAGTGCGATTGGTGTTATTCGTGGATCACTCGGTTGGCGCACACGCCGAACGCGCGTCGCCAACCTCTGTATGTTCCCGAACGCGCGGAAAGTTTTGCTTTTGTGATACAATCCTGTTGTGCATTATGAATGGGACGTGAGCAAAGCGCAAGCAAACTTGCGAAAACACGGCGTTGACTTTGCAGATGCGGCAACGGTCTTTTCGGACGATTACGCGTTGACGATTCCCGATGAAGAGATTGAACACGAGGATCGCTATGTGACCATCGGCATGGATGCACTTGGGCGAATCCTTGTCGTCGTATACACTTGGCGCGGCGAAACGATCAGGATTATTTCCGCGCGCAAAGCAGAGCGTTACGAACGCCGCCAACAGGAAGGACAGGTATGAAAGCAAAGTACGATTTTAGTCATGCCAAACGCGGTGCGGTGGATCCCGCGCCGAAAGGGACAACGCGCGTCACGTTTGCAGTGGATGACGAGATCCTTGATTGGTTCCGCACACAAGTCCATGTTGCAAACGGCGGGAATTATCAAGCGTTGATGAATCATGCCTTGCGCGAATACATTGCTAATCATAATCGCGATCTGGAAGAAATTGTGCGCCGTGTAGTGCGTCAGGAATTAAGGGCGCGAGAACCGCACAGCACGCGGCGTGTGCAATCACGTAAAGCCACGCAACCCTGAAATAGAAAAACGGCGCATCAAGCGCCGCTTTTTATTTGATCAATGCCATCTCCAACGCCTCGCCTACACTTTTCGCGCCGACCAGTTGAATCCCGTTCGTCTTGTCCGCCAACTGCCGCGCAATCGGATACGGGACGAGCGCGCGCTTGAATCCCAACTTGCTCGCCTCTTTGACGCGCTTTTCCGCCGACGCAATGTTGCGCAGTTCGCCGCTCAATCCCACTTCGCCCATCACCGCCAAATCATCCCACACGCGGTAATCTTTGAAACTCGACGCGATGGCAACCGCGACGGACAAGTCCGCGGCGGGTTCACTGATTTTCAATCCCCCGACCACGTTCACAAAAATATCTTGATTGTACAATTTCAGCCCGACGCGTTTTGTCAGTACCGCCGTCAAAAGCAGCAAACGGTTCATGTCCACACCATTCGCAGTGCGGCGCGGCAGACCGAAGGCAGTTACACTTGTCAACGCTTGAATTTCCACGAGTAACGGTCGCGTGCCTTCTAACGTTACGGCAATCGCGTTGCCCGCCGCGTCCGCTGCGCGTTCCGCAAGAAACGCTTCGCTCGGATTCGCGACTTCGATCATGCCTTCTTGCGTCATTTCAAACACGCCCACTTCATCCGTCGCGCCGAAACGATTTTTCACCGAGCGCAAGAGCCGATACGTGTGATAGCGTTCGCCTTCGAGATACAAGACCGAGTCCACGAGATGCTGCAAGACGAGCGGACCGGCAATCGAACCCGCTTTCGTCACGTGCCCGATGATAAAAATCGGAATGTTGGTGCTCTTTGCCAACTGCGTCAAGCGCGCGCCGCATTCTTTAACTTGCGCCACGCCGCCCGCCGCGCTGTCAATCAATTCCGAATAGATCGTTTGAATCGAGTCCACGATGACGAGTTTCGGCTGCAAGCTGGTCACGTGATTGGAAATTTCTTCGAGCGACGTTTCGTTGAGCAAAAACAAATTGTCGGCATTCACGCCGAGCCGCGCCGCGCGCAGTTTGATTTGTTGAATGGATTCTTCCGCCGACACGTACAACACCGCGCCGACGGAATTGGACAACTCCGCCGCGAGTTGGAGCATCAACGACGATTTGCCAATGCCCGGTTCGCCGCTGATCAACACGGCGGAACCCAACACAATCCCCCCCCCCAACACGCGATTCAATTCGCCGAGCGCAACCGGAATGCGCGAAAATTCATCCGCGCGCACCTTGCTCAACGCGGTGGGCGTGGAGCGCGGCGCGAGCGACGCGAGCGGATTGGTCGTCGCGGGGGTTCGCTGTTCCACCGTTTCGACGAGCGAGTCCCACGTATTGCAATTGGGGCAGCGCCCGTACCAACTGGACGAAACAAATTCGCAGTTCGCGCAAACATATTGGGTGCGGAGTTTTGGGGTTTTCGGCATGAGATTCCTCGCTTGAGTGGCAGGACAAATTGACAACGCGACTGTAGCACATCTGTTCTCGTGTGTCAATCTGAAATGAATTCGTAATTTTACGAAAAGCGTGCGAATCCAACTGCGTTTGCTCCCGTAGGACAACGCGCAGTCCAACTGTGCTATAACGTTTTGCTGAAAAAAGATCCAATGCGTCCGTATTGGAAATCCGCGTTATAATCTCTCAAACCCTCGAGGATAAATCACTCATGTTACGCACTGTCATCCCTCAATTCCCTCAATTCTTCGGGACATGCCTTCGGGACAGGTTTTCGAGGAGCGGTTTTTGCGATGCGATGCAGTTCATCGCCGAAATCTCTATTGCCGAAGACCGAGATTTCTCGCAAAACTTGTCCCGAAGAATTGAGGGAACGGCTGCACAGAAACTTCCGGCGTGTTGACCGAGCCATTGGACGAAAAACGCGAATCCCTCAATTCCCTCAATACTTCGGGACAAGCCTTCGGGACAGGTCTGCGCGAATCTTGGCGAATCTTACAAATCCGAATATTTCGCGCGAAATGACATTTACTGCGTAACGTGAGTTAAATCAGTATGGCTAAACAAATGACGCTTGCCGAGTTCAGAAAAGCATTTGCTAACCTCAAACAGCAAGGACGGGTTCCGACGCACCGCAACGGACCCACCGGAATTGGACAAACACTTGAGCAGCTCTTGGGATTGAAAGAAAACAACATCGCCTTGCCAGACCTGCGCCAAATCGAATTAAAGGCGCACCGCATCGGGTCCACATCCATGATTACATTGTTCACGTTTAATCGCAAAGCATGGCGCATGAGACCACTGGAAGCGGTCAGAAGCTACGGCACGCGTGACGCCGACGGACGTTTGGGGTCGTACTATACGATGTCCCGCACGCCGAATAGCGGAGGACTGTTCCTCTACATTGAACCCAGCACAATTTCAGTCCGTCACATTTCCGGTCAAATCATCGCGGAATGGCCGCTCTCGGAGCTTGCTGAGCGCTTTATGCAAAAAGTGCCGGGCTTGATTTTGGCAAGTGCCTTTAGCGAAATGCGCGGCGATGTCGAATGGTTCAAGTTTGACCGTGCGCAATTGTTGACAGATACTTGGCCGCAAATCATGCGTAACCAAATTTTGGAAGGGAACATTCTGGTAGACCTTCGCTTGCACGACCAAATCACACGCGCGCGGAATCACGGGACTGGTTTCCGAGTACGTGAAGACAAGCTGTTATCATTATTCAAATCCGTCAAAGAGCTCTGAATATGGCATATCCCACACAGTTGACTTTTCTCACAAATGCAGACGACCGCACGCAAGATTGGACTTTTAATGGCGCTTCCACGCGTGAGCTCACACACTGCTATCACGACTATCCGGCACGGATGATTCCCCAAGTCGCGGGCAAGCTCCTGGACATGTTTGCGGCGGTGGATGCCACCTTACTCTTTGACCCTTACTGTGGCACAGGCACCTCACTGGTCGAGGGGATGATGCGCGGACTCGATGTCATTGGCACCGACTTGAATCCATTGGCACGCTTGATTGCCCAAGCCAAAACTCTAACCCCTGATCTACAAACCATTGACAAAGAAATTTCCCGATTCCATCGCTTTGCCAACCGCGCAGACTCTCATCCTCTTCCTGCAACGCCGGAAATAATGGGAATTAGCCGTCTCGAGTTTTGGTTCAAACCGCTAGTTATCGAAAAGCTGGCTCGACTCGTACGCTTTATTGATCAAATTGGTGATGCAGACGCAAAGATTTTCTTCCAAGTCGCGTTTAGTGAAACTGTGCGTGAAAGCTCAAACACACGTAACGAGGAATTCAAACTCTATCGTTACGATGCCGAACACTTGAAGAAATTCAACCCCGACGCATTTGAGATCATGTCGGCAAAGCTAAAACGAAATAGAATTGGGTTACAGAAATTTCTGACACGCATGCGCAATTTTTCGCACCCGCCAACTTGTACGGTCTATGGTTTCAACACGGTTGATCAAATCCCCTCCCAGATGATTCTGCCCGCTAGCGTTGATATTGTCGTCACCTCTCCACCCTATGGAGATTCACATACCACTGTTGCCTACGGTCAATACTCTCGCCTCTCTGCCGCATGGCTGGGCTTGGACGAGCCGGACAAAATTGACGCTAAACTCATGGGGAGCAAAATCTATAAACGTGCTCCTGATTTGCAGTGCGCCGCGCTTGAGCAAGCAATCCAGACAATTCATTCCGTTGACCCAAAACGCGCTTCAGAGGTTGCTGCTTTTTATGCAGACCTGAAATCGTCCATCACACATGTTTCGGAACTGATCAAGCCCGGTGGTTATGCCTGTTACGTCGTCGGCAATCGGAAAGTAAAAGGCCGTGTCCTCCCCACCAATGCAGCAGTCCGCTCCTTTTTTGAAATTTGCGAATTCGAATATATTGATACCTTCATTCGTTCTATACCCAACAAGCGCATGCCCTTGCGGAACAGTCCGACAAATGCCACGGGCCAAGTTGAACCGACAATGACAAACGAATACATTGTCGTTATGCGCCGACCCATGCCAAGAACCTTACGCGAACGTCGCGCCAGCGCCAAGTCATACATGATTCCTCCAAAGGCGCCCAAACGAAATTCAAAAAAAACATAATCGCGCTGGTCGAACGCATGTTGTTGCTGCACCAACAACGCGCCGCCGCGCAAACCGAGACCGACCAACAACTCTTTCAGCGCCAAATTGATGCGACGGATGAGCAAATTGACGCCCTCGTGTATGAACTCTATGGCTTGACCGACGGCGAAATCCAAATTGCCAAAGGGACGCCGCCGCGTTGATTTTTCAAAATTAGGGTCATTTGTCGCTTGACAAATCTAAAGCGGGGATTAAAATGGCATTAGCTTTGTTCACGCCAGTAACTCGACGTGACGATTTATCAACGGGGATAATTCGTACGACCCGGGAGTGATCTGGATTCACGTTCCTCCCCCCCAAAACATTCGCAAATTACTACAATCAGATGTTCAATTTTCCGCATGTCTTCACTTGGCTACAGGTGAAGCTTTTCCGCGTACATGACAATCCGCCGTCATGCGGCGCCGCCGCGCGTTTTCCCCGAAACGCAGGCGTCAAGTTCGCTTAGGGCTTGAGGCAACGAGAGGAGCGAGTAGCGAGCGAGAGAATCAACACCTCAACTTTATCTTTTAATCCCAGCCCAATTGGCACACGTAACATTGGAGGAGAACTATGTCTGCACGCAAAGCACTCGTTCTGCTTTCGCTATTACTGTTGTTGGGCATCCTCTTTACCCTGCCGTCATCCACCCAGGCAGCGAATCGAGGACCCAACCAACCATCCGCACAGAACAATGTCGCCGTTCCCCCGGACGACGACGATACGGTGACCAAACCGAGCAAAGCGCCGCCGGTAGAGTCCGAAAGCGCACAATTTCTTGAAGCGCGGGACAACTATTACTTGTTGCCCCGGCTCGCAGGAACGAATCCGTTGAGCCTCGAAGACGCCTCCGAACTGCAGTTGGAGGCAACACAGCGCGCGATGGAAATGCGCGCAAATGCGCCTGAAGCATTGCCCAAAGCGTATGGCGGCGCATGGGACCCGCGCGGTCCGAACCCGATCATTCAAATCCAGCGCACCACGTTCCCTTTTACTGCCGTTTCCGGGCGCATCGGCGCCGTCTTGATTCTGCCGAATGGGCAGTACATCATCGGCGCGGCGCAAGGCGGTATCTGGACGTGGGCCGAGGGCAACTATGAATGGACCCCGCGCACCGACAATATCGGCTCGATGTCCATCGGTTCGCTCGCCTATGCCCCGTCCAATCCGAGCATCGTGTATGCTGGGACGGGTGAAGGTCATCTTTCCGGCGACAACATTGCCGGTAATGGTATTTTGAAATCTACTGATGGCGGCTTTACGTGGGCGCACGTGAGCGGCAAACAGCTCGTCGGCATGTCCACCTCCGCCATCGTCGTGGACCCCGATGACGCCAATCATCTCTATGTCGCCACACTGCGCGGTCGCGGCGGCGTCCGCCGCGTCACCCATCCGGTCAAACGACCCTATGGCATCTACGAGTCGTTCGACGGCGGCGCGACCTGGACTCTGCTCAAAGGGTACAACGACCAATTCAAGGGTGCTACAGACCTCGAAATGGACCCCCAGAACAAGATGATCATGTACTCTTCTTTCTGGGGCACAGGCATCTTTAAATCCACCGACGGCGGACAAACGTGGTCCCAGATCATGAACGGTCTGCCCACCGACGCGGTTTGGGATGCTTCGCCGACGCGTTTTGCCCTCGGCCTTTCCCATCCGACCGGGCAAGGCGCGGTCTTGTACACCGGTTTTGATTACATTGACACCAACGGCGAAACCGTGCTCTCGCACGTCTGGAAATCGACCGACGAAGGCGCGAACTGGTTCCAGACCGCCACTGGCACGAACCCTGACAACGTAGAAGATTACTGCGGCGGTCAATGCTGGTACGATAACGTCATCGCCGTTGACCCCACGAATCCCGACATCGTGTTCGCGCTCGGTCAGTTCAAATACTATCTAGGGTCGGGCGGTTTCTATCGCTCGGACGACGGCGGCAACAACTGGCTTGACATCGCATGTGACCAACATCCCGACTTTCAAGCGTTCGCCTTTAATCCCAGCGATCCGAACGAAGTCATCTATGGCAGTGACGCCGGAGTATGGCGCTCCATGGACCAGGGCGGTCGCCACGGTGCCAGTCCGCCTCTCTGTTCCAATACCTGGGAAGACCTGAACGGCACAGTGGATCCCAACACCGCCGCAGTGTATGCCCAAACCGGACTGCAAATCACCCAGTTCACCGGTGTTTCCACTATCCCCACCATCCCGAATCGTCTCTGGGGCGGCAGTCAAGACAACGGCACCGAACGCAAGTTCAATGCCTCGAATCCATGGTATGACTTTGGCAGCGGTGACGGTGGCTATACCCTCGTTGATCCGACAAATGGCAACTATGCCTACGGCACGTATTTCGGTATCACGCCGTACCGCTTTACGGTCGCTGCCTTTTTCGCCAACGAAATAATCCGCACCGGGATTGACCTGAGTGACCGCGCCGAGTTCTACATTCCGTGGGTGATGAACAAGCTCAATCCCCAGCAGTTGTTCCTTGGAACATATCGCGTCTATCGCACCAACAACGCCAAAGCCGCGGATTCTGCCGATGTCCTCTGGGAACCCATTAGCAGTGACTTGACTTCGGGCTGCACCGGGACCGCGCCCAATGGCGGTCGTGGCTGCCTCGTCAGCGCACTGGCAGTTTCAGCGGGTGGTCACGCCGTTTGGGCTGGCACGGAAGAAGGTTGGGTGCAGTATTCCGCCAGCGCCGTAGATTCCGCCAATCCGAAATGGAACCGGGTTGACCACAACATGTTGCCCGGTCGCCCCGTCCAGTCCATCGCGGTGGATCAATCCAATGCGCGCCGCGCGTTGGTTGCGTTTGGCGGTTACAACCAAGCTACCCCCGGTTTCCCCGGTCATCTCTTTTTGACCAACGATGCGGGCAAGCATTGGCAAAATGTCTCTGGCAACCTGCCCAATATTCCGGTGAACAGCGTTATCATGGATCCCAGCTATCCGGACACATTCTATATCGGCACGGATGTGGGTCCTTTCGTGACCAATAACGGCGGCGCCAGCTGGGACCCGCTCGGTACCGGTTTCCCGATCGTCCAGACCGTTACGTTGGACCTCGATCCGTGGAATCGCATCCTCGCCGCAGGCACGCACGGTCGCGGCGCATGGCGCTTGGTGGACAACACCACGCTCATTCCCGGGCTCGTCCTCGAAAAGACTTATCCGGATACACCGATCGGTCCTGACACCGATGTGACATTCAATATCACTGTCACAAACATGGGTAACGCCGATGCGACGGGTGTTACCATCACCGACAAAATTAGCGGACGAAACACCTTTGTCTCTGCCGACAACGGCGGTCACAAGAAAAAAGGTTCCGTCGTCTGGGAAAACCTGACCGTTCCCGCGGGCGACAGCATCACGGTCAGCGAGGTCTGGCACATTTCCGCTAGCGCCAAAAAGAATATCAAGAACAAGAATTATACCGTGACGTCAGCTGAAGGCGTCGGCGCCAAAGGCACACCGCGCGTCGTCAAACTCGCGAAACCAAAGGCGACAATGCTCTCGCCCGAATCGCAAAGCGGCGCGGGCAAACCCGGCTCTATCGTAGATTACACGCTCACTGTTCGCAACATGGGTTACCAGACGGATTCGTTCAAGCTCAAGGGCAGCGGCATGACCTATCCGACTGAAATCCGTGATGCCACATGCGCCACGGTCATCAACCAGACCGGCTCGTTGGCGCCGGGCGCGACAGAAGATATCTGCATCCGCGTCTATGTCGCCAATGCCGCAAAGAAACAGGGCAAAAACAACAATAACAATAACAAGCAGGGCAAACAAGGCAAAGCCAAGAATGCTCCTGCCGCCGATGATACGGTAACAATCCAGGCGCAGTCTGCCTCCGATAATCAAGTCAAAGCCACTGCCACGATCAATACCATTCAAGTCATCAACACGCTCTTGCTGGTGGATCAGGATGGCAACAACCCGGATGTGCGCGCGTACTATACCGCCATGCTCGACGCGTTCGGTCAACCGTACGACGTTTGGGACCTGAATACCGACCCGGTATTCCCAATCAACTA
Organism: Chloroflexota bacterium; assembly: GCA_016209205.1. Taxonomy (GTDB): domain Bacteria; phylum Chloroflexota; class Anaerolineae; order UBA4142; family SHND01; genus SHND01. The sequence goes on from JACQWQ010000071.1 coordinate 9,548, forward strand.
TCTCAATGCCTATACCACCGTCGTCTGGTTCACAGGGAACACCTGGCCCCAGCCCATCACAGCGTACGAAGGGGAACTCACGTCGTTCCTGGATAATGGCGGCAGACTGTTCATGAGTGGGCAGGACCTTCTCGACCAAGCGGGTGGCACGACCACCTTTGTCCACGACTATCTGCACGTCAATTGGGATGGCAGCGAAGCGCAGAACGACAAGCCGTACGCCAGCGTCACCGGTGTAGGTGGCAATCCCGTCACCAACGGTATTGGCGCCGTGCCGCTTGACTCGACCGTTCTGGGCAACACGTTTATGGACTATGTCACGCTCGTCGCCCCAGCAACCGCTGCCTTTACGGAACCCGGCGCCAACGATGTAGCACTCACGGTTGACACGGGGACATACAAAGTCATGTTCTTTGCGTTCGGCGTCGAAGAATATGGCAACGCTACACAAAAGGCGGATTTGTTCGACCTCTTTATGGCGTGGGCAAATCCGTAACCACATCGTACTCACACACACCTTCGAGGCGCGCGCACCCCGACAATGCTCAATGCCTCGAAGGTGTAATTCACCGACAAAAAGCAAAGCAGAGACGCGCGTTGTCTCTGCTTTGCCATTGATGGAACAATCCCGCTCCGCATAACGTATCTAAAGTATGCAAGGTTCTTGTACGCCGCGTCGCTTGCGGCGTTTCCCAATCATTCTAGTCGGTTTCTCGCTGTGGATGCTCGCGCAGTGCGCGCCTGCAGCGGGCGAGCGAGTCAATACGCCTCTCGCTCCAACACCCATTTCCACCGTCGTCTTGAATAACGCAACTGCGACTACCGCACAGGCAAATCCAACCAACACCCCGGCGCCGCCCATCGTCTTGGTAGCCCCCCCCCTGACTTTTACGCCGTCAAATCCGATCCCACTCTCCGGAACCAGCATGTCAAAAGCGCCGCCGCGAAATACGACCGAAGCCGCACAACAGCTGGTCCAAGCCCTCGAGCTCGCCTTGAATGAAATGCGCGTGGCGCAAACCAGCGACTCGCTTCAAGCGGCGCAAACGCACAGCCAAGCATCGTTGAACGTGCTCGTCGGTCAGTACGGACGCTGGTATTCGACGCGCAAGAATGATCCCTCGAACGGCTTGGGAGTCCTGCCCGGCGAAATTCAGCCCCAAGGCGGCGCGGACCTCGATGGACCGCCCCAACCCACCTCCGGCTTGGCATTGCTGACGATGGGCACAAGCACAACGCCGTCGCCCGAACTCACCACGCTGCTCGGCGATGTGAAACTGTGGCGGTCCAAGCCGCGCGCGGGGTACGACACCATCGCCAACGCGGTCAATTCTGCCGATACGACGCAAATACAATTGGGCAAACTCGAAGGCAGCGTCCCGCGCGCGGTCGGCTGGCAGCGCCTCGCGCTCGCCGAATCCTCAAGCGTTAATCGAACGCGCGCCTTTGTCGCCCAAGCCATCGGCGAATTGGAAATCGCGTTAGAGTCCGCACGCGCCCTCGCACGATAGATACTGAACACTGGCACTCTTGCATTTTGTCATTCAGAGTCCTGTGGCAACCAAACTTTTTTACTTGAGCATGTTGGTCGTATGGTTGTCCCTCACTGCATGTACCAGTCTCGAGCTCGCCCAAAATTCTCAAGGCGGCAAGCCAAGGGCCACGTCCGTGCACACCCCCACCACATTGGACCCTTCACGTCCGCTCTCAATTTCTGATGATTCCGTCATAAGCGACCAAGAGCTGCTCGCGTACTTGAGCGGAACAACTCTGGATACGAATGTTGCAAAGGCGCAAGCACGCCTCTTTCGACAAGGACTGCGCTTTTATTTGATTGTCGTTTCTGCGGAATCCGTGAACTTGGAACAAGCGATTTATCGAGACCTCGTCAAACGCAATGTTCGCGCTACAACGGGTCCCGACGAAGGGTTTGACACGTCGCGTTTGAAATGCTATCCCAACTGTGTCTTTGTAGCAGCGTACGCGGTGAATACCCTCGGCATCGAATTCTGGGCGAATGTTTTACGCCACGAACAACGCCACATGGTTCAAGCTGCCAACAATCCGAATATGGCGCGTGATTTTCGTGACGCGCAGGGGAACTTTACGACGTATGCCGCTTTTGCGGAAGCGTGCGCGGACGAGGGGATTTGCGTTGCAGAAGAAATTTATCACGCGTCAGAGCGGATGCCCAAGCTACGAGCAACGCTCGGCGTGACCAACACCGCTCGCTTGGAGCGGGCGTGTCAAGGCGATACAGTCGCGTATCGCAATGTGGTAGAGACATACGAAGCCAAACTGGGCGAACGCGGCGCCTTTGCCAAGCTCTTTCCACCATACAAATAAGCCACGCACCGCGCCTTGCGCCAAAACAAAACGCCCGTCCTGCGCAAACAGGGCGGGCGTTTACGTTTCATCCTTCACGTTGTTCAGGACAGGCAGTTTCACGTTTCACGCTTCCACACTCAATCCAACCACGTCACCTTGGCATAAATTTGGCGCAGCGAAATTTCGCCCTCGATTGTCTTGAGCACGGCGACAGCGTCCAAATCATTATAGATTTCTATCGTCCACTGTCCGCGTGGAATGCGCCGCAAGACCTCGACGTGCGCGCGTTCGGATTCGACCAGCACCAGTTCTTGGAGCGAAGGAATCTTTTTGTAAAACTTGAATTTCGCGCCGCGATCATACGCGCGCGTCGAGGGCGACATCGCCTCGACGAGGACAATCGGATTGGTCAGGGTTGATTTGCTCTTTGGGTCAAACTGCATTTTGCCGCATACGACGGACACATCGGGATGGGTGTACAATTCTTCATCCTCGATCAAGATGCGCATGTCACTGTCGAACACGCGGCAAGGAGTTTGCGCCAACGCGTTATTCAAGGCGGTGATCATGTTTGCCGAAACCAAATTATGGTCGGGCGTGCCGCCCGCCATGTCATAAATCTTGCCGTCGTAAAATTCATGCTTGGTATCGGATACGTCTTCCAGCGCGAGATATTGTTCTGCCGTGAATTCGGTTGCCAATGAGCGTTTCAACATACGCGTCCCTCCGCGTGCAATTTTAGCAGTTGCATATTCACGTGTCAAAGCCAAAACAAAACGCCCGCCCCGTTGTCACAGAGCGAGCACTTGCTCTTTCCCTTTTGAACGTTACTCCCTTTTGAACGTTACGGCGAACCGAACGAATCAATTCGTTACTACGTTTCACGTTTCACGTTTCACGTTTCACGCTTCACGTTTCACGCTTCACGCTTCACGTTTCACGTTTCACGCTTCACGTTTCACGTTTCACGTTTCACGTTTCACGTTTCACGTTTCACGCTTCACGTTTCACGCTTCACGTTTCACGCTTCACGTTTCACGTTTCACGCTTCACGTTTCACGTTTCACGTTTCACGTTTCACGTTTCACGTTTCACGCCTCTTTGAATTCGCCGGACAGCACTCCTTCGGATAACGGGTCTTCGATGAGTTGCTGAATTTTGCGCTTGAGCGGGCGCGCGCCAAATTGCTGATCGAACCCTTCCCGCGCCAGTTGTTCTTTGGCGGCATCGGTCATTTCCAGTTCGATGTTATGTTCTTCGAGGCGCGGCTCGAGCTGTCGCAGCTGTACGTCCACGATTTGCAGAATGTCGTCCCGGGTCAAGGCGCGGAATACGACAACGCCGTCAATACGATTGAGAAATTCGGGACGGAACAAGCGCTTGAGTTCGCCCATCAGTTTGTCGCGCATCTTGCCGTACGCATCTTCGATGGATTTCGCCTCGTCCTTTTTCACCGCGAACCCGAGATTGCTGTCGCGCTGAATCAAGTCCGCGCCGATGTTGGACGTCATGATAATAATCGTATTGCGGAAATCTACCTTGCGCCCTTTGGCGTCTGCGAGATGACCCTCTTCCAAAATCTGCAAGAGAATGTTGAACGCTTCGGGATGCGCCTTTTCGATTTCGTCGAGCAGGATTACCGAGTAGGGGCGGCGGCGTATCGCTTCGGTCAATTGCCCGCCGTCTTCGTACCCGATATAGCCGGGCGGCGCGCCGACCAAACGCGCGACGGCGTGCCGTTCCATAAACTCGGACATGTCAATCTGAATCAGCGTATCCTCTTTGCCAAACATGAATTCGGCGAGCGTTTTCGCCAATTCCGTTTTGCCGACCCCGGTCGGTCCCAAGAAAATGAACGAGCCGATGGGGCGCTTGGGATCTTTGAACCCCGCGCGGGCGCGGCGCACGGCTTTGGAAATGATGTTAATCGCATCTTCTTGACCGACGATGCGTTCGTGCAGCGCGTGCTCCATCTTGAGCAAACGCGTCGTTTCGGCTTCCGAAATCTGCGTGAGCGGCACACCCGTCCACATCGAAACGACTTCGGCGATGTCCTCGGCGCCGACGATCGGCATCGCGCTGTCCGAGAATTCCGTAAAGTTTATTTGCGCCTGTTTCAATTTTTCTTTGACGGCGCGCTCGCGATTTTGCAATTCAATCGCTTCGTCAAACTCTTCGGAATCCATCGCTTCTTCCCGACGTTGTTGGAGCGTCTTTAAATCCTCGGTCAATTCATCCCACGCGGGCGGCTTGGGCACTTTGTACATGCGCACACGCGACGAGGCTTCGTCAATCAGATCAATGGCTTTGTCAGGCAAAAAGCGATCGGTGACATAACGCGCCGCCAGCTGCGCTGCGCTGGTCAAGGCATCGTCGCCAATCTTGAGCGAGTGGTGTTGTTCGTAGCGTTCGCGCACCCCCTTCAAGATTTCAATCGTCTCTTCGACGCTCGGCTCTTCGACCTTGACCGGTTGAAAGCGGCGTTCGAGCGCGGCGTCGGATTCGATGTGCTTGCGATACTCTTCCAGCGTCGTCGCGCCCACACATTGCAATTCGCCGCGGCCCAAGGCGGGCTTGAGGATATTTGCCGCGTCTACCGCGCTGCCCGCCGCGCCCGCGCCGACGACCATGTGAATTTCGTCAATGAACAAAATACTTTTGCTGCCCTTGATTTCGTCAATCACGCGCTTCATGCGCTCTTCAAACTGCCCGCGATAAATGGTCCCCGCGACCAACGACCCCACGTCGAGCTGCAGCACGCGTTTGCTCAACAATTGCTGCGGCACTTGGCCGGCGATGATGCGCTGCGCCAGCCCTTCCACAATCGCGGTCTTGCCCACACCGGGTTCGCCAATCAACGCGGGATTGTTTTTGGTGCGGCGCGAGAGAATTTGAATCACGCGTTCGATCTCTTTTTGGCGTCCGATGACGGGGTCCAGTTTATTTTCTTCGGCAAGGGAGGTAAGGTCTATCGCTAATTGATCCAACAGCGGCGTCTTGGATTCGCCGCGTTTTTGTTTCGAGCCGGAAGTTTTTTCTTGTTCGCCTTGGGCGGGCGCAGAATTCATGACTTCTTTGGCGAGGTTGGAACGCACCTTGTCCGGCGAGACGCCGAGCGATTTGAGGACATTGACCGCAATGCCGTCGCCTTCGCGAATGAGTCCGAGCAAGAGGTGCTCCGTGCCGATGTAATGATGTCCCATGCGCCGCGCTTCGTCCACCGCCAATTCGATCACGCGCTTGGTGCGCGGCGTAAGCGACAGGCGCGTCCCGGGCGCGGCTTGGCCGCGACCCACGATTTCTTCAATGACTTGGCGCACGCGCGTTTGGTCCAAACCCAAATCGCGCAGAACTTTGGCGGCAAGCCCTTCCTCTTCACGAATCAATCCCAGTAGAATGTGTTCTGTGCCGATGTAATTGTGATTCAAACGCTGCGCCTCTTCCTGAGCAAACGTCAATACACGGCGCGCGCGCTTGGTAAACTTGTCAAACTTATCGGACATCACGTGTCACCTCGATCATTCCGTTTCATGCTGACCGGCATATCCAGCGTAACGTCTCTGCGGGTTAGCTCTGCGGGTCAGGACCAGAGCTGTGCGAGTCCGAATCGAACACCGAACAGTCTAGTAATTTGAGACTCTGTCGCAACGCGGTTTTACAAGCCGTCGAGAGTGGTCTATTTTTCTGGTCAACACTTGGATGCACGGGCGCAGGCATTCTTACGCTCGCCAGTGGCAATCCAATTCAGCTAGACCGACAAACCAAATCTGCAACCACGTCTTGCTGCTGCACCATCACGCACGATATATGGTATGGGCATTTACGTGATGTGGTCTCCGTGTGTAACGCCGTCGGGCTGCGACATGTAATTCGCACTTGTTAGACGGCGGCGCGAGTCTCTGCGTTCAATACACTGTTCCTGAATTTCAAGACCTTTGCCAAGACCTGTTTTCTTTGCTTTGCTTGACAAGAAAACGGATTTTGGGGCGGTTTGCTCATTCTCGGCAAAGGAATTGGAATCCGGGAATGACACATAACGTATTCTAAAACGAACGCGCCGCAAGCGCAATGGCGCCAATGGCTGATGCGCTGTCGACGCGATGTTTCGCTGCGATGAAGGAATAGCGAATGAAAAAGGGCAATGAGACACAAAAGGCGTCCACAGTGCCTCAGCAGGACGCCTTACTCTATGTTACTCGGTTTTGGTTTCGGCAGCATCAAGCTCTTGTGGCGCGCCATCCGCCTGCTCATCCCACTCTTCGGCATCTTGCTGATCGTACTCGCTATAGTCTTGGTCATTGACGCGCTTGAGCGAAAGTCCCAAACGACGCTTGGCCGAATCAATCTTGATGACGCGCAGTTGATACACTTCGCCTTCTTTCACGACTTCTTTGGGATGGTTGATCCGTTTGTCGGACAATTCCGAAACGTGAATCAACCCCTCAATGCCATCGTCCACGCGCGCGAATGCGCCAAAGGAAGCGAGTTTTGTAATCGTGCCACTCACCAACTGCCCGACGGCGTAGCGATCCTCAATCGTCGTCCACGGCTCGGGCGCCAGACGTTTCATCGAAAGCGCAATGCGATTCTTGTTGCGATCAATCCCGAGCACTTGAACTTGTACGGTATCGCCGGGTTTGACGATCTCCTTCGGGTGTCCGATTTTCGACCAGGACAATTCCGAAACGTGAATCAACCCGTCCAAGCCGCCGAGGTCTACAAAGACGCCGAAATCGGCAACACTCGTCACAGTGCCGGTGCGTACGTCACCGTCTTGGATTTCTTCCAAGAGGCGCGCTTTGGCGTCCCGCCGCACTTCACGCATTGCCGCGCGCTCGGAAAGGATCAGCCGATTGCGCGCGCGATCAATTTCAATAATCTTGAGTTTGAGTTTCTTGCCTGTTTGCGCCGCAAGGTCTGCTTCGGTCAGATCGCGTTCCCCACGTCCGCGCGACGCAATTTCCAATTGGGACGCGGGCACAAAGCCGCGAATTTTTCCAACGCGTACAATCAACCCACCCTTGTTGTAACCGGCAACCTGAGCTTCGATGATCGCGTCCGCTTTTTGTGAAACTTCGGCGTCGCGCCAATCCCGTTCTTCTTGAGCGCGCGCAACGGAAAGAACGGTGAGACCTTCCTGATCTTCGGATTTCAAAACAAAGGCGAGAATTTCATCGCCGACCTGCGGGCGTTTGCCTTCGCGCGCTAATTCTTCGACTTCTTTGGACGCGATAATCGCCTCAGATTTGGTGCCGATGTCAACCAAAACTTCGTGCGGCGCGGCGCGTACGACCACGCCCGATACAATATCCCCATATTTGGGGCGCTTGTACGTGTATTCTTCCGCCGACAGCGATGCCATGAAATTGGCATTCTTGTCGTTGGCTGCCTTGGGCGCAGTCTTTTTTTGTGAGACGACAGGTTTGGTCGCTTCACTAGAGTTTTGTGAGGTTTCTCCTCCCTGGGGCGCCTGGCTCCCGTGAACCGAATCCATTAAATTAACTCCGACGTGCCGTGGTGGTGACGTAGCAAATGTGATCGGCAAAATTTCTGCCGACACAAATCATTATAGACGAAAAGAGTGATTTGGCAACTGACTGAATGGGTAAGGTGACGAGTGACGGGTGACAGGGAAACTCATGTCACAAGTCACAAGTCACAAGTCACAAGTTACAAGTCACAAGTCACAAGTCACCTGTCACTTGTCCCTTGCCACTCAGTTTGCCACCGCAATCGCTTCAATTTCGACCAGGGCACCCGCAGGCAAACGTCCGGCTTGAATCGTCGAACGCGCGGGCGGCTGCTCGGCGAAAAATTCTGCATACACCGCGTTCATGGCTTGAAAATCATCTAGATTCGCAAGAAACACGGTCGTTTTCATTACACGGCTCAGCGAACTGCCCGCCGCTTCCAACACATTGCTCAAATTGGTCAACACGCGACGCGTTTGTACCGCAATGTCGCCTTGTACCAATTTCATGGTCGCGGGGTCAAGCGAAATTTGTCCCGCACAAAAAATCAGATCACCTGTCCGAACGGCTTGTGAATAGGGTCCAATCGCTTTCGGCGCATTTTCGGTGTGAATGATTCGACGTTCCATGTTCCCCTCTTTGTACAGTTATCAGTGATCAGTGATCAGTCATCAGTCACTGTTCACTGCTCACTGGTTACTGATGACTGATCACTGGTCACTGATACACTGTCACTGCGGACAATCTGCAAACGTGTTGTCCTCGACGACGATGTTATTTGAATGTTCCGCGCGGCAGTCCATCACGCGATTGTCGTTCGTGTAATTGCCGCTGACGAGCGCCCACGAGGCATAGCCGAGCCAGAACGCGTAGTTGTTGCGCTGGAGCTCGTTGCCGATAAAACGGTTATCGTGCGAAAAGGTCGCCTCGATACCGTTGGCGACATTGTCGTTGAGCGTGTTCCAATAAAACGCGTTGTTGTGACTCGCGCGGTCGGGTGTGTTGCCCTGATAAATTCCATCCCCGGAAAAATTCGCTGTATTGCCGACGACGGTCGTGTTGTCGCTGTTGACCAGCACGATGCCGGCGGATTCGCAGCCCGCGTTGCGTCCCCATTCGGGACAGCTGCGATTGTTGTAACTGGCGACGTTGTCTTCGACGCGATTGCCGGTCGAATTGAGCAAGCGAATGCCCCACCCGCGATTGTTGCTGGCGTCACTCCCGCGCAGGGTATTATTTCCACCTTGTACAATTTGGATGCCTTGCACGTTCCCGCGCGCGGTGACGTTTTGAATGACCGAATTGGTGACATTGTGAAACATCATTCCGCCCTTGGGCGCCCAACCGCCCAAATCGAGAATCGAATTGTCGTCTACGTGATTGCCGCTGAAATCGGAATTGCGCACGATCACATCGGACGAATCGGCGACGAGCAAGCCGAGGTCGAACCCCTTGACGGTGCAGTTTTGAATAATGACGCCGGTCTTGCCTTGAACGACAATACCCGTCTCGCTGCCATTGCCGACGATGACGGGGCGTCCTTCGGCTTGGCAGTCAATCACTTGATTGTTTTGTTGAACGACCAGCGGCTGAGACGAGGGCGGAAGAAGCAGGGAAAGTATGAGAAAGAGTTCGCGCATGGACCAAATCGGCGGTGCAGAGAATTTCGCGCGTCATTTATAACATAGCCCGCAGTTTTTGCAAAAGAGACAAAACGATCGTTCGCGCACGGCGCAACTTGTCAAGGTAAACGGCGTTTTAGTATTGGCGGGCAGCAACGGAACCCGGTTCCGTTGCTGCCCCATCACATGGAGGCGCAATGAATTGTTTTGTGGCAAGCGACTTGGAAGGCACGCTCACCGCAGGCGAAGCGTGGCGCGGCATCGGCGCGTATTTGAAAGCGCACGGGCGCGCGAATGCATATCGCCGCTTTATGGCGACGCATTTTCCCGGCGCAATCCTCGCCAAAGCAGGCATCGTTGACAAGCAAACATTCAAAAATCGCTGGCTCGCGGATCAGGCAAAATTATTGCGCGGCTATTCTCGAGTCGAGGTAGAGACGCTGGCAGAGTGGGTCGCGGAAAACGAAATGTGGGCGAAACGGCGCGTTGCGGTCGTGGACGAATTGACAAAACATCACGCGAGCGGCTGCACAGTTTTGATTGCGTCGGGCGCGTACGAACCCATCACGAATGCGTTCGCGCGCAAGCTGAATTTGGAACGCGTGCGCGGTGTCAGCACGCCGCTCGAAATGGTGAACGGACGTGCGACGGGAAAACTCGCGGCGGCGATTGGCGTGGACGCAGTAAAAGCCCAACGCGTGCGCGAACAAATTGGCGACGGCGCGCTCGTCGCCGCGTACGGCGATACCGGAGCCGACGCGCCGCTGTTGGAATTGAGCCGACAACCCGTTGCCGTTGCGCCCGACGAAGCATTACGAAAAATCGCCAACGCGAAAGGTTGGCGCATTCTTGAAGGGGAATAAAAATTTGCAATCCTCATTCCATTCGGAATGACATGCTTTGTAAGATTCGTGTTATTCGTGGACTATTTTTTCATCACGGCCTCGCGCTCGGGACCGTTGGCGACAAAGCGGACAGGGACGCCGGACAATTTTTCAATCGCCTCCACGTAGCGCTGCGCGTTCTGGGGCAGCGCGCGGAACTTGCGAATGCCGCGAATATCTTCACTCCATCCGCGAAACGAACGGAATATAGGTTCGACGCGTCCGAGCCGCGCCGCATCCAAATCCGCGTAATGCACGGGTTTGCCATCCAATTTGTAGCCGACGCCGATTTTCAATTCGTCAATGCCGCTCAGCGTGTCGAGTTTGGTGACAAACAACGCGTCGGTGCCGTTGATTTGCGCGGAGAATTTGATGATTTCCAAATCGAGCCAACCCGCGCGGCGCGTGCGTCCCGTCGTCGCGGCGGTTTCGGAGAGCTGCGGTCTCACCGGATGATCGTCGGCGAGTTCCGTCGGCATCGGACCCGCGCCGACGCGCGTGGTGTACGCTTTGGTCACGCCAATCACACGCGAAATTTTGCGCGGTGGAATGCCCAGCCCGGCAGTCGCGGCGGACGCGAGCGTGGTAGATGCGGTGACAAACGGATACGTGCCCCAATCGGGATCGAGCAGCGAACCCATCGCCTGTTCGAGCAAAAAGTTTTTGTTTTGTGTCAAACCTTTTTGCACGATGGGCGCGAGTTCGGTGATGTATGGCTTGAGTTGTTCGTAATAGTTCCAGTATTCCTCGCGCACCGTTTCGTAATCGAACGCGGCGCCGCCGAGTGCGGTGATGATTTTATTTTTCAAACCGAGCTGCACTTGCAGGCGTTCGTCAAACGTGCCGCCGATAAAATCCGCCCAGCGCAAACCGTTGTAAGAAATTTTGTCGGCGAACGCGGGTCCAATGCCGCGCCGCGTCGTGCCCGTCGCGCCCGCGCCTTTGGCATCTTCATACAATCCATCGAGGATCTTGTGATACGGCATGATGAGATGCGCGCGCTGTGAGATATGCAAACGCTTTTCAAATTTCACGCCCGCTTCCCGGATTTCCTGCATTTCCTTCACAAGCACCGCCGGATCAATCACCATACCGTTGCCCATCAAACATTGCGTGTGCGGATAAAAAATTCCCGACGGCACGAGATGGATTTTGAACGTGCCCAGTTCGTTGACGACGGTGTGCCCCGCGTTATTGCCGCCATTGTACCGCGCGACAAAATTCGCGTCGCGCGCAAAATAATCAATCGCCTTGCCTTTGCCTTCGTCGCCCCATTGCGAGCCGATGATCACTGTGACGGACATGAGTCCTCCCAAAGACGTGATGCGTGAAACGTCAAACGTGAAACGTGAAGCGTGAAACGTCAAACGTGAAACGTCAAACGTGAAACGTGAAGCGTCAAACGTGAAACGTCAAACGTGAAACGTCAAACGTGAAGGATGAAGCGTCAGGCGTCAAACGTCAAGCGCATTGCCGATTGTGCATTGTCCATTGTGCATTGCCCATTGTCCATTGTGCATTGATTATTCTTCCAATGCTTTGTGGGTCAATTGTTCCGCGAGTCCGAGATAACTTGTCGGCGATAAGGCGCGCAGTTGTTCACGCACCGCGTCGGGCAGCGCGAGCGTGTCAACCCACACCAAATACGCGTTGCGCGTCAGCGTTTTGCCGCGCGTCAATGTTTTTAATTGCTCGTACGCATCCGGCACACCCGCGGCGCGCAAAATCGTCTGCGCCCCTTCGGCAATGATTTCCCAATGCGCTTCCAAAGCCGCGCGCAAATTTTCCGGGTCCGGTTCGATTTTATCGAGACCGTGCAAGATGCTTTGCCACGCGACGAGGGAATGTCCGAACGCGACGCCGAACGTGCGCCGCGTCGTCGAATCCGACAAATCGCGCTGCAACCGCGACACGGGCAGCTTGCGCGCGAAAAATTCCCAGAGCGCGTTCGCGAGGCCGAGATTGCCTTCGGCATTTTCAAAATCAATCGGATTCACTTTTTGCGGCATGGTCGAGGAACCGACTTGGACCTGCTCCACTTTTTGACGCAGCCAATCGTCGCTGATGTAACGCCACAGATCTTGGACAAAATCGAGCAGGATTGAATTGGTCAAACGCAGCGCATCAAAATATTGAATCCAATTGTCGTACGGCATCAACTGGGTATTGTGCAGCGAAGGCGCGAGGCCCAGCGAATCGAGAAATTGCGTGTGAAAGGTCAACCAATCTACTTTAGGTGCGGCAGCGGCGAGCGCGTTGAAATTGCCGACCGCGCCGGTGAGCTTGGCGGTGAATTTATGGCTGCGCAGACGCGTATACTGGACGCGCAGGCGCGCATAATAATTTGCCAATTCCTTGCCCAGCGTCGTCGGCACGGCGGGCTGCCCGTGCGTCCGCGCGAGCATCGGCGTCGCGGCGTTCGTTTGCGCGAGCTGCTTGAGACGCGTCAGCACTTTATCCAACTCGGGCAAGATGACCACGTCGCGCGATTCGAGCAGCGCAAACGCAATCGCGGTCTGATTCACGTCTTCGGAGGTCAAGCCAAAGTGCAGCCACGACGCGAGGTCTTGCAGCGTCGTGTTCTCAAAGCGTTCACGCAAAAAATACTCGACCGCTTTGACGTCGTGTCGCGTTTCGCGTTCGAGCATTTGAATACGCTGTGCGGCGCCCGTCGAAAAAAGTTCGAGGATCGAAAGAAGGAATTGGTCTTCTGCGGCGGTCAATTTGCGGACCAAGCCGGTGTGTTGTGACAACGCGCGCAGGTATGCGATTTCAACGCCCACGCGGTCGCGAAAGAGCGCGTATTCGGACATGTACTCGCGCAGCGAATCTACTGTGCGCGCGTAGCGCCCATCGAGCGGCGAAAGCGCAAAGAGTTCATAGTCGCTCATGGCGAGGATGGATTATAAAACGGGTTGGAGGAAATGGCTAGCTGTTGGGGCGGGGCGACTATTTTTTATCTCTCCGATTCCCCTTTATAATGCGCCGCGCGTGCATTCCACCCAAGGAGCATTGGATGACAGAAGCATGGCTGGTGTTGGAAGACGGCACGCAATGGCGCGGCGTCGCATTTGGCGCGCAAGGAACGCGCGCGGCAGAAGTTGTTTTCAATACCTCGCTGACGGGCTATCAAGAAGTCCTCACCGATCCCTCGTATTACGGACAAATCGTCGTCATGACGGCGGCGCAGATTGGCAATACGGGCATCAATCGCGCGGATATGGAATCCGCGCGTGTGTGGTTGTCCGGTTTCGCGGTACGCGACGCGAGTCGCATCCCCAGCAATTGGCGCGCGGAACAAGCGCTCGACGCGTTTTTGCGCGCGCAAAATGTCGTCGGCATTTCCGAACTGGATACGCGCGGTCTCGTGCGCCATTTGCGTACGCGCGGCGTCATGCGCGGCGTCCTCTCGTCCGAAATTCTCGACGCGGAAAAACTACACCAACGCGCGCTCGACGCGCCCGACATGAACGGCGCGGATTTGGTGCAGTACGTGACGTGCGCGGAAGCGTATCATTGGGATGAAAAAGCGGAGGAGCGTTGGTACGAATACGCGTCAAACGTGAAACGTGAAACAGCCCGCCCTGGGCATGGCGAAGGGTCAAACGTGAAACGTGAAACGTCAAACGTGAAACGTCACCCGTCACCCGTCACCCGTCACTCTCCCCTTTACGTCGTCGCGTATGACTATGGAATCAAGCATAACATTTTGCGGTTGCTGACCTCGCGCGGCTGCCGCGTCACGGTTGTGCCTGCGCGAATGTCTGCCGACGAGGTGCTGGCGTTGAATCCCGACGGGATTTTTTTGTCGAATGGCCCGGGCGATCCTGCCGCCGTCACGTACGCGATTGAAAACGTGCGCGCGCTGCTGGGACGCAAACCGATTTTTGGCATTTGTCTCGGACATCAAATCGTCGCGCTCGCGCTTGGCGGCGAAACCTACAAATTAAAATTCGGGCATCGCGGCGCGAACCAACCTGTAAAAAATCTGGTCACGGGGCACGTCGAAATCACCACACACAATCACGGTTTCGCCGTCCGCGCCAGCTCCCTCCCCTCGCACGTCGAAATCACACATCTTAATCTCAACGACGACTGCGTGGAAGGATTACGCGCGCCGTCGCTCAACGTCCTCGCCGCGCAGTTCCATCCCGAAAGCGCGGGGGGCACGCACGACGCGCTGGGATTGTTTGATGAATTTATGCAAAGGATGAAGGCGGAAGGATGAAGGCGGAATCGAAACCCGCTTTTTTCATCCTTCATCCTTCATCCTTCATCCTTTATGAAACGAAACGACATTTCTTCCGTCCTCATTATCGGTTCCGGTCCCATTGTGATCGGTCAAGCGTGCGAATTTGATTACGCGGGCGCGCAGGCGTGCAAGGTGCTGCGGCGCGAAGGGTATCGCGTCATTTTGGTCAACAGCAATCCCGCGACGATCATGACCGACCCTGAATTCGCGGACGCGACGTACATCGAACCGCTGACCGTCGAGATTTTGGAAAAAATTATTGCACAAGAAAAACCCGACGCGCTGTTGCCGACTGTCGGCGCGCAGACCGCGCTCAATCTCGCGGTGGAATTGAGCAAGCGCGGCGTGTTGGAAAAATACAATGTGCAGCTATTGGGCGCGCAGGTCCATTCCATCGAACTCGCCGAAGACCGGCAATTGTTCAAAGCCGCGATGCGCGAGGTCGCGCTTGATGTTCCCGAAAGCGATACGGTGACGAGCGTGGACGACGCGCTAAAACTCGCGGACGAAATCGGCTATCCCGTATTGATTCGACCGTCGTTCACGCTCGGCGGCGCAGGCGCGGGGATTGCGTACAACGCGAACGAGCTGCGCGAACGCGCGGGACGCGGTTTGCGCGCGTCGCCCGTGAATCAGGTGCTCATCGAGCAATCGGTTTCGGGCTGGAAAGAGTATGAATTAGAAGTGATGCGCGACGCGGCAGACCAATTCGTCGTGATTTGTTCGATTGAAAATCTCGACGCGATGGGCGTGCACACGGGCGACAGCATCACCGTTGCGCCCGCGATGACGCTCACCGACCGCGAATATCAACGTTTGCGCGACGCGGCAAAAAAAGTGTTGAGCGCGGTCGGCGTGGCAACCGGCGGCAGTAATGTGCAATTCGCGGTGAACCCGCGCGACGGCAAGCTGGTGGTGATTGAGATGAACCCGCGCGTTTCGCGTTCTTCCGCGCTCGCGTCCAAAGCCACGGGCTTTCCGATTGCCAAAATCGCCGCGCTGCTCGCGGTCGGTTACACACTCGACGAAATCAAAAACGATATTACGCGTGTCACGCCCGCGAGTTTCGAGCCGAGCATTGATTATGTCGTCGTAAAAATTCCGCGCTGGGCGTTTGAAAAATTTCCAAGCGCGGACGCGACACTTGGACCACAAATGAAATCGGTGGGCGAAGTGATGGCGCTGGGCGGGACGTTTCGGGAGGCGCTGCAGAAGGCGATAAGAGGTTTGGAAATTGGCGCGTATGGGTTAAAGAGAAACGAGAAACGAGAAACGAGAAACGAGATTGGAGACTGGAGACTGGAGACTGGGGACTTGAATATCGCGCATGTGGCGCATGAATCGGGATACGACGTTTGGTTTGTGGAACAATTGCGCGCCATTGTGGAAACCGAACGCGCGTTGTCAAAAGAGTCGCTTGGTTCGTTAAATGCGGAATTGTTGCGCCGCGCGAAACGCGATGGATTCAGCGACCGCGCGATTGGGGAGTTGGTTGGCGCGAGTGAGATGCAGGTGAGAGTGAAACGTGATGCGTCAAACGTCAAGTCGGTGTATCAACGTGTGGATACGTGCGCGGCGGAATTTGAGGCGTTCACGCCGTACTTGTATTCGACGTACGCGGGAACACGCGACGAAGCGGAACCGACAATGCGGCGCAAAGCGTTGATTCTCGGCGGCGGACCGAATCGCATCGGACAAGGCATCGAGTTTGACTATTGCTGTGTGCACGCGTGCTACGCGTTAAAAGATTTGGATGTCGAAACGATCATGCTCAACTGCAATCCCGAAACGGTGAGCACGGATTACGACACTGCCGACCGTTTGTATTTTGAACCGGTCACATTTGAAAATGTGATGGACGTGATCGAGTTGGAAAAACCCGACGGCGTGTTGATTCAATTTGGCGGACAAACACCGCTCAATCTGGCGCGCGCATTGGAAAACGCGGGCGTGAAAATTTGGGGCACGTCGCCCGATGCCATTGATGCGGCAGAAGATCGCGGGCGTTTTGGCGCGCTGCTGCGCGAGTTAGACATTCCCGCGCCCGAGCACGGCACCGCGCGTTCGTTGATCGAAGCGCGACGTGTGGCGACGCGCATCGGTTATCCGGTGATGGTGCGCCCGTCGTTCGTGTTGGGCGGACGCGCGATGGCGATTGTATACGACGACGCCGACCTCGCACATTTTATCGAACAAGCCGCGAGTGTTGCCACTGCGACGCATGAACATTTGGTTGCAACATCAAGTGTTCATGCGTCGGAACACTCCGTTTTGATTGATCGTTATCTGGAAGACGCGTTCGAGATAGACGTGGACTGTGTGTGCGACGGCGCAGATGTCGTGATTGGGGGCATCATGCAGCACATTGAAGAAGCGGGGATTCATTCGGGCGACAGCGCGTGTGTTTTGCCGCCGTTCAAAATTTCGCAATATCATCTCGACATTATGCGCGACTATACGACGCGCCTCGCGTTGAAACTCGGCGTGCGCGGCTTGATGAACGCGCAGTTTGCGATCAAAGATGAAGTCGTTTACGTGTTGGAAGTGAACCCACGCGCGAGTCGCACGGTGCCGTTTGTGAGCAAAGCAACGGGCGTGCCGCTCGCGCGCATCGCCGCGCAAATCGCGACGGGCAAAACGCTGCGCGAAATTGGTTTCGTCGCGGAACCGCACGTTGACGGATTTTTTGTAAAAGAGGTTGTGCTGCCGTTCGACAAATTTGACGGTACGCCCGTGCGTCTCGGACCCGAAATGCGTTCGACGGGCGAAGTGATGGGGCACGCGTCGTCATTCGGTCACGCGTTCGCCAAAGCCGAAATGGCGGCAGGCACATTGCTGCCCACGAAAGGACGCGCGTTTTTGAGCGTCAACGATTTCGACAAGGGCGCAATCGTGAAACTCGCACGCGATTTATGTCGGTTGGGCTGGGATTTATGCGCGACGCGCGGCACGGCGGAATGGCTGCGCCGCGTTGGTTTGCAAGTCGAAACGCTCAACAAAGTTTCGGAAGGTGCGCCGCACATTCTCGACGCGATTGCGCGCGGGGAAATTGATTTGATTGTCAACACGCCGCTCGGTCGTCAAGCGCACAGCGACGGTGAAGAATTGCGCCGCGCGGCGGTGCGGTATCGCGTGCCGCTGCTGACGACATTATCGGCAACGGCGGCGGCGGTGGGGGCGATACGCGCGCTGCAAATGAAAGAGTTGAGGGTGCGGAGTTTGCAGGAGCATCATGGGAACGGGAACTGAGGGAACTGCGGGAACGGAGGGAAAGGAGGGAACGGGAAATGAGGGAACTGCGGGAACTGCGGAAAAAGTAGAGCATCGCAGACGCTTGCGTTTGGCGGTGTTTTTTTGTTGTTGGAGAGCGACAAAATAGTTTTATGAAAATTAACGTTACTGTTAATAATCGTTGACAGATTTCGCGTTCCCACTTAAAATAGATTGATGAAACTATACAATTTTGTCAAGGTATAGCAATCATGGATCTTACAGCTGCTAGAGCGTTGGCTGCCCAACAACAAATCAGCATTGACTTTATCGTGCGCGAAGAGTACGAGTTGCTGCTGTTGAAGGAACTCTACGAAAGTGAATTCGGCGCGCACCTTGTCTTCAAGGGCGGCACCGCGCTGCGCTTGGTGTATGGCTCGCCGCGCTTTTCAGAGGATTTGGATTTCAGCGCCATTGGGGAATTGGACGCAGAAAAATTTGCCGCTGTGCTCCAAAGGAGCACGAACAAATACCCTGCAATTGTCGGCATCGAGAGTCGCGCGAAATTCTATACGCTCTTTGCCGGCGCGAAAATTAAGGAAAATTTTTTGACGCGCGCGTTTCAGATCAAAATCGAAATTTCCAAACGCAAGGGCAAACTCGTTCAGGGTGAAGATTTTACCGAACGCGTTATCACAAGCCAGCACGCGCCCTTGACCGTTCTCGCGCGTGTCGCCACGTTGGAATTGATGCTGCGCGAAAAAAAAGATGCGCTCAAAAATCGGCGCGCGGCGCGGGATGTGTTTGATTATTGGTTCATTCATCAATTGCTCAAGCAAGAGGCGCAAGTGGATTTGACAGGATTCGATATAGAGCTGGCAAAAGCAGAATTACATCGCCTGTTGCCGCGTTCGTATTGGAGAGTCGTTGACGCATGGCTCGCATCCGCCCCAAAGACTCGGCGCTGATTTCCCGATTGCTCGGTTTGCCCAAACCGTACTTTACTGCGACAGACCTTGAAAAAATTTTGGGGCTGCCGCGCGCGAGTTTGTACGTGACATTGACGCGGCTCGTGCAAGCGGGCGTTCTCGTGCGGCTCCGCAAAAATGTGTACAAGCTCGCCCTCGCGCCGACGGAAAGCGAAAAGGCAGCAAGCGAGTTGTACTTTCCCTCCTATCTTTCGTTTGAGAGCGCGTTGTCAAAATACGGCATCCTCTCGCAGATTCCCTATACGTTGACATTCGCCACGACGCGCCCGTCGAAAAAAATGATGTTGGGAAATGTGCAGATCGAATATCGCCGCTTGAAACGCGATTTATTCTTTGGCTATGCGCTCGAGAACGGAATCTATATCGCCACGCCCGAAAAGGCGCTGCTGGATGAATTGTATCTATCGAGTCGCGGCAAAGCAACGCTTGACATTGCGGAACTGGATTTGCGCGAAATCAATCTGGCGCGGTTGGAAGAGTACGCGGACAAGTTTCCGCGTTACACCAATTCATTGTTGGCGCGCGTGAAAGAATTGATTGGCACGACGCCGACAACACTGGAGACGAGAGAGAGAGTTGGGTGGGGGAAAGGGGAGAAGCGATAGAGAGGGCGAATAATACAACAGGGCGCACAACGCGCGACTGCCAAATTCGTTCGTCCATTACGGATTCAATGATCAATTGGCAACCCAGACCGTTTTTGGAAATGATTTGTTGACGGCGTTGACCAATCTTTCATCGGCTGTAATAAAGACACATTGTTCGCGCTCACTCAAAGCAATGTACAGCGAATCGTACACCGTACGTTCATGCGCCATCGCAATTTGAAATGCGTGCCCCAACAATTCAGCCGAAGGGATCAACGCGATATCCATTTCTCGAAATGCGGCAATGATTTGCTCCGCGTCTGCTTTGGCTAACCCCTGGAGCCGGATTTTTTTCCAGACAATGTTTCCGATTTCAGCGACGAGCAAATCGGGCGCAAGCAATGTCAACTCGCCCGACTCGTAACCTTCCAGAACACGCCGCGCCTCTGCGGATAATGGCTCTGTCACAAACCACTTGATGACAACGCTGCTATCAATGACGATTCTGTCCATCTTCACCGCTCGCGATCCGCGCGAATCAACTCTGTGCTGTCTTGCATTTCGCCGTAAGTTTTCAACAGACGCGCGCGCATTTCATCAATACGACGCACCTGTTCTTGGCGACGGTGCAGCTCTTCTGTTTGCGCTTGCCAAACCTCGATGAGTTTTTGGATAAACTCTTCCAGATTCTCAAACCCGCCATTGTGGGCAGTGGTCTGTAATTTCTGATACAGCATGTCGGAAACGGTTAAGGTTTGATACATGGAGAATCTCCTTCTCTTTGTCTATTTCTAATTGATGAGCAAGTTGTGATCGCTCACGCGGCTAAAACATATTCAACGCAGCATCATCGCTTATTCTGAATTTTTTGATAGAACCCCAAAATTCGCGCCAATCCTTCCCTTCGTTCGTTTGCGACGGATCGGCAGCGCTTTCAATCTCATCCAAGACCGTCGTTTCTGCCAAGTCCCTCTGATTCGTCCACCACTCAATTATCTGCCGCATCGCGTTCAACGCGGCTGTCCATTTTTCAGCTTGCGGTTGAATATAATCGCGAATGGGAAATTCATTTGGAAGGGTGTCGTACTCTTCCTCGATCTGAACCATGACGATTGGCTCATTATTCTCAACCCGCGTTAGGAACTCTTTAGCAGATTGGATTTGATCGCGCGAATGATAACCATGAAAGACTCCGATCTCATTCAGTATGTTGAGATAGAAATCTTCCGGAGTGGATAATTCCCCGATATGGCGCCTAAATCTTTTTGGAATGACTGTATACGTTTTCTCTAGTTTTTTTTGCAGATCGAGTGGTAGTGAATCCGAATCCAGGTCGCTATGCTCTTTCGCGTATTCTAAGACTTCGTTATAGGATTGTTGAAAACTAGGTAGAGCAAGGGGCGGATAGACTCTCTCAATCGCAAGTGTCGCGGCGCGATAAATTTTCTCCAGCGCGTCTCGTAGAGTCTGAATTCGATTCTGATACGCGCGTTCCTCCTCCATGCTTTTGGCTTCAATCTCAGCCACGCGCTTCGCCTCAATCTCTGGCGCTCGTAATTCCTCTGACAAATCCACATCCAAGAGGCGCTTGAGTAGTTCAACTGCAAGCGAGGCGTATTCTTTCACATTTGAAGGTCTAATCGTGATACCGTCTTCCTCATGGTAAAGCTTGTTGCGGTGACTATGAAAATATCGAACGTCCTGGAGGTCTATTCCATGTATTTGGTCACTCGCGACTCTGGCGATAGCATCGCACAAAATCGGAAAATCCCATTTATCAACTGCTTTCTTGCCACCTTCCCAATCAATTTTAGGTCCTCCAATTTTTTCGCCCAACGTAAGAAAGGTCTTGAATACCGTTTCCACGCCTACATCAAGTAACAGAAATGCAATACGCTGATCAAACTCGGAGTTTTTGTGCAAATGGAGGAGAGCATGGCTGATAAGCTCGGTAGCTCCTTTTTGCCATGGGCGTTGGTTTGTTTTCATGAGTTTCACCTCTTGCTCATTTCGCTCTTATGTCGCGCCTTCGCAATCGTGCAACGCTTCCACAACAAAGAGCATTTTGTCAATCATACACCTCGCGGCGGTGCTGAATATTGAACACGGTGATTGTTTGCAGCGTGTGGTCAAATTGATAGATCGCGCGATAATCGCCGATACGAATTTTATAGTACGCCGCAAACTCGCCTTTGAGAGCTTCAGGGCGGATTTCCTCAAAATGCTCCCCAACCCATTTCAATCGCTCGCGGATGCGCTTTTGCATCGGTCTGTCGAGACGCGCGAGGTCCCGCTCTGCTTCTGGCAAAATAATGACGTCATACATCGTCGTCAAGCCCTAGCTCGCTTGCCACTTGTTCCAGCGGTTTTCCTTTCAACTCGCCTGCCTTATACGCCGCTTCTTGTTGCAACAGTTTAGCGCGAAAATCCGCGCGCAGCGTCAATCCTTCATCAGGATCCTTCGTTGGGTCATAATTGCGCATCTCATCACGTTCGCGCAGTTCTTCCAATTCCTCGAGCAGGCGTTCGTACTCTGCCGTATCCAACACTACTGCAATACGGTGTCCCAGCGCATCCACAATATAACGCTCTTGAATTGCCATAGTTTTTTCCCTCCGCATGAATTATAAACGTTCCATGCAAGTCTCGCAATCCCAAATCGCGTTTGCCCCTCCCCACACTCCTATGCGATAATTCACTCACCAAACTGACCACTGATAACTGATTACTGATAACTGATTACTGATTCCGGAGGCCCCATGAACGACCGCGAAGTCACCTACATGCACTGGCTGCGCGAGCGCATCCAAAACGAAGGACGTTATCTCGGCAACGGCATCCTCAAAGTGGATGTCTTTATGAATCATCAAGTGGACCCGCTGCTGATGCAAGGCATCGGGTATGAGTTTGCGCGGCGCTTTCGGCATCAACACGCGACCAAAATCTTGACGGCGGAAATTTCCGGCATCGCGCCCGCGTTGGCGACGGGCATGATGCTGCAGGTGCCGGTCGTATTTGCGCGCAAGAACAAACCGATTACACTTTCGCAGGAACCGTATCAGGCGACCGCGCCGTCACACACCAAAGGCGGTGAGGTAACGCTGATGGTGTCGCACGAATTTTTGTCGCCCGAAGACCGCATTCTCATCATTGACGATTTTCTTGCCTCGTCCTTGACCATTCGCGCGCTCGTTGACATTATCCGGCAAGGCGGCGCGGCGTTGGTCGGCATCGGCGCGGTGATTGAAAAATCATTCGAAGGCGGACGCGGCGCGCTCGCGGACTTGGGGGTCCAAGTCGAATCGCTGGCAGTGATTGATAGATTCGAGGGCAATAAAATTATTTTTGCCGAGTAACGTTTTTTCCCAACGAGATTTTTGGACACAGATGCCACAGATTTCACAGATAAAAAATCTGTGGCATCTGTGTCCGATGTTTGGGGGCTTTCCTATGACAATCCTACCCGACATTGCCCTAACCTACGACGACGTACTGTTGGCGCCGCAATTTTCCGACGTCGCATCGCGCAAAACCTTGAGCGTCGAAACGCGACTCACGCGCAAAATCAAAATGCAGATTCCGATTGTGTCGTCGAACATGGACACGGTGACGGAAGCAGAAATGGCGATTACGATGGCGCGCGAAGGCGGCATCGGCATCATTCACCGTTTCTTGAGCGTCGAGGAACAGACCGCGCAAATCACGCGCGTGAAAAAGACCGAATCGTTCGTCGTGGATCATCCGTTCGCGTTGAATATGACGCACACCGTCGGCGATGCGAAACGCGTAGTGGACGAAACCGGCACCGGCGGCATTTTGATTTTGCAAAAAAATGTTGTCACCGCGCCCGCCAATACGACCTTGGCGAACGCGGAAAAAATTCTGCACGAACATCGCATCGAAAAACTGCCGCTGGTGGATGAAGAGGGACGCCTCGCAGGTTTGATTACGCTCAAGGACATTATGAAGC
This sequence comes from Chloroflexota bacterium, assembly GCA_016209205.1. Taxonomy (GTDB): domain Bacteria; phylum Chloroflexota; class Anaerolineae; order UBA4142; family SHND01; genus SHND01. The sequence continues at coordinate 32,861 of JACQWQ010000071.1, forward strand.
AAATGCAGTATCCGCACGCGACGAAAGATGCGCGCGGGCGGTTGGCGGTCGGCGCGGCGGTGGGCGTGAAACCGCGCGATATGGAACGCGTCGAATGCGTGTTGGAGGCAGGCGCGGATTGCATCGTCGTGGATATTGCACACGGCGATTCGAAACAAGAAATCGAAATGCTGTGCAACATCCGCAGGCGTTTTCCCGGCGCACAGATTATCGCGGGCAATGTCGCAACGGCGGACGGTACCAAACGTCTGCTCGACGCGGGCGCGGACGCGGTCAAAGTCGGCGTCGGGCCCGGTTCGATTTGTGTGACGCGTCTCGTCGCGGGTTCGGGCGTGCCGCAGTTGACTGCCGTCATCCATTGTGTTCAAGTCGCGCGTGACTATGATGTGCCGGTGATTGCCGACGGCGGTATTCGTCATCCCGGCGATGCAGCAAAAGCGTTGGCGGCCGGCGCGGAAACGGTAATGATTGGCTCGCTGCTCGCGGGCACCGACGAAAGCCCGGGGCTGTTGATGACGCGCAAGGGACACAAATACAAAGCGTCGCGCGGCATGGCATCCACCGCCGCGAATCGCGACCGCAAAGAGCGCGACGGCGAACGCGTGGCGCAAGAAGATTTGGACGAATACGTCGCGGAAGGCGTCGAAGCGGCGGTGCCGTATCGCGGCAAAGCGCGCGAAGTCTTGACCCAGTTGGTCGGCGGGATTCAATCGGGCATGAGTTACAGCGGCGCACACAATCTTAAAGAATTTCACGAAAAGGCGATTTTTGTGCGCATGACTAGTGCGGGGTTAAAAGAATCCATGCCGCATGATGTCGAAGTTTTGTAAGCAAAATCAATGTTCAAGTCATCAAACTCAGGGGTGCGCGCAATTTGTGCGCGCCTCCTTTCCTTTTCGTGCAAATTCAATACACGACAATCGCTTGCAACCGGCGCGATGTTCGCAGGAGGAATCATTCTGCTCGCGCTCGCGGCGCTGCTGCTCGTGCGCCACATTCAACCGGCGGCAGTGGTGCTGGAGGCGCGCGCGGCGCCTGCGCTCAAGCTGCACCTCGAAATTCAACCTGCTGGCTCATTTATCCCGTACTACAAATACAATTCGGCGCGCGCAACCGTCCGTCAAGGTGAAGATTTTACGCTGGCGCGTTTTGGGCTTGACAACGAATCCACTCCCTCGCTTGCTTTTTTGATAGAGAGTGGCGAGAGGGAAATCGAGATCCGCAGTTTGCGTGTCCAAACGCTCTTTGCCGCGCGTGAATGGTCGCCCTCTGAAATTGCCGCACTCCTGAAACCGCACGGTAGAATCACAAAGTATCAAATCGAAAATGGTTTGCTGGTGGTGCGCTCGCGCGGCAAGGGCGGTTCGCTGCGCACGGGGCAGGATTTTTCGCCGCACCTCGCAGAATTGGAACAAATAGATAATGCGATTTTGCTTTTGATCGGAATTGGCGCGCTCGCGTTGTTTGGCTTGTCGAGAATTCTCTTCGCGCCAAGCAAAAATGATTCACTCTGGTCTCGCGTAAAAGCGGAACTTGCAAGGGTACACCAGCGGCGCAAAGAATTCAATGGCAGACCTGCAATCAATTCTGTGCCCTTTGAGCCATCCGTGTCTCAAAGAAAGATGTTCTGCGTCCGCAAAAAGCGCGCGGGAATCATCGCGCTGATTCTGCTCTTGTTTGCGTGGGGATGTTTTCGCGTTTTTGCCGTAACCGCGCAAACTCCACTAGTCGGTTATGCCAACACGGGCGATTTTTTTCGCATCCTGGCATGTTATGGTTTGCGAGCGGATACACCGCTCGAGACGACTGACCCGCGAGTGCATGGCGAACCGTTTTCGCATTATGTCTTTGCGGGCAGCCCCATCAAAGACGCGTGTTACTTGACCTCGCAGACGATTTTGATTGACGCCGCGCGGGTGGTCAATCATTTGTTTGCCGCGCGGGATGCGCCCCGCAGTTTTGACCTGCACGCGTTAGGAATGGTTTCGGCAATCGCGCTGTGTGGAATCGTCGCCGCGCTGTTGCTGCTCTATGCGCGCGTTTCACTGTCCGCCGCGCTTGGACTTGCAGTCGTTTTCGCGCTCGTATTGAGCGACCCATTTATCACGCTCTATGCCAACACATTCTTGACCGAATTCGCGGCTGTGCTGTTTCTCATTGCAAGCGTCGTGCTTGCCGCGTATATTTTGATAACGCGCGATTGGTCGTCCCAGATTTTGTTCGCATTGGCGTTGAGTCTCTTTTTGTTGGGCGCCGCGCGTCTGCAAAATCTCGCGCTGCCGTTCGTGCTTGTGCTTTGGTTAATCTTGGTGGGCATTGTGCAGTGGCATTTGACAGCGCGCTGGAAAATTGTTTCGGGCATCGTCGTCGTTCTGGTCGCGAGTGTGCTTGCGCTGGAAATCCAAACGGCGCAAAACGCGCGCCCCGGTTACATGCGCGCCGTGCAAATGGTCACCAGCGCGGATGCATACTTTGGCGCGCTCCTGCCTGCCATGAACGACCCACTCGACGGCTTGCACCTTTTGGGTTTGCCGGAAAAATGCGCGCCGTACATTGGCAAGACATGGTACCAAATGCAGCCCGCGCTCGACGACTGCGCGGTGGCTGCGCGTGAGCTTCCGTTTACAGCGTTTCTGCAATTGGGTGTACGCGATCCGTGGATATTTGCGCGTCTCGCCCTGCCAGTGCTCGACGATACACGCGTGTGGATTATTCCCAAGTTAGGACAAGTTGCAGGCGGCGATTTTGCGACGGTTGAGATTGCTTTCCCCTCGCTGACGTGGAGTATCAGCTCATTCATTCACGCATTATCACTGCCAATGTATCGCGCGCTCGCCGCGTGGCTGGTGTTGAGCGCGGGCGTTAGCGCCATCGTGTTGGCATACGCAATTTTCAAAGCGACGCCGCGCCCTTTCATCGAACTTGCGCTGGCGCAATGGCTATTCACTGCGGTGTACCTGTATGTTGTCGTCACTGCCGTTTTGGGAGACGGTTATTTCGACTTGCACAAACACACGTTTTTGGCAAAACCCGTGCTCTTGATTGGCGGCGCGGTGGGTTTGGTTTTGATAGGATTACTTGTTAGGGTTCGCGACATCGTGAACATTTCGATGAGACGCCAAGGGGCGTCAAAGGGCAAGTAAGGTCGTTAAAGGTCAAATTAGTGTTCACGATGTGTTGACCCCTGACAATTACTTGTTTGGCGGGCGGCATCCAAGACCCCAAGTGTTTTTGAAGGGTTCCGCGACTCGATGGGTGATAGCGTTGAAAAACCACTTGGGGTCTGGATGACTTTGACAGCTATTCGCATCTGTCCTATCATGGCGGCGAGGTCGAAAATATGGTTGCGCCAGTGATTCCGCGTCAAACCACAATCGAATATCCCGAATCGGACGGCAAACCGATGGCAGAGAGCGAACTCCACATGCTGCAATTGTTGGCGCTCGTGTTTGTCTTGCGTACCTATTTTGAACACGCACAAGATGTATATGTGGGCGGCAACATGATGATGTACTATGTCGAAGGCGACCCGACCGAAGTGGTTGCGCCCGATGTCTTTGTCGTAAAAGGCGTTCCCAAACATGTTCGCCGTATCTACAGAATTTGGGAAGAAGGCAAGGGACCGGATGCCGTAATCGAGTTGAGCTCACGCAGCACGCGCCGCCAGGACTTGGGCGACAAGCGCGTGTTATACGAAGAGCTCGGCGTCCAAGAGTTTTACATCTTTGACCCATTGGGTGAATATCTCACCCCCCCCTTGCGCGCGCACCGTCTGGTCAACGGTGTATATGAAGTTACGAACGGGACGAAATTGTACAGCGAGGTGTTGGGCTTGGAGCTGCGCGTGGAAGGCAATACGCTGCGCCTCTTTGACCCCAAGCGCGGAGAATACTTGTTGACGCCGCCGGAGTTGAGTGAACGTGTGGAAGAGCTGGATGAGCGCGTAGAAGAATTGGATGAACAGGTAGAAAAATTGGATGAACAGGTAGAAAAATTGGACCAGCAACTCGCGCAAGAGATGCGTGCGCGTCACGCGGCAGAAGAGGAGAGTGCGCGCTTGCGCGCGGAACTGGAACGCTTGCGCGGACGGGAGGAAACGAAATGATGCGATGCGGGGCGGCGTTCGCCCCGCATTTTTTATTTACGGCAGGCGATTCGACCACAGCAGCGAAAACGCCAAGGCAACCACGCCCAAGAAAAAACCAAGCGCGATAAACATGAACGAAATGTCGTGGGGTTGAATCCGCGTGACGAGCTGTGTCGTCAGATTTTGATACACCGCGCGCAAATCTTTTTCGGTCGCGGCGTTATAGTATTTTGCATCAGTCATTTGCGCGATTTGTTTCAGCGTGTCTTCGTCGAGGCGCGCTTGAATGGCGGCATTGCCGCGCTTGATCGTCACCGATTCCGGCGAACCGACGCCGATAGTATAGACGCGGATACCATGCGTGATGGCCTGATCTACCACTTCGAGCGGCGGTGGACCATCGGTGTTTTCACCATCCGTCAAAAGGACGATCACGGCGGGCGCATAGATGCCCTTGTCCACTTGCGGCAGTTCCGAACCCATTGCGCCGTACACGGCATCGAAGGAGGTAATCAAGCCATTGCCAATCGCCGTCCCACTGCGCGGTTCCAATTTTTTGATCGCTTTGGCAACCTGACTGCGGTTCGTGGTGGGCACTTGATTGAGATACGAGGTTTCGCTAAACGAGACGACGCCGATGCGCATCTTTTCAGGCAGTTCGTTGACAAAGACTTGCGCCGCTTGCTTTGCCGCTTCCATACGGCTGGGATACATATCCGTCGCCCACATGCTTGCCGACACGTCCAAGGTCACAATGACAATGCCTTCGTCCGAAGGTTCGCGCACGAGGATTGCGGGTTTCATTAACCCGAAAATGAGCGCGGCGAACATTGCCAAAAACAAAAACGGAGGAATGTGGCGTCGCCAACCGCGCCCGCGTTTGGAAGCGCGCACCAGTTCGACGCTGGCGTAGCGCAGCGCGAATTTACGCCGCCGCCGCTGGGCGACAATATAGCCGAGCAAGAGGGGCAGCAAGAGGACGAACAAAACTGCCAGGCGGGGCAATTGAAAGAACATGGGCGGGTTTATGTCCGGCGCAGCGCAACGACCGTAATGTCGTCGCTTTGCGGATACGCACCGGTGAAGGTGCGGACGCGGGCATCAATTTCTTGAATAACTTGCTGAGCGGTTCCATCGGCAGCGGCATACAGCGCGGCGTGGAGGCGTTCGAGGTCAAACAGCGCGTCCTCTGCATTCGTCGCTTCGGTAACGCCGTCGGTATAAAGTACAAGTAAATCGCCGGGTTCGAGGCACAGGTCGTGTGCCTGATATGCCATGCCCGTCACAATCGCGAGCGCCAGATTGCCGGTTTTGAGGACCTCGAGTGTTTGGCTTTGGGCGCGATAAAGCAAGGGCGGATTATGCCCCGCATTGACATACGAAAATACACCCGTGTTTGGATCCAAAATACCGAAAAATGCCGTGACAAAAATTCCGGTCGAATCGTGCGCCAGCGTGTTGTTGGCGCGCGCAACGATTTCGGCAGGGCACCCGCCCGCGCCCGCACTCGCCCGCAGGGTCGCGCGCGCATTGGCCATAAACAGCGCCGCGTCCAATCCTTTCCCCGAAACATCCGCAATGACCAAGCCGATGCGTGCCTCCGACAATGAGATGAAATCGTAATAATCGCCGCTGACTTGCTTGGCGGGGTGCCATAATGCCGCGATTTGATAGCCGCGCAAATGCGGCGGCTCGGCGGGAATCAGTTGCTGCTGCACGCGACGCGCATCTTGCAATTCCTTGTCCAGTTGCCCTTGTGCGACACGCATGCTCACCAGGTCCGCATTCTCGATCACGATTGCCGCTTGGCTGGCAAACAATTCGAGCAGCGTGCAGTCCGACTTTTGGTACGCGTCCCCGTCACCGGCGCGATAGACGCGCAGCGCGCCCAATTGGCGTTCCTTGCCATGCGGGTCTGACAATTGAATCGGCGCGGCGAGTTCGTGCCGCTGGGTGCGCCGCGTCGGTCTTTCAATGCGCGGTTTGCCCGAGGCGTACGCGCGTCCCGCGCACCCTACGCCAACGCGATATTTGGGCGCATCGGGCGCGCTGGCTTGCGGCACGAGCATATCGCTTTGTGAATCGTACAAATAAATGTCGCCGCCCGCCGCTTGCAGCAATTCGATGGCGCGTTCGCGAATGGCTTTCAGCGCCTTGTCACGGTCCAAATGGCGCGTAATGTCGAGCGCGGTATAGTAGACTTGCTCCAGTTGCCGGGCGCGTGTTTCAACTTCGGCAAGATATTCCCGGTCACGTTCACGTAACTGCTGCTGAATCCCGGTTGCCAGAATGTGCAGCGCCACCGGAAAAGTGGTCACCAGCCAGAGGAACTGCGCTTTGGGAAGGGAGATGAGGACCGTGCGCGTCCGGGTGCGAACCGACGCGGAACGCGGTTGATCGTCCAACAACGCATAATCGCCGAACCATTGCCCCGCGCCCAAAAGATTGAGCCGTCTTTCTTCCGACGCGTCCACGATTTCGACCGCGCCGGAAACAATCATGTAAAAGGCGTCGCCCGGATCGCCCTGCCGGATGACCAGGCAATTGGCTGGCAAGGTGTGGCGTGTGGCGCTCTGCGCCAACCGCTTCATTTCCCCATCGGGAACGCGTTCAAAAAATGGAAAGCGGCGTAACAGTCTGGTCGTGACAGCCATAGGGCAAGCGCCTCGCGCAGGTACAATATGCCTTGTATTTTGGAGCTTGTCAAGCATTCGTGTATCTCTTTGTACAATTGACGCGCTGTGCGCAAAGCGTTAAAATCTTGCGCCGTTATCACGGGGAAAAATATGACTGCCACACTGACCCGCCAAGCTCCCAGCGTGCTTCGTCGTTTGACTGCAATTTTGTTCGCCGGACAGAGCACTGCCTCGTTAGCCATGACGGCGACAATCACCATCGGTTCCATTGCGGCATCCCAATTGACGGGCACGAGCGCCTTTGCCGGTGTGCCGACGACCCTGTACGTTTTGGGCGCCGCGCTCGGCGCTTATCCAGCAGGCAAGCTCATGGATCGCTGCGGGCGGCGCACTGGATTGACATTGGGTTTTTTGCTCGGCGCGCTTGGCGCATCCGCTGGCGGCTTGGCGATGCTCGGCGTCATGCCCCTTTTGTTATTTATGGCGTACGGCGTCATGGGCGCGTCGCGCGGGGCGCTCGATCAGGGACGTTTTGCAGCGGCAGACATGGTAACGCCGGAACATCGCGCGCGTGCAGTGGGCTGGGTTGTTCTCGGCGGCGCCGTCGGCGGTTTGGGTGGTCCATTGGTCGTCAGTCCCGCGAGCCGCCTGGCGACGCAATTCGGTTTCGATGCGCTCGTCGGACCGTTTCTTGCCGGGGCACTGATGTTGCTCTTGGGCTGCGCAGTGACCTGGCTTTTCCTGCGCCCCGACCCGCGCGACATTGGCAGGGCATTGGCAACGATGACGACAGAAGCCAAAGGCGACGAACCTCCGGCGCGTACGTTTCTACAGGCGCTGCAGTCGCCCCATGTACGAACCGCCGTGGCGGCGATGATGCTCGGACAGGTGGTGATGGTGGCAGTGATGGTGATGACGCCGCTGCAAATGACCGAGCATTTGAATCATACGCTCGACGATGTTTCACTGGTCATCGCCGCGCACGTGACGGGCATGTATGCGACTTCGGTCGTCACCGGACGCATCGCCGACCGCTTGGGACATGCCAGAACGATTTTGATTGGCGCAGTGTTATTGATTTTGGCGTGCGTGCTCGCCCCCTTTTCAACTGAAATGCCGCGCCTCGCGCTCGCGTTGTTTGTGTTGGGCGCAGGTTGGAATTTTTGTTTCGTCGCCGGTTCTTCGCTTTTGACCGATTCAATTCGCATCAACGAGCGTGGGCGTATGCAAGGGGCGAATGATTTGTTGGTGGGACTGGTTGCGGCGGCGGGCAGTTTGAGCAGTGGACTGGTTTTCGAGACCATCGGATACGCGGGCATTGCTTTGGCAGGCATCACGCTCGCCGTTGGATTGTTTGTCTACATCTTGTGGCGCGTGCGTCTCGCGCCTTCGCCCTCGCCGAGTAATTTATGAACGCGCAGGATCACGGAGGAAAACATGCAAGCCGATTACAGCAAACTTGCCGTCCAGTTCGGACAATTGGTCGGACTCGCGCAAGGGATGAATCTCAAGGTCGCGCACCTGACGAAACAGGGCATGGAGTTTGTTTTTGAAAACGCGACGACGCAAACGCAGCTGCGTATTTTGCCGCACGTATATAGCGAGGGCAAAGTGATCATTGACGCGATCAACGACATGACGTTGGTCGTGCAGGTAAAACAGTTCGCGCGGCGTGACGGGCAAGCGTTTGACGAATCGAAACCCGTCGGCGGCGGCGCGGTGGAGCTTGCTTTTGCGACATGGTTTTTCGAAGGCGATTACGTTTAGTTCTTTGAAACATCGCCCCACGCAGTGCGTAGGTATCACCGAATTCCCAAACAAGGAGCATAAAAATGGCAGATCCAACTCGCACCGAAGAGTTTCGCGTAGACGGCGACACGGTCGTTTCCAAAGTCAAAGAATTGGTGAACGAAGGGAATGTGCGCCGCATTATTTTGAAAACCGAAGACGGCAAGACCTTGATCGAAGTGCCGCTGACGATTGGCGTGGGCGTTGTCGGCGTCGGCGTTATCGTCGCGCCGGTGCTCGCCGCCATTGGCGCGATTGCCGCCATCGTCGCCAAACTGAGCATCGTCGTCGAACGTGTGGACGACAAACCATCTGCGCCCCCGCCGACGAAAACGGACAATTGATGCGCGTTTGAAAAATCAGCCGTCACGTCTAGTTCTGGATACACAAGATGCCGCACCCCTGCAAGGGGCGCGGCATCTTGTGGTAATGGGCGAAAAAAATTGTGCTCAACGGCGGACGTGAGTTTGCGTTCACGGTTTAGGGATGTCTGAAATCTCAGAGCGAACCCCGTCACAAGATGGGGCATCCCATAGATGTGCCGTCAAGCACAATGAGAGGTGAGAGAATCGGTGCAGCCCTAACCGAAACGTCTTGTGCAACGGTCATCTGCCGATGGACCTGGCTTGCACTGACCGGATGGTGAACGGTAAAATGGGTGGAGCCCATGCCCCGCCTCGACCATTTTGCCGGTCACCCGGCTGCGCCGCTTGGAATTGTACGCAGGACGCTCGCGTGCGGCAGCCCGCCCACAATCCGAAATGGCGCCACTTGCTCTCACTAACCAATCTAGAGATGCCAAGTCAAAATTTGGTTCATGTCGCGTGCAAAATTCATTGGAATACGGTACTGGACTCTGGCGAATTTTGAAAACGGGCGAATTCTAGTTATTTCCGAAGGGTCGTATTAGAGCGTGAGAACAAGCGTTCGTCGGAAAATAACTATAGTTTCAGTAGTGGTTAGAAATTCGCCAGAGTCCAGTACGGTAGGTTGTCCCTCTGCGGAAATGACAGCTGACTCTATTCCTTACAGCGCCGCCACGCTATACTTCAGAGTGGATTCCTCTTTGTCAAAAGGGTTCTTGACTGGGTAGGTAAGATTGTTAAAACAGCGAAATGACCCGCAGAGGAATCATCAGGAGGCATTGCATGTCAACGCAAGGAACGATCCTCGTCATTGACGACGATAAAACATTACTACGATTGCTCCAGGAAGCACTCACCAAAGCGGGTTTTCAGGTTATTCTCGCATCCAATGGGATTGACGGCTTACAGGAAATGTATGCCCGCCAACCCGATTTGGTCTTGTTGGATGTGATGATGCCGCGAATGGACGGTTGGGAAACCTTGACCCGTGTCCGTCAAATTTCACGTGTCCCCGTAATCATGCTCACCGCCAAAGACGCAGAGCAAGAAAAAGTGCGTGGCTTTAACCTGGGCGTGGATGATTACGTCACCAAACCGTTTAGTTTTGCAGAATTGATCGCGCGCGCCACTGCGGTCTTGCGCCGCTCGCGTACGACCGCACCGGTGACAAAAAACAAACGGTACAGCAGCGGCGATCTCGTCCTGGATGTAGATTCCCATCGCGTGACCAAAGCGGGGAAATTGGTCGAACTCACGCCCACCGAATTCCGCTTGCTCGAAACGCTGGCGGAACATGCCGGGCGCGTGTTGACGCACGAGCAGCTGCTTGAAAAAGTCTGGGGTTATGATGCCGGCGAGGACACCGGGTATATCAAGCGGTACATCTGGTACTTGCGCCAAAAGTTAGAGGAAGACCCCACAAACCCGCAGCACATTCTCACCGAACGCGGCTTTGGCTATTCGTTCGCCGCAGATTGACCCGCAGAAAAACTTGGCAATGCAAATTGCCAAGTTTTTTTCTTACACCAAAGCAAAATGCAATCGTAACCGAATTATGACAACGCGGCGTGATAGTAAGGGTACACCATCAGCAGTTTTGGAGGAACGCATGAACCCTCGACTCGTCCGTGACTGGATGACGCCGCATCCGATTACGATTGATTCCAAGACCGTCCTGCCCGACGCGCACCGCTTGATGCGGGACAGTCACATTCGGCGCTTGCCTGTCGTCGAACGCGGCAAACTTGTCGGCATCGTCACGCTGGGCGACATTCGCGAAGCGGAACCTTCGCAAGCCACGACCTTGAGCATTTATGAGTTGCATTATCTCCTCAGCAAACTCACCGTCGAACAAATCATGTCGCGCAATCCGATCACGATCGCGCCGGAGCAAACCGTGCGTGAAGCCGCGCGTTTGATGCTGGAACATAAAATCGGCGGACTCCCCGTCCTTGAGCCGCAAACCGGCAAGTTGGTGGGCATCATCACTGAATCTGACATTTTCCGCATCTTTGCCCAAGAACCCGAAGTGGAACAAGAACCGATTACGGTTATGGCTTGAGCCGCACCGACCAAGCTGTGGGGGCTGTTCGCATCGCCGCGCATCCGGCTCAAGTTACCCCGCAATTGTCCGGCTGCGCCTGCCTCTCGCGCGTAGAGAGCCACGCGCAGACACAATATGAACAATCTATCTTTAACGCTCCTCATCGTCGGCGGGTTTTTCAACCTGGGCTTTGGTCTGTTTCACCTGACGTTCTGGCGAGTCTTTCGGTGGAAAGAAGAGTTGGCATCGCTCTCGTTTATCAATCGAGGAATTGTCCAAGTCCTCAACCTGTGCCTGACTTTTGTCTTTTTCGTTCTGGCGTACATCTCGTTCTTTCACGCTTCCGAGCTGCTGAGCACGAAATTGGGCGCGGCGTTGCTGACCGCCATCGCGCTGTTCTGGTTCCTGCGCGCGGTTGAGCAGGTAATCTTCTTTCGCCTGAGACGGCCCGTGTCGCTCATCCTAACCCTCGTGTTCTTGCTGGGCAGCGCGCTTTACCTCGCGCCGTTGATATTGGAGTTTTGAGCTACAGGCCTGGTGTAAACAACTCCCTTATGCACGAGAACCAAGACGCCGTCTCCATTCCCGCGCTGGTCGAGAACTACGGGCGAATGGTTTCGTCGCTTTGCCGTCGCATGATAGACGACGAAGAAACTGCCCGAGACGCTGCACAGGAAGCTTGGCTAGAGATTATCAAGAGTCTGCCTTCCTTTCGGGGAGACTCGAAGGTTTCGACCTGGATTTATGCCATCACCTGTCGCGTCGTGATGCACCGGGCGCAGGCAGAAAAAATATACTCGACCAGGTTTCTGAAAGGTTACTTCCACGAAAAAGAAAGAGATTTGCCATCGTTCTCTCACGACTGGGAAAAGAAACTCTGGGTAAAGGAAATGTGCGACAAATCGACTCCTATCACTCCGGTATCGTGCAGGGTCATCAAGAAAAAATTACTGATCCAGTCGGGCTGACCGGCGTGTGCGATGTATTTTTGCGCAAACACATTCGCGCCGTTGCCCAAAAGTGGGTTGTGCATCCAACGCGGGTCAAGCAGAAAACGTTCAGTCGCCAGCGTAATAAAAATACCGAGGATGCGTGTGCCCGTGAGATTGACAACGAGCGCGCCAAACGGGAAGGATGCGCCGAGCCGCTGCGCGACCCAATCGCCCACCCCGTATCGCAAATTCGCACCCGCAATCGCGCCAATCGAAATCAATAAAAAGCGATCCATTTGCTCCGAGCATACCCGAACGGGCGCGGTTTGAAAGTAAGCGGGATTACGGAAGGGGCAGGCAAGCGGTTATTGCCGGGCGAGCAGGTTTATCACCAGCACCGCCGACCGCGAAAATTCGGTTGAGCCACAGCCCAAACCGTCGCACGGGTCATGGTTCGCGAAAACCGGCGCGGGAGCAAAGAGTGCAGGGGCTTCATGGTTCGGCTGCCAAGACGACCCCTGCCTTTCTTCCCTCGCGTATTGGGAGAGGTAAAAGCGGTGTAAGTTAGGTGAAAGGGGCGCGGTACAGCACTTCTCCCGCGTGTTCTACAACTAGAATTCCTTCTCCTTCCCGATTCTTCCACTCATCCACATTTATCGCGCGATAATCGGCGTACCCCAAATTGATTCGCCGACAACGCGCCTCGGGAATAGTCGTCGCGAGCGTAACCCGAATGCGCGGCGATTCGATGCCGCGCCCCGCGTCGTACTCGCCCGCGCCTTTGACATGCGTGCTGTGCGCTTTGACGGCGCCGGGCACATCCCGAAATCTTTCGGCTTGTTTGACGAAATAATCGCGCACGTGATAGCCCACGCGGTCAATCAGCGCGCCGTGGGTGTATGAAACTTCGGAAATATGCGGCGCGTAGATAATGACTTGGCCGCCAGCGGCAATCGCGGGCTCGGTCTTGTACATCGCTTTCGCCGCCGTCCATAAATCGTCATACCGAGTTGAGGGCATCGAGAGCACACGGGTGAACAGACGCGGGACGCGGATGATGTTCAATTGTGCGGACAAATCGGCGGCGGCGGCGAACGCTTCGCGATAAGCGCCAATGAATATACCGCGCAATTCGCTGCCCTGCATGACGAGTGAAATGCAAACAATCGGGACGGGAACGAATTCTGCCGCCCGATGCACGACGCGGCGCACGAGCGTATCTTTCACGCCAATCGTTCGCATACTCGTCTGAAGCGCGCCGAGCCAATGCGTGGCGTTGATGATCTCTGCGCCGGCGACGCCGGGGATCAGGTATTTCGCGCCGCCGGAAAAGCCGGCCACTTCGTGGGGAAAGACGGGGCCGCACAGAATGAGTAATGCGTATTGCGCAATGAGTTTGTTGAGACGGACGGTCACAGGTTCATCGAGCATGCCGTCCGTTAGTTGGAGCAGCTCCTCGCGCGGGATCGTGCCAAAGGTTTCAAGCGCGTCGGGCAAATCCCAGCGATGATTCAAAATGGTAACGTTAGGGTATTTCGCTTGGCGCTCGTCGCGTGCGACGCCGACGAGTTTATCAATCGCGCGATCGTTCATTGGCGGATGCGTGCCCAGCGCGATCAGATAATCGAGCCGCGCGGCGCGGCGCCCAATCGTTTCGTACAGCACGCGAAACAGCATGGGAATCGGCGCGGTGCGTGTGCCATCGGGGATGATAACGAGGACGCGTTGGTTCGCGAGCGGCAAAGCATCAAATGCCCGCGCGACGAGCTGGAGAATTTCGTCCGAACTAGATGGAGGGGTAAGTGAATGGAGCAAAGCAAACATCGTCGTGTTTCACAATCTATCCGCTTTTCGTCACAGCGTACTGGATCGCATCCCTAATCCGCAACCCGCAATCCGAAATCTTTACACGCCGCTGAACGCGCTAAATCCTCCATCAATGGGCACCACAACCCCTGTCACGAACTCGGATGCGGGTGAGAGCAACCACAACACCGCGCCGCCGAGATCGCGCAGTTCGCCAAAACGCGCCATTGGCGTGTGCGCGAGAATCGCCTTGCCGCGCGGCGTCAGTTCGCCGCTCTTTTCATCCATCAGCAAAAAGCGATTTTGCTCGGTGAGGAAAAAGCCGGGCGCGATGGCGTTGACGCGGATTTTGGGCGAGTACTCTTGCGCCATATGCACGGCGAGCCATTGGGTAAAATTGCTGACACTCGCTTTGGCGGCAGAGTATGCCGGAACGCGTGTGAGTGGACGGAACGCGTTCATAGACGAGATGTTCAAGATCACGCCTTCGCCGCGCTCCGCCATTATTTTTCCAAACACCTGCGATGGCAGAATCGTACCGAGCAGATTCAAATCAAACACCGCGCGCAGGGCATCGGCAGGCAGGTCGAAAAAGGAGAGAGCCGGTCCCGTCGTTGCGCGTGGGTTGTTGCCGCCGGTCGCATTCACGAGGCCGTACACACCGGCATATCTGCTGAGGATTTCCTCCGCCGCGCGTTCCAGTGACCCTTTGTCCAGCACGTCCGCCTGTACGGCGATGACGTGTTCGTTCAGCAGATTCAATTCGCGCGCCTTGGCGGGGTTGCGCGCCAGGATGGCGCTGTTCGCGCCCACGGCCGAAAGCGCGCGCACGATCTCACGTCCCAGCACACCCGTGCCGCCGGTGACGACGATGGTCTTGCTCGTCAGGTCGAACTTGCCAGTGATTTCGTGGCTGCTCATAGTGGATTATTCGCTGCAAAGGGTTTCAGGTGTCTCACAAAATGCTTTTCCAGATTCGCGGCGTACGCGTCTTCATTCGCGCGCAGGAATGCCATCATCTCCTCTTTGAACCGCGCTTTTCCGGTCGCGTCTCGCGCGTTCAATACTGACCCGTACGTGACGTGCAAAATCTGCCGCGCGTCGAACTGGTTCAAGAGCGCGGGGAGATCGGCGTCGCTCAGCGCGTCGCCAAGCGGCGCGCGTGCGAGTTGGGCGGAGACGTGGTACGTCGCGCGGTCGGCTGCATAGTGCTCGCGCGCAAACGCGTAAATCGCGCGCAAGAGTTCCGGCTCGATTTGTGCGACGGTCCGCAAGGCTTCGAGGTAACTCGTGCCTGCCGTCTTGAGATGCACCAGCCCGCGCGCCTGGCGCATCGCGATCTCATAGACGCTGAACTTGTCCGATCCCGAGTGGAGCGACAACTTGTATGGGCCGAGACACCGCGCGATTTCCGCGTGAACGGCAAGATCGCGCTCGAACGCGTCCAGGTCCCCGATATAGTCAACGCCTTTCTCAAAACGTCCGCTATAGCGCGGCGCGAGCGAGATGAATGGCACGCCGAGCCGTTTGAGTTCGCTGGCGAAATAATAGTGCTCGACGTGCGTGGTCGGCGTTTCTGTCTCGTCCACCGAAACCTCTAACTCGAACTCGACACTCGTACTCGTCAGATGGCGGTACATTTTCGCGACGTGCGCGAGCGCGCGTCCGTATTTAGCGGCGGCGCGCAGCAGGTCGTCAGTTTCGGGTTTCAAGTTCCGAGTTTCCAGTCGCACCGTTTTGCCTGCGTAGCGCGTCGCCAGATCACGCGGCGTGCCTTCCAATTCCTGCCACGGGAGCAGGTCCACGAAATGCCGGAGCTCGGTCGCACTCGCGCGGTCTGCCGCGCTGTTCACGTATTCGCCGGGATCAATCGTATAGAACGAATACTCTGCCGCGACACACGCGTCAAGGTCGTCCGTCGTTTTCAAATGGTCAGCATCCGCGCCCACCGCGCTTTTCCAACCGGCTTGAAACGCGCCCCACGTTGCATCGTCCAGAACCCCTGGCGGGGTACGTCCCGTGCGCGCGTTTTCGCGAATGGATTGCTGCGCGAAAATTGGCGCGAGGTTTTCCGCGCGCGCCGCGCGCAGCGCGCGAATGTGACCGACGGTGGCGAGTCCGAGCCGATCCCCAAAGCCCGCCGACGTTTGCAAGCCGAGCCGCACGGGTTTGAGCCAAGGCACTGCCGCGCGCAGTGCGCGCGCGTTGTGCGCCGTGAGGGGGCAGAGGGTGAGGACACGGTTGTCGTTCAGCGCGCGGGGTTCGCCATCGAAGGGGATGGGAAAATGGTGAGTAGTCGGAGCGCGGACGGCGAGCAACTTGCGATGGGCGTCTTGCGTCATCCAAAACGTCGCGTCGTTGTGCTGGACGTGCGAACTGTGCAGACCAGCGCCTCCCGACGGCAGCTCTATCATTTGTTCCTCACGCGTTGTCCAATTTGTATGCGCTCTTTGCCAGTCCGTACGCCATCGCGTACATCGTCTCGACGGCGTCATCCAGGTCTATGATTTCGCGCGTGACCAAGCCCGCCAGCCAATTCGCGCTGGCGCGCCGCCATAGGTCATGCCGCGCGGGAATGGAGCAAAAGGCGCGGGTGTCGTCGTTAAAGCCCACCGTGTTGTACAACCCCGCGGTTTCGATCACCTGATCCAGGTAGCGTGCCATGCCGTTCAAACTGTCAAAGAACCACCACGGCGGACCGAGCTTGAGCGCGGGATAGTGACCTGCCAGTGGCGCGAGTTCGCGCCCGTGCGTCGTCTCGTCGAGCGTAAAGAGAATCAGCGTCAGCCGCGTATCGTTGCCGTACTTGGTGAGGAGTGGACGCAGGTTGCGCGTAAATTCGCCCTGCAGCGGAATGTCCGCGCCTTTGTCCGCCCCGAAATGTTGAAAGAGGGTGTCATTGTGGTTGCGAAAAGAGCCGGGATGCAGTTGCATCACCAAACCGTCTTCTATGCTCATCCGCGCCATTTCCATTAACAGATGTCCTGTAAAGCGCGCGGCTTCATCCGGCGTGATTTCGCCGCGGAACGCGCGCTGGAAAATCGGTTCTGCCTCTGGCTCGGATAGTTCGCTTGTGTAGGCCGTGACCGCCGCGTGGTCGGTCGCCATCGCGCCCAGCTGCTTGAAAAACGCGCGGCGATTCTCTAGCGCGCGAATGAACGAGCGATAATCGTGCACCTCGATGCCGCTCACTTGACTCAGCGCGTCAATGTGCTCGCGCCAGTTCGGCGTGTCCAGATTCACGACCGCATCGGGGCGGAAGGTGGGGCGGATTTTGCCATGCCATCCCGAGGCGCGGATATTGATGTGGTGCGTCAGCGGATCCGTCGCCGCGTCGGTCGTGCAGAGTGTTTCGATGCGAAAGCGGTCGTAGAACGCGCGCGGGCGAAATGCCGGCGTGCCCAAGCGTTCGACGATTTGATCGTAAATGCGCTGAGCCGAAGCCCAAGTCAGTTTTTCGGTGATGCCAAAGATGTCGCGCAGTTCATCGCCAATCCAGATGCCGGTGGGCGTGCCGCGAAAGAGGTGAAAGTGATCCGCGAACGTTTGCCAGATTTTGCGATGGTCGCTCTCGACCGGTTCGCCGTCACGGCGGGGGATTCCCAGCCGTTCGAGCGGAATGCCTTGCGAATAGAGCATTCGGAAAACATAGTGGTCGGGAATGATGAACAGATCAACCGGTGTGCCGAACGTATAGTCCGGATCGGCAAACGCACGCGGGTCCACGTGACCGTGCGGACAGAGGAGCGGCAAGGTCGCCGCCTGCGCGTACAGGCGCGCGGCAAGCTCGCGCTGGTGCGGATCGGATGAGAAATAACGGTTAGCCGTCATAGGATTTTCGCAGCGGACTCCTGGTCTAGAAATAGATGGGCGTGCGGGGCGCGGCGCAGAATTGAACCCGGACAATCCTCGCTAATCGGCATTCTCAGGGCGCGATAAACCGCGCCCGCTTTGCGCGCTTCGGGCACCATCGCGAGGACCCGTTTCGCCGCGCGGAGGGCGGGAATCGTTAGGGTGATCGCGTGCGTGGGCACATCGTCAATGGAAGCGAAATGCCCCTCGCCGACTTGTTGACGGCGCGACGCTTCCGCCAGTTTAATCGCTTTGACCCAGACCGGATCATCGAAATCGGCGAACGGTGGGTCATTGAACGCCAGATGCCCGTTCTCGCCGTAACCGAGCGCGCACAAATCGGCAGGATGCGCGCGCAACAGCCCCGCATACTCCGCGCAGGTGGTCTCTATATTCTCCGCGCGGCTCGGGATCGGATAGAACGCTTTTGGCTTGACGTAGGCGAGCAGGCGTCGGCGCAGGAAATTCGGGAAACTGGCAGGATGATTCGGATCAATGCCGATGTACTCGTCCATATGAAAGAGATTCAACGCTGCCCAATCAATATCCGGCATCTGCCGCAACGCGGCAAGAAACGTCAACTGTGAATTGCCGGTGGCAAGAATGATGTTCGCTTGGCCTTTTTCGCGAACCGCGTGGTGGATGATGCGCGAGGCTTCTTCTGCCGCTGCCGCGCCGAGTGCCTGGTTGGTCTGATAAACCGTGATGGGTAGTTGGTCAACTGTTGTTTCGTGAACCGGTATGATCGTCATTGCAAAATCCGCCTGTTATTTGTCATTGGGATCATTGGCTTTCCCTCTCGATGAATCCAGCGCCCCTCGCACGAAACGCCCCACGCGCTCCAATCAGGATTGAAAATCGAAATGTCCGCATCTTTGCCTATTTCAAGACTGCCCTTGCGATCCTGGAGACCGAGCACCCGCGCCGGCGTCAGCGTCAACATTCGGATCGCCGCGACGAGCGGAATGCCGACAAGGTTTGTCAGAATTGGGATCATCTGGTTCAAAAGCGTCGCGCTGCCCGCGAAAGAACTGCCATCCAACATCATTCCGACCCCATCGCGCACCTCGTACTCCATCCCGCCCATTTTGAAACGCGCGCTTTCGGGCAAGCCCGCGCCGCTCGTCGCGTCGGAAATCACGCACAGCCGATCCGGGCCAATGCATTTGTACGCGAGCTGCATCAACGTCGGCGGCAGATGCTTGCTGTCTGCAATCATTTCGACGGTGAGACCATCAAAGACGAGCGCGGCTTCGAGCAAACCGGGCTTGCGCCATGGACCTTCGCGCACGACCGACGACATCGCGCTCCAAATGTGCGTGATGTGTCGCAAGCCGACGCGCATCGCCGCGCGCACATCTTGGTCTTTTGCGGAACTGTGTCCCGCCGCCGGCACAATGCCCAGCCGCGTCAGTTTTTCGACCAGCGGCAGCGCGCCCGCTAATTCCGGCGCAAGGACGAAAATCCGGATGATGTCGTGATATTGTAGCAGAGCGTCTGATGTACCATCATTTGGAACGCGAAGGCTCGACAGATCCAGCGCGCCTTTTTGCGCGGGATTGATGTACGGCCCTTCCAGATGGGCCCCGAGCACGCGCGCGCCCGCGGGCGCCGCGCGTATCCACGCGCGGCAGAACTCCAGAGACGCGACCAAATCCACAATCGGTGCGGCGGCAATCGTGGCGAGGAGCGCGGTCACGCCCCGCCGCGCGTTCTCGCGCGTGATCGCGCCAAACGCTTCAGCTGTCGGTTCGTTGAAGGTGTGTCCCAGCGCGCCGTGCGTGTGAATGTCAATCAGACCTGGCGTGACGAGCCGCCCGCCAACATCCATTGTTTCGATGTCCGCGCTCAGCGCGCCTGCGCTCGCAAGCCCCGCGATTTTGCCATTTTCAACAATGAGGGCTTTGTCTGGCGTCACCATAGTTGGCAAGACGAGGCGGGCATTCGTTAAGGCGAAGCGAGAAACCATAGTATGAGCGAATTTAATTCCGCGAGCCAAACCATCGGCGCGCGGTCTCCACGGCTTCCGACCAACTCTTGGCAACATGACGATGAATGATGCCGGTGTGAATATGTTGGGCCTCAGGGAGAATGTCCCCATCCCACATCAAGCAGATTTTTTTCGGGGCCGCGAGAGCATAACGTTTGAGGAGACTCTGCATTTCCGGATTTCCAAAGTTGATGCTCGTGATGCCGGGTGCGTCAATCATTTCTTCGTAAAACTGCGTCCCTTTGCCGCAGAAATGTCCGAGCGCGCCATTGAGCGCGGTGGCGACGCGCGCGTTGTACGGCTTGCAAAACTCGCGATACATCTTGTGCGAGAGCATCACGCCCGAATCGTCGGGGATGCAGCCGCCGCCGCGATGGCGACAGCCAAACTTGTAGCCCTCGTCCGATTTTTCGCCGGTGATCGCGCGGTGTTTTTGAATGACCGCAATGCAAAGCGGCACGTAAAAATCGAGCAGGTCGTGGACCAGTTGGGGATCTTCAATCGTCGCCTCGAAGATGGCAGTGCCCCCCAGGTTCACCGCGAAATTGAACGGCCCTTGTGGGTCGGGATGTCCAATGCGAACGGTCTGCGCGAGTTTCGGATACTGCGCGAGCGTGTCGCGAAAATATGCTTCGGTCTCCCACACCTGCTTCCCGATGCCGTTGTTCAGATCGGGCATTCCGCGCGCGAGGACCTCCCGCACGGCGTCGAGACTCTCGACCGGCATCGGCCACGGCAGATTGTCTTCGTCTTGCCAGTACCCTGCGCCCAAAATTGAAGTCGTCAGGATCAAGCCATAGTTCGCGCGAATTGTGAACACGCGGTCGTCTTGCAACCGCGCGCCCTCGTACACTTGCATCAATTCGCTCACGAGCATCTTGGCGGGGTCGCGGAAGACTTCGCGGTAGGGAATGCGGAGCCACTCGGGCGGATAATCATACTGCAAATGACTCCACGCCGCGCGGCACGTGACCAGCGTTGGACGAAAATCGAGTGGCTCAAAGTTGAGCGCAGCCCATTGACGCGCGTGGGCGCGTTTCTGGTGCTCGACGTCCACGAGCGCCTCTAGTTGGTCGAGGTAAGGGCGCGGATCAAAATCGCTCATCGAATCTCCCTCCGGGAGTGTTTGAAAGTCATTGCGCGGCGTGTATTTTGCGCCGAAGCAATCTCCGCCGTAGGGGATTGCTTCGCACAAAACGCTGCACAGGACTTGGCATATCGAGCGGAGCGAGATATCTCACTCCGTTCGATATGACAGTCCTGAGCCCATACAGCCCCTGCGGGCTGACCATCTCGCAATGACATTATGCGATGCCCGGCAACTTGAGCTCATCGGCGCGATGGCACGCGACGAAATGACCGGGCGAGCGCTCGCGATACGCGGGCGCCTCTCGGCGGCACACGTCCACCGCGAATTCGCAGCGCGGATGAAAGTAACAGCCTGACGGCGGATTCGCCGGACTGGGCACTTCGCCTTTCAACTCGACGCTGCCCGTTTTGACGCGCGGGTCGGGAACCGGCACCGCCGCCAGCAGCGCCGCCGTGTACGGGTGTTTGGGCAGCGCGAACAACTCGGTCGTCTCGGCGGTCTCGACGATCTTGCCGACGTACATGACTGCCACACGGGCGCTGATGTGCTTGACCACGCTCAAGTTGTGGGCGACAAAAAGATACGTCAGGTTCATCCGCTTTTGCAGGTCGAGCATCAAATTCAGAATTTGCGCCTGCACCGAAACATCGAGCGCGGAGATCGGCTCATCGGCGACGACGAGCCGCGGGTGCAGCGCGAGCGCGCGCGCAATCCCGATGCGCTGCCGCTGCCCCCCACTGAACGCGTGCGGATAGCGCTGCATGAACTCGGGGCGCAGCCCCACCAGCCGCAGTAACTCCGCCACGCGCTCGACGCGTTCTCGGCGGTTGGTCATGCCGTTGACCAGCAGCGGCTCACCGACAATGTCGAACAAGGTCATGCGCGGGTTAAGCGAGCTGTACGGGTCCTGGAAGATCAGCTGCATTTGCGGACGCAAGGGGCGCAATTCCTGACGCGTCAGTTTTGCCAGATCAACCCTTGTCGCGTCGGGCGTCCCAAAGAGCATTTGTCCACTGGTCGGCGTGAGTGCGCGCAAGATGCAGCGGGACGTCGTCGTCTTACCGCAGCCGCTCTCGCCGACCAAAGCGAGCGTTTCGCCCTCGTGGATAAAGAAACTGACGTCGTCCACCGCGCGCACATTGCCGAGGACATGACGAAAGAACCCTTTTTGAATCGGAAAATATTTTTTGAGATTTTTCACCTGGAGCAAGGGCTGGGCGGACGGGTGGGTGGATGCCTGGCTCGGTAGATGGTTCGTGCCTGTCATCGCGGTACCTCAACGTCGTGGTAGAGAACACATGCCGCCGCTTGCACCCCACCAACTGACCGCAAGGGCGGAATATGCTTATCACATTTGCCGGCGATGAACTGCGGACAGCGCGGGTGAAAGGGGCAACCGCTGGGGCGATTGAAGGGATGCGGAATCGATCCGCTGATCGTCGGCAGATTCACGCGCGGCGTCGAGTGGACGCTCGGAATCGAACGGAGTAAGGCTTGGGTGTACGGATGTTTGGGCGCGTGAAAAATCGCGTCCACCGGCCCCTCCTCCATCACGAGACCGAGATACATTACCTGGACATAATCCGCCATCTGGGCGATGACGCCGAGGTCGTGCGTGATAAAGATGATCGCGGTATGGTGTTCCTCTTGCAGCTTGCGTAGCAGACGCAGAATCTGCGCTTGCGTCGTCACGTCAATCGCGGTGGTCGGCTCATCGGCAATCAAGAGCCGTGGATGACACGAGAGCGCCATCGCGATCATCGCGCGTTGGCGCAAGCCGCCGCTTAATTGCCACGCATATTCGTCGAGGCGCTGTTCCGGCATCGGGATACCGACATCGCGAAACATTTCTAGCGCGATCTGGCGCGCCGCGCGGGCGTGGACGGGCTGGTGCAAGCGAATCGCTTCAATGATTTGGTCGCCGACGGTATGCACCGGGCTGAACGACGACATTGGCTCTTGCGGGATCAGCGCGATCTGCGCGCCGCGAATGTCGCGCATCTCTTTGCCGTTCGGATTCAATTTGGCGAGATCAATCGTACTGCCGTTTCGATTCAACAAAATCTCACCCTTGACGATGCGCCCTGGCGGCTCGAGGATTTGCAGGATCGCCTTCATCGTTACGCTTTTGCCGCAGCCGCTTTCGCCCACAATGCCAAAGACTTGACGTGGGAACACGTCGAAACTCACGCCGTCCACGGCTTGTACAATGCCCTCGTCCATGAAAAATTGGACTTGCAGGTTGTGGACGGAGAGCAGCGGCGTTGCGTGATTCATCACAGATAGCCTCTAATGCCCATACGGGTCCGCTGCATCGCGCAAGCCGTCGCCGACGATATTAAACGCCAGCACCGCCAGAATCACGAACAAACCGGGGATCAAGAGCCACGGCGCGAGCGCAATCGTCTGAAGATTTTGCGCTTCCTGCAACAACACGCCCCAACTGATCGCAGGGGGACGAATGCCCAAGCCCAAGAAACTCAACGACGTTTCATTGATAATCATCACCGGGATCGCGAGCGTGCTCGTGGCGATGATGTGACTCATGAACGCGGGCACCATATGGCGCGTGATGATGCGCCAGCGGCTGCAACCGGCGAGTTCAGCCGCGAGAACGAAATCCTCTTCCCGCAGCGACAAAAATCGCCCGCGCACTTCGCGCCCCAGCGTCGTCCAGCCGACCAACGCGAGAATGATGGTAATTGCCAAAAAGACCTGGTCGGGACGCCAGTCCTGCGGCAGCGCGGCGGTCATCGCGAGCCAGATCGGAATCGTCGGCAGCGATTGCAATAGTTCGATCAGGCGTTGAATGATCAGATCGAGCCAGCCCCCAAAATAACCAGAGACGCCGCCCAGAACGACGCCGAGCACCACGCTGAGTGCGACCGCGACCAAACCGACCGTCATCGAGGTGCGCGTGCCGTACATCAGCCGCGACCATTGATCGCGCCCCAGGCGATCGGTGCCGAGCAAGAAAACCTTGGCGTCGGCGTCTTGACTTCCAGAGCCAAAGAGGTGAATGTCCGTCTCGAAAATTCCGAGAACCTTGTACGGATAGCCTCTTACGAACAAGTGGAGGGGCACTTGTTTCGTCGCGTCCACTTGCCATTCCATTTTCAAGGTGACTGCATTGCGCTTACCGACAATCGCGGGAGCCCACGGACTGATCCGCGCGCCGTCGAGGAGATGGATGCCTTGAATGGGGATGAACGAGAGTTTTGCGTCGGTCGCTTCGGGATCGTACGTCGCAAAGAAATCAGGAACCAGCACGACGAGGTAAAACAGTATCAACACGCCTGCGCTGAACAACGCGAGGTGATGTTTGCGAAAGCGCCACCAAACCAGTTTCCAGTTCGACGCCACCGAGACGCGCTCTTCGGCGACGGATTTCACGACCTGGTCCAGGGGTAGAACGACGGGATTGGCGTTTGCCATGGGTTCACGCATTTTCCATGCGGATTCGGGGATCGAGCCAGGCGAGCAGGATGTCCGAGATGAGCGTGCCGATGATCGTGAGAAAACAATAGATCAGCAGGATGCTGCCGGCGAGATACATATCTTGCTGAACCAGCGCGCGCAGCAGCATGGGACCGATGTTGGGCAGATTCATCACCGTGGCGACGATGAGACTGCCCGAGAATAATTGCGGCAGGTACCACCCAATCGTGCTGACCAGCGGATTGATCGCGAGGCGCACCGGGTATTTTAGCACCAACCGCCACTCGGACAAGCCCCGAGCGCGTGCGGCGACCACGTAGGGCTTGTTCAGTTCGTCGAGCAAATTCGCGCGCATGACCCGCATCAAGCGCGCGGTCCCCGCGATGCCGAGAATAATCATCGGCAGCCAGATGTGCTGAAGCAAATCAATGAACCGCGCCAGGCTCCACGGGGCTTGCTCGTATTCGCGCGAGAACAGCCCGGTCACACTGACGCCGAAACTGGAAAACGCCACCCACATCAAAATCAGCGCGAGCATAAAGTTGGGCGTCGCCACGCCGATATAGTTGAGCAAAGTAAAGACGTAATCGAGAATCGAGTTCTGATGCGTCGCGGAATAAATCCCCGCCGGAATCGCGATCACCCACGTAAACACAAACGCGAACAGCGCGAGCAAAACGGTCAGCAGCAACCGTTCGCCGATCAACTCCATGTTCGGACGCTGGTATTCGAGCGACAAGCCGAGATCGCCTCTGCCTAGACCCTCCATCCAACGGATGTACTGAACGTGGAACGGTTGATCAAGCCCGAACTGCTTGGTCAACGCGTCCACTTGCGCCTGATCCACCGATGAGCCGGAGGAAGCGAGCGTCGCGAGATAACTCGTGAGAAAATCGCCGGGCGGCGCTTGCACGAGCAAAAAGACGACGACGGAAAAGACAAAGAGCAAAAGCGGCAAGAGAAGCAGACGTTGCAAGATGAAGCGAAGCACGTACTGGACTCCCCAGGGAAACACATAGACACATAGACAGGTAAACAGGTAGGCAAGCGCTTGTCTACTTGTTTCCGCCCGAACACCGTTCGGGAGTCTACCTGTCTACGTGTTGTGAACTTACTTTTTGTAGAACCACTGCTCCGGGCGCGAGTTGCCGGGCGTGCGCAGCGGCCAGTCCTTGCCCAACTTGGTTGGGATGTTGCGCATGTTCGCGTTCACCACGCACACACCCTGATCCAGCGGGGTCAAACCGATGGTGCCGATCTCGAACATATTGTCCACCCAGATCTTGAAGATCTCCTGGGCGATCTTGGCTTGTTCGTCGGGCCCGACCGTTTTGCCCTTGTCAATCAACTCGACAATCTTTTTGATTTCGGGCAAGGGTTCCATTCCTTCTTTTCCACCGGTGTCGTACCACTGCTTGTTGAGCGGACCCAAGGTGATGTTGCCCGCGAGAATCGTGCGAACATCATACTTGGGATTGCCGGTAAAGGGAAAGCCGGCGGTGTCCTGATTCCAGATTTCCGCTTGCAGGTCGTTGGACGCGCGCAATTGGAAGTGGAGCGAGCGTTCGCGCACCTGGACGTTCGTCTTGATGCCGACCTTCTCCCAATCCTTCGCGATCAACTGCGCGACGTCGGGCCAAGGTCCGAACACGGGGACAACGGACAGTTCAACCACGATGCGCTTGGTGGCGCCGGGATAGAGCCGGAATCCTTCCGCGTCTTTCTTGTCCAAGCCGAGTTTATCCAGCATGGCGTTGGCTTCGTCGGGCTTGTACTCGGTATACTTTTTGGCGTACTCATCGCCGGGATAATACGGGTGCCCCGGCGCGGCAACACCTTGCCGCGGCTCACCGAGTCCCAGGAACGCCGATTCCTGAATCTCCTGGCGGTTGATCGCGTACGATAGCGCGATGCGGAAATCCTTTTCGCGCAGCAACTTGCCCAGGTCCTCGTCTTTGGCGTACGTCAGGTTGAAAAAGACTTCCGCGTCGCCGCCCCCGAAAGCGGGCCACGTGATGACGCGAATTTTGCCGGTCTTGAGTTCGTTTTCCTTGAACAGCGGGTAACTCAACAAGTTGATATGCCGTTCTTGTTGGTCGAGCTCACCCGCGAGCGCGGCGGCGGTCAACGCCTGCGCGTCGGCAAAGAACTTGAACTGCACTTCGTCAATGTACGGCAGTTGATTGCCTTCCTGGTCCACACCCACAAAGTACGGATTGCGGCGCAAGGTGAACACTTCTTCGCTGATGCGATTGACCGGCATCCACGCCGCCATCACCGGGCGTTCGGGATTTTCCGGCGGGCTTTGCTTGTTGGCAAAGAGTTCCGTCCACGTCTTGAATTTCGCTTCGGTCGCCATCTTGGCGAGGTCTTCTTGCTTGGCGTAGGCGGCGTGGAACTGTTTCAAGTACTTGGACGGCAAGAATACCGCATACTGGCGGTCGCCATTGTCCTTGTTCGCGAGCTCCAGCGGGAAGGTCGTGTTCGCGTTGTTGTACGTCCACGTCACGGTGTAATCGTCAACCTTCTGGACCTGGACCGTCGAGCCATCCTTGTTCTTCATCCACGTCGGGATGGACGGCGTAATGTCCTTGTTCAGGAGCACATCGTTGTACCAGAACAAGATGTCGTCCGCCGTGAACGGGTCGCCGTTCGACCATTTCGCGCCCTTGCGTAGTTTGACCGTCCACGTCTTGAAATCGGACGAGGGCGTCAAGCTCTCGGCGTAGTGGGGCACCACTTTGCTTCCATCGGGCGAAAAGCGGACGAGCGCATCATACACCACGCGCACATAGTTGTTGAAATCGGATGGACCGAGAAAGCCGCGCCGCCACACCCCGCCATAAGTACCGATGCTCTCGACCGTTTCGATGACGAGGGGATTTTCGGGCAAGCGCTGATCGACCGGCGGCAACGTGCCGGCTTTGACCTGTTCCGCCAACTGCGGCGCTTCTTTGTACTTGGATGCGGGCGCGGCGGTTGGCGCGGGGGGCTGCGTTGGCGCGGGGGGCTGCGTTGCGGCGGGCGCCGTCGGCGGCACGGGCTGGCTCGGCGCCGGCGTGGGCGCGGCGCACGCGGTCGCAATTATTGCCAGGAGCGCAACGCCCGCGCATAATCGAAAGAACCACTTGGCATTCATGGATTCTCCTCCTTGTCTTGAAGACGAATTGATCTGTTAGGGGTTGTCGTGCTGCTCAATCGAACTGGGGCGACTCACCTCCTTTCCTTCCGTCGCGACACGAAACGTGACTGTCCCGCCGTCGGTATAACGCTGTGGATCGAGACACTGCACGTATGCCGCGCCATCTTGTCCAGCGATGCCCAACTCGCGCGGCGCGAGGCCGCGACTGAGCGGGACATAGTACGGATTGAGCGATTGCAGCGCATGCATGCACACCGCGCATTCGCTCACGAGTTTGTAGCCGTCGGCGATGGTGAAGGTATCACCCACGCGATAGACCGGGCAGTGACCTTGAATCTCGACGACCCGAACCGTCAGTTTTCTATGCGACGGGTTACTCATCCTCCCCTCTCCAATTCTTCCAGGATACCGATACTGTAAATGAGCGCCCGCGCCAGGTGAAAGGGGTCTTTGACCGGCAGCGCAATCGTCGCATTCAGTTTGTTGCCGTGGCGATCCAGGTTCTGAGTCCACTCGCCGTACTGTGCGACCGGAAAGTGGCTGAACGCGTAATCGTTCACGTGCTGGAACCATTCGAGACACCACGCTTGTTTCGAGATCGAGTACGCCAGCAGCAGCGCATAGAGCGCTTCCGTGTGAGGCCACCAGATTTTCGTGTCGGCATTCTTTTCCCAGAACGAACCTTCCGCCGCGCGCGCGAGAACGATGCCGCCGTACTCTTGATCCCATCCCAACTCGAGATGCCACCGGATCACGTCAAGGGCTTGGCGAATGCGCGCGGCGTTGTTCTGGCGCTGGAAAAGGTGAATCATAAACCACATGGATTCGATGGCGTGCCCGGGATTCACGACGCGACCGGGGGGCGCGTCCATCAGCGCGTCGTCGAGCCGCACGAATTCGAACAGCCGCTGGCGTTCGGGGCGCAGAAACACATCCATCACCTGATTCGCGTGAGCCAGACCGGCGCGGATGATTTCAGGGTCGTTCAAATGGCGTCCCAATTCGTCGAACACGAGCGCAAAAATCATTGAAATGCCGTGCGCTTTCAGCCCCGGTGGAATTGGCAGTGGATGCGTTTGGTACGAACCGGGACGCGCGAGTCTCTGGCGCGCCGTCGCGTACGTTTCGCGCGCGCGTGCGATTGCTTCCGAATTCCCCGTCGCCCGCGCAAACTCGGTGAAACCATAGATGGCAAAGGCATCGCAGTAAATGCTCGTCGCGCCGTCCAGGCGCGGCGTGCCGTCTGGGGCGAGGCAAAACAGCCACTCGCCCTTTTCGTTTCGCCCCCAGCGTTTGATGAAATTGAAAATGTGGGCTGCCACGTCCAGCCATTCCTGGCGCGGCTCGATTTTGTTATAGAGCGCGGAGAACGTCCACACCGCGCGCAGCTGCGACCAGACGTATTTGTCTTGGCTCAGAACCTTGCCGTCGTCCGCCAGACAAGTGTTGATTCCGCCGTTCTTCCAATCAATGCCGTATTTCATCCAGAACGGCACCACGCGGTCAAGGAGTTCGGCGCGGTATTGGGTTAGCAATGCGGGAGAATCCATCAATCCCCCAAACGCACCTTGTCAAACTCCCACCCTTGCGCCGCGCACACCGCGCGTACGTGCGCGTCCCAGGTCGGCTCATCTTTCGGTCTGCCCTCGACGAAGCAATCAACGCTCAAGTAACGCAGTGCCTGCTCCCCTTCGCACTGAATTCGATGGAGCGTGTGGGGCGGGATTCGCACGACATCGCCGGGCGTGACCCGGAACGATTGATGATTCTCTCCGATGTAAAGTGTGCCCGCACCTTCCAGCACATAGAAAATCTGCTCGGTGTCGTGATGCGCGTGCAAGGGGGGCGATTCGCCCGGCTCGAGTACGACGATGAACACCTCGGACGCTTCGGCGTCCGCGCGATCTATCACGAGGTCGTTGACGTGCGTGGGAAATCGGTAACGGATGGCATCCTGAGTACTGAAAACGTACTGAGTCAAGAGCAACTCCAAATCCAAGGCAGAAGGATGAAGAGAGATCACGGTTTTCATCCTTCTGCCTTCATCCTTCATCCTTTGCTTGTTGCGCGCACCAAGGCATCAATCGCCTCCGCCGGCGTTCCTGGACTCACGCCGCCACCTGCCGAGAGAATCAAGCCCCGTCCGCCGGTTTTGCGAATACACTCGCGCGCGTATTGCTCGACTTGCGCGGACGTCCCTTCTGCCATCACGGTGTACGGCGGGACATTGCCCATCAACGCGATGCCCGGCATGGCGGCTTGCACCGTCTCGATGTCCATCACGTGGCTAAAGTTGAACACATCGAAACCGAGCGATGCGAACGGCTTGACGAGGTGCATACACGGCGTGTCGTTGTGATAGACTCGAATAAGCCCGTCGAACTCGGCAAAGATGCGCGCAAAGAGGGGGCGCGCGAATTGCTCAAACATCGCGGGCGAAATCATTCCGACGAGGTCATCGAGCAGCAGAATGCCTTCCGGCTGGCGCAGGGTGTCGAGCTGCGCGCGCAGGAACGCGATGACGGTCGTCGTGACCGTGTCGAGAAAACGCGTGATGGCCTCCGGCTCCATCGCGAGCGCGAGCATCAAACCCGTTGCGCCGAGGATCCAATTCGCGACGGCAAAGGGTCCGCGCGCGGCAACCATCTTGAGGTGAATGCCCTCGGCGCGCCCGCGCGCTTCGAGATTGGCATAGCGTTGCAAGACGAGGGGCATCAAGCCATGCTCGTGCGGATCTGGCGGAGCGATGTCCGCGAGCGCCGCGAGTCCGCCGGGCGTTGGCTCAATCGAAGGCGGACGGTCGTGATGCCACATCACGCGCGCGCCGAAGGCGGACGGTTCCGCCGCCATGCCATACTCGATCCAAAAGCCGGGAATCCATGCCACCTCGGGAAAGCGTTCCAGCAAGTCCAGGTTGATCCGCAGCCATTCGTCCTCGCGCAAAAAATAATCGAGCGTGTCAATGCCGGTGTAGCCGGGCAGCCACGGACTGTCCACGATCAACGCGACCGGGACGCGATCGGTAGTTCCGCCGCGCGCGACCGTTGCGAAACGTTGCCAGGGTGTCATCGTTCATTGCCCACGTTACACGGCGCGGTGGATTCGCGCACGATCAGCGGACTTTCAAGCAGCGTATAGCCGGCGCCCAGAAGCGCTTGCCTAGTGATCATCTGCTCGAGCATTTGCATGGCGAGTTTACCCATTCGATATTTCGGCTGCGCGATGGTCGTGAGCGGCGGGTTGGCGTGGGCGGCCATGGCGATGTCGTCAAAGCCGACAACAGAGATATCTTCTGGCACGCGCAGACGGTGCACGCGGATGGCGTGGAGCGCGCCGAGTGCCATAATGTCGTTGTACGCGAGCGCTGCCGTCGGACGCTCCGCTTCCGGCAACGCGAGCAGTGCGCTCATCGCTTGGAACGCGCCGCTCACATTCGGAAAACTCGCGGGGCACCATTCATCGCGCAGAACCACGCCCGCCTCTTTGAGCGCGGTCTCAATGCCGCGCCGCCGGCGTTGCGATGCTTCCGACGCCGCCGGACCGGCGAGATAGGCGATGCGGGTGTGGTTGAGACTGAGCAGATGTCGCGCGGCGCGATAGGTCGCATTTTCAAAATCAACGAGGATGCAGGGAATCGCCGGGTGTGTGATGTTGCGATTGAGGACGATCATCGGCACGCCGTGTTGCTCGCGGAATGAAATCAAATCGGCATCGGAGAGACGCGCCGCGGCGAGGATGATTCCATCAATGGGCTTGGTCAAGGACAAGCGCAAGAGTTGTTCTTCGCGCTGAACATCTTCGGCTGAATCAAGCAAGAGGATCATCATGCCGTTGGACGCGGCTTGGTCTTGAATGCCGCGCAGCATCTCGGCAAAGTACGGATTGAGGAGGTCGGGAATCAGAACGGCGACGACATTGTGGAAGGCGACGGGCTTGAATTGCTTGGTTTCGTAGCCGAGCGCGGACATGGAGGCAAGCACACGCGCGCGCACCTTCTCGCGGACCGGGGCATTGTTGTGAATGACGCGAGAAACGGTCGCGGGGGAAACCTGCGCGTGTCGCGCAACGTCGAGCAACTTGGGGCGAACGGTGTCTTTGCCCAAAGAACTACCCTTTCGTTCAGAGACAGGAGCAATGCACTGACCACCAGGCAGTTCAGAAAGATTTCTGAAAATGGCGAAAAAGTGGGGAGAAAATCCATCAATAAGATACTCTGATCCTGGAAAAATGTCAATGCCGGGCGAGCATACCGGGCGAGTATCGCCTGGTTCAGTGGGTGTTCGTCCTTACTCATTATTGACACTGTTGGCGAAGTCGGTGCGGCTGAAAGCGGCGATGATCTTCGTTTCGGCCATTATGCTCCAGCGGCAGCCGGAGCCAGGGATCCTTTCGGTTTCGGCACGGAGCGTTTTTGAGCAGGCCAACCAGGGAGATCCACGCGCTCCAAGCCCCAGTCAAATAGATTACCCGGCTTGGAGCCAAAGAACCGCTCGGCGGCGGTCGTGCCATCGCTCCGCTGCACGAAATAATTGTGATTGCTTCGTCCCTCGCAATCGTCAGGGCTGCCAGTTTCTGGTCGCGGAGGCGATGCAGGCTGTGGTGTCGCAGCGCTAACTGTCCATTGCGACCTTCCACGCAGGAACTGGAGCGCTGAAAGAGTTCGGCGCACTCCTGCGCCACCTGTTCAATCGCCCGCAGGTCTGCTGGGGGCAACCCCTTTAAGGGGCTGGCGGTGCTGTTGAGCGGTGCCAGTAACTCTGCGGCCCTTTTGTGGAGGGCGTGGCGTTGCGGTGCTTCGGCAGCCTTCTCCGCGACCAAAATGCCCTTGCCTTCATCGCTGGTCGACTGAACGATTTTCACCGCCAGCCCCGCCGTGGCTTGTTCCATCGTGTCAGTCCATTCTTTGGCCGTCCGACTCCCTGCATACTTCTCGACCAAAATGAAATCCGAGACCGGCTCAATCGCGACCAGACACGCCTCCGGATGAAAGGTCTCGTCCTCGCAGACGGTAATCTCTTTCGGGCGCATGCCGGCGGACAGACGTTGCTTTTCTGCTTGACCAAACTCCACCACCGCCTTTTCCAGGGTGGTGGAGACCTGCTGCTGCGAGCCGTAGGATGCCGCCACAAAGTGGTCGAGCCCGGTGAGTTCCAGAAACAAACACACCAGACGGATGCCGCACGGTCCCATCAACGTCATCACCAGGTGGGCGGCCAGGATCAAGCGCTGCAGAAAAGCCACCCCGACCGAAGACTCGAAAAAAGCGACCAAGTCGGGATCCGCGTCGATGACCTCTTTACGCTGGAACCAGTGTTGCAGGGTACTGCGCGGGATGCCAAGGTCTTCCGCCCATTGTCGTTGACTGGGGATACGCGCATAGCCCTGCTCAAACGCATCAAGTTTCTCGGCAATCTCTGCTCGCGACCACTGTTTTCGGTCGCTCGCGGTAGCTTCGGTCACGGCTGCACCTCCCCAAATCTGGGGAGGTATTTTACCCGGACATCTTACGTTTGTCCGCTTAATCGGCTGTGCTCAACCGTTCAGCGGGCAGTGTCCCACAACCGCGTGGTGGCCGAAACGAAGACCGAAGCCGACTTTTCTTGATGGAAAGGCTCTTGTTTCTGAAGGAGCAAGTTGGAGAGTGGGCCATCGGAGAGGCGGATTCCGACATGCTGCAAGAATTCCAGAATCTTGAGCGCGCTCGTGTTCATCCCGTAAGACCACACCAGCACGGAGGCTTTGACGCCCGGTCCGAACTCCCCTGCATAGCCTTTGGGTAGTTCGGCCAGATAGGTTTTGCCTTGGGCAGGCGAGTAGTATTTCTCCTTGAGGAAGCGAACATTGTCCGTGTGCAGAATGAGATCCTGCACGATGACGGCTTCGTGCCCTTTGAATTCAGCAGCGGGCGGTAGCACAGTGGGGTCAAGCGGCGCCACTTGCTCGCGGTCAACGTGAATCTGGTCAACCTTGCTACTCTTCTTCCACGCGTGGGGTTTGCAGACGCTGCCTCTCCGCTTGCGCTTCGCGCAGGTCGGCGGTCAAGTCCTCAATCAGGTTGAGCAGATGGATAATCGTCTGCCGTGCACCTTCACGGTCTTGGATGGCGGTGGGGTCAAAGTTGTCTAACCTGGCTCTGGTTGCCCAAGGGTATTAGGGTTGCCATACTTATCGCAACATTTCCGCTTGCACGGTTGGCAGGTCGTGACCAGCGTGGGGGATGATTTCTGTTTTTAGGTGATATTCGCCTATTCGGGCAGCCATTCCTTGAGCCATTTCTGTTCGAGCAAGCCCTCCAAAGCAAAAGGATCCTGTTCGACGATCGCGGTTGCTTCGTCAAGGTTTGAAGCGCTAAAGATGATCAGTCCGCCCGTCCGGTCCGCGAAGGGACCTCCCCTATATTCCGATGCGCTAACGGTCTTCCAATACTTCACGTGAGCCGGAACAACCTGCCTGATTTCGTCGGGTGCGCCTCTGTTAAAGTAGAAATAGGCAAACCGCTTCATTCATCTTCTCCTTGCGGTAATGGACAGCTGGCTTCGAGCGTATCGGCGAGGCCGCGCAGCATCGTCACCAGATTGCGGCAGTCCACCCAGTAGTACACTTCCTGCCCTACCTTTTCGCTCTGCAACACGCCCACAGCCTTGAGCACTTTGAGGTGATGAGAAATCGCCGGGCGGCTGATACGGAAATTGGCGGCGATGTCGCCAACGCACAGGCGCCCTTTTTCGCCCAACAGCAAGAGCATTTGCACGCGCGTTCGGTCAGCGAGCGCCGCGAGCGTGTTCAGCGTGGTCGAGTCGAGAAAATCTCCAGCCGAACGTCTTGCGCTGCGCGCAGCCAAAATTTTCTTGGTCATAGTACTGTCCGTAAATTGGTAAATACGTGTAAACGGGTTTAATAATATCCGCTATGGACGATTTGTCAAGTGGTTCGTCCTTCGATGCGCGTGGTTGTTGCGTGCGGGGACATTTCGGGTTACTATGGATTCGCCAGGTTGGAGAGGAGCACGAGTCTCATGAACGTTCTGCAGAATTCATTTCCCGAAGAACCGGCGCGCGATCCTGAACTCAATGGGCTGCCGCGCCCCGCTTCGGAGGAAGAGCGGATGCGCTCGTTGGTTGACACGTTGAGCGCATATATCGAGTATTATCACGGCGGCGCCGTCGAAATGGTGTCGTTCGACGGTGAGACGCTCAAGATTCGGATGATGGGCGCATGTCTGGGTTGCCCCTTGTCGCCTCATACGCTGCACGGCTGGGTCGAGGGCACCGTGCGTCAATTTTTTCCGCGCTTGAGAACGGTTGAAGCGGTCTGAGCGCGCGAGGAGCGGATGTCGCAAGCTGCGAGTTTTTTTCAGTCGCCCCGGTTTGCGAATTCTAACCGCCGCAGCGTCTCATTCCATTCCAGCAGCATTTCACGCGGCACCGGATGTCCATTCCACCAAAGCAACTGCGAGCAAGCCACCGCGCCTTCCGGCGTAAACTCGAAACAGGGGCTGCCACTCGTGCCGCATTCTCCTGCGTCACAGGTGAGACAAGTTTGAGCATTTGCCACGATCTGTTTCAGTTCACCCACTGTGGGTGTTAATGTTGCAGACATTTTTCCCTCTCTTTGTTTGCCGCGTTCGCTCGCGCTCAGCCGAGCCAAAAACCCGGGTAGAGAAAAAGCATAGCGCGCCGCCGAACCGAGCAAATCATACCAAGTCCGCTTGCACGCAGAAAGTTACACCTATCCCAAGTTTAACAGGACAGGTACGCGCACGGGGCGAGGAGGAACCTTGCCGATTTTCAGGTCAGGTCTTGTTTCGCCTTTGCGCGTCCAATACCATACCCACTCCAATCCCGGCAATCGCCGCGACGATGTAATTCAATTTGTACGGTAAACCGTAGGCGACCACGCCGCCTAACGCGGCAACCAGCGCCGCGATCACGTACGCGCGATTTTTCAACATCGGCATCACCAGCGCGATGAACGTCAGCGGCAGGGCGAAATCGAGCGACCATTCCGGCGGCACTTGCGCGCCGACGAAAATGCCCAGCGCCGTACTGACTTGCCAAAAACTCCACAGCGTAATCCCCGCGCCAAACAAAAACCAGTGCCGATTGCGCGCGTCGCCCGGTTTGTGAAAATGCGCGATGGCTATCGCGTACGCTTCGTCCGTCAACAAATACGCGAGCAGCCCTTTCCACAGCGGCGACAATTTTTCCAAATACGCTGCGACCGACGCGCTGTACAAGGCGTGGCGCAAATTCACGACGAGCACGGTGAGAATCAAAAGCAGCGCGGGCGTGGACGCGACGACGAGCGGCGCGGCGATAAACTGCGCCGAACCGCCAAAAATGATCGCCGACATGGCTTGGGCAAGCAGCGCGGGCACGCCGAGCTGCACCGCCAACGCGCCGTAAATAAAAGCGAATGGCGCTACGCCAATCATCAACGGCAATTCGGCGCGCACCCCGGCGAGAAATTCAGAATGGGAGGAAGACATAATTGAGAAACCGCGAATCGCCGCGAATCTACGCGAATGTATTTTTTCTCATTCGCGTGGATTCGTGCGATGCAATGCATCGCGGCGATTCGCGGTTGTCATGATTTATTTCGCCAAAACTTTTTTGGCGTCTGCGATTTGTTCGCGCACCGCGCGCGGACTCGTGCCGCCAAATACATCGCGCGCTTTTACCGACGCGTCGAAATCGAACACGGCGTACACGTCCTCGCTGAACGCATCCGACACTGCGCGGAATTCGTCGAGCGATAACGCGGATAATTTCACGCCGCGCGTCTCGGCTTGTTTCACCAGCGCGCCGACCAGATGATGCGCTCGACGGAACGGCACGCCGCGCCGCACGAGATATTCCGCGAGGTCTGTCGCCAACATGCCCTCGTCCAACGCCGCGCGCATTGCGTCCACGTTCACGCGCAGCGTTTGGATCACGCCCGCGACGACCGGGAGCGTCATTTCGAGCGTATCCACCGCGTCGAACAGCGGCTCTTTGTCTTCTTGCAAGTCTTTGTTGTATGTCGAAGGCAGACCTTTGAGCGTGATGAGCAGAGCTTGGAGATTGGAGATGGTGCGTCCCGTTTTGCCGCGCACGAGTTCCAGCGCGTCGGGATTTTTCTTTTGCGGCATCAGCGACGAACCTGTGGTGTACGCATCGTCCAACGCGATGAACCCGAATTCGGGCGCGGAATACAAAATCAAATCTTCGGCGAGACGCGAGAGATGAATTTGCAGCAGCGACGCGGCGAATAAAAACTCGGCAATGAAATCGCGGTCGCTCACTGCGTCGAGCGAATTTTCACTGACGCGTTCAAAACCCAATGCGCGCGCCAGAAATTCACGGTCAATGTGAAACGGATTGCCCGCCAGCGCGCCCGCGCCGAGCGGCAACACACTCGCGCGTTTTTTCGCGTCGGCAAAACGTTCGCGGTCGCGGTGGAGCATCCAAAAGAACGAGAGCAGATAATGTGAAAACAGAATCGGCTGCGCGCGGCGCACGTGGGTGTAACCGGGCATCAGAATCCCAAAATGCCGTTCGGCTTGGGCGACGAGTTGAGACTGGAGCCGGGAGACTTGAGACTGGAGGCGGTCAATCGCGTCCATCACATAGAGACGCGTGTCCGTGGCGACTTGATCGTTGCGCGAGCGTCCCGTGTGCAGTTTGTGCGCGGGGTCGCCGATGAGCTCGAACAAGCGGCGTTCGACGGCGGTGTGAATGTCTTCGTCGTCGGGCTGCGCAACAAATCCTGTTCCGGGCTCTGTCGAGGAAACGCCGCGCGCAAACTCGTCACGGATTTGATTTAACCCGCGTTCGATGGCGCGCATTTCCGCGTCGGTCAACAGCCCCGCGCGCGCCAACGCTTGCGCGTACGCGATGCTGCCGCGAATGTCCGCGTCGTACAATCGCCAATCGAAATAAAACGAATTGTTGAACCGCGCGACAAGTTCGTCCAGTGCTTTGTCGAAACGCGAACCCCAGAGCATTTGTGATAGAGAGAGGGAGAGAGGGAAAGATAGAGAGATAGAGAGATAGAGAGAGGGAGAGATGTCTCACTCCCTCACACACTCTCTCCCTCTCTCCCTCATAAATCAGTCCCCAAACTCCAACTTGCCGAGAATCCCCTGGTTCACCATCGAACGCACGGTGATCGGCAGACCGAACAGGTTGATGAAACCGTCGGCGTGTTGCTGATTAAAGACTTCGTCGCGCATGAACGTGACGACGGATTCTTGATAGAGCGAGTACGGCGATTTTCGTCCGGCGGTGATGATGTTGCCCTTGTAGAGTTTCAATTTCACCGTGCCTGTCGTGCGTTCCTGCGTTTTGGTCACGAACGCGTCGAGGGCTTCGCGCAGCGGGGTGAACCACAAACCGTAATACACCAACTCGCCGTATTTTTGCGCGACCAAATCTTTGTAATGCATCGTTTCGCGGTCGAGTGTCAGCGCTTCGAGTTCGCGGTGCGCCCAATACAACAGCGCGCCGCCGGGCGTTTCGTACACGCCGCGCGATTTCATGCCGACGAGGCGATTTTCCACCAAATCCACGCGCCCGATGCCGTTCGCCGCGCCGAGGGCATTTAGTTTTTCGACAATCTGCACCGGCTCTAATGCTTCGCCGTCCACTGCCGTCGGCGTGCCCTGACGAAATTCAATCTCGACGTACGTCGGCTTGTCCGGCGCGTTTTCCGGCGACACGGAAAGTTGGAACATGTCTTCGACGGGTTCGTTCCACGGGTCTTCGAGTTCGCCGCCTTCGTGCGACAAATGCCACAGGTTGCCGTCGCGCGAATAGATTTTTTTGCTCGTTTGCGAAACGGGGATGTTGTGTGCGGCGGCGTACGCCAACGCGTCGTCGCGTCCTTTGATATTCCATTCACGCCACGGGGCAATGATTTTCATTTGCGGGGCGAACGCTTTGTACGTCAATTCAAAACGCACCTGATCGTTGCCTTTGCCTGTCGCGCCGTGCGCCACCGCGTCCGCGCCTTCCGCCAACGCAACTTGCATTTGGTGTTTCGCAATGATGGGGCGCGCGAACGAAGTGCCGAGCAGATATTTTTCTTCGTATTTCGCACCCGCGCGCAGGGTGGGATAAATGTATTCGGTGACGAATTCGTGTTTCAAATCTTGTCCGACGCATTTCGACGCGCCGCTCGCGACTGCTTTCTGCGCGACGGCTTCCATATCATCGCCCTGCCCGATGTCGGCGGTATAGCAAATCACTTGGCAGCTG
The DNA here is from genome assembly GCA_016209205.1 of Chloroflexota bacterium. Taxonomy (GTDB): domain Bacteria; phylum Chloroflexota; class Anaerolineae; order UBA4142; family SHND01; genus SHND01. The sequence goes on from JACQWQ010000071.1 coordinate 71,268, forward strand.
TAATTCTCCACGAGCCACGGGACGATGACCGAAGTGTCGAGTCCGCCGGAGTAGGCGAGGACGACTTTTTTGATGTTGGTGTTCATAAGAGAGTGCTGAGGTACGAGGACTGAGGACTGGGCGCGGCACATTGCAAACTCAGTCCTCAGTCCTCATTGCTGTTTGCTTGCAACTTGAATGAGATAGTCAATCAGTTTATTCGGAATATCTGCGCCCGTGGCGCTTTCACTGCCGCGAAATTCGGGCGTGGGATTGATTTCGTTGACGAGATAACCACGGTCGGGGTCTTCGATGACATCTACGGCGAGAAAACCACCGCCCACCGCGTGGGATGCCGCACGCGCGATTTTTTCCAGGTCCGCGTCGAGCGGACAGACCGTCGCGGTTGCGCCGCGCGCGGTATTCGTGACCCAATGCGCGGAGGCGCGATAAATGGACGATACGATTTCGTCGCCCATCAGAATGAGGCGAATATCACGCCCGGGTTTTTTGATAAATTCCTGCAAATAAAAAATTTCGTGCAGGAAATGTCCGAGCACGGATTTGTGCTCGAGTAATGCTTCGGCGGCTTCGCGGTCATTCACTTTGGCGACCAATCTACCCCACGAACCGATGACGGGTTTGACGACAACGGGATAGCCCATGTTTTCGATCGCTTCGAGCGCGGCTTCGGGCGTAAAGGCGATTTCGGTGCGCGGGGAAGGGACGCCGTGACGTGTCAGCGCGGCGGTGGTGAGCAATTTGTCGCCGCACAAAGAAACCACCGCCGCGCGATTGACCGTACGCACGCCCCACGAATTGAGAATTTCGAGCGCATACAAGCCGCGCGTAAATTCCATCGCGCGGTCGAGGATGACATCGTAAGGTTGAAATCTTGCAGGTCCCACGAATTGGACACCGTGAAGTTTATCGGGGTGCGCGCCGAACTGCGGCGTCAGATTAAAGACAATCTCGCGGTCGTCAATCAAATCATGCGCGATGCCGCGTTTGTTCAGCGCCTCGATGATTTGTTTCTCCTCGAACCGCACGCGCGAGTAAATCAAGCCAATCTTCATACGTGGTCAGTAATCAGTAACCAGTAATCAGTAACCAGTAATCGAAGCATCCGACTACTGGTTACTGTTCACTGATCACTGTAAACTGATTACTGAAATTATTCTCCCCAGTCCTCTTCTTCTTGCGGGGCAAGGTCGAGGGTGATGGGGTTGACGCCGGTGACTTCGAGTTCCGCGCCACAGTCGGGGCACGTGACGATTTCACCTTTCATCGTTTTGCCGGTGAAATAAACGTTGCCCGCGCATTCGGGACATTCGGCGGTGATTTGCGTTGTGCTAATGGTTTGAGCGAACATGATGGAACCCTCCTCAGGGTTTTGCAACAGCGAGTCAACACCGGGGGGATGAGGTATACAGGTAATCAAGTAGATAGGTAGACAAGTAGGGGCAGTGCCTTGTGCCTGCCCTACCTGTTTCCTTGTATCCCTGTTCCCTGTTTACCGTCACCGCCCATGCGTTTGGAGCTGCGTCTCTGCATGGCTCGAACCCATTTGGACCAAACGCGGGTGATCTTGACGCGCTGCAAATTGGTAGAGTGATCTAGCGACGAATGAATTCGTCACTATGGATAAAAAAAAGAACCAGCCCGCTGCATTGTGTCACTAGAGTGACGAGCAAACGGGCTGGCGATATGCCGAACGGTCTAACCTTGACTGTTCTGCAATTGAAACGCGCTAACGTCGCCAGCCCGCACAACGCGGGCGGCGCGGCAAACGGAAGCGATTCTCAAGCGCAACGAACAGTGTCAACATTGGGGCGTTTATACACTGAATGTGCGTGGATGTCAAATTTCACGAACAAGTACCCATTGGGGCGTTTATACACTGAATGTGCGTGGATGTCAAATTTCACGAACAAGTACCACGCCCCGCAAGGGCGTGGTACTTGTTTGTCCATCATTCTACCGTGAATTGAATCGGCGGCGCTTGACCGTTCAAATTCGGGTTATAGTAATCGTACGTCGTCGAGTGCGGCGCTTGTACACGCAGCGGGAATCTTGCTTGCAGCTCATACGTGAGTGAAATCGCTTGCCCGGCGCGCACATTCTCCAGATACAAAATGATTTGGCGCCCCGTCATTTCGTATCGCGACAATTTTCCATTTTTTACCGCCGTGTCCAATTCATCCGTCAACACGGCAAAGCCCGGCGGCACACCCAAATCCACCACCGCCATGCGCGCTTCGCCCTCGTTCAACCGAATCGTCGCCGTCGCGCGCACGCGGTCGTTCACTTTGAGCGTCGTTCGGTCATATTCCACGTGAATCGTCATGCCCTGCGCGTTTTGCCCTACGTCGTCCAGTCCTTCCCACGGCACATAGTACGAGGTTGAAATTTGGTATGCGAACGCGCCTTTGCCGTTCACGCGGAATTTCAACGCGCGTGTGCCCGGACCCACATCGTCAAACGTCAACACCTGCACCGCATTGTTTTCGCCCGCGCGAAATTCCAACGCGCGTTCCGCGCCGTCGTCGAACGAAACATACACCGTCCCTTCTGCCGCGCCCGCGCCGCCTTCCAATGCGGACGCGACGAGAGCGCGCAGCGCGAGAATCGTCGCTTGCGTCGTGCCCCAGGTGCCGCGCGGGTCTTTGTGCTGAATCAAATACGACAACGCGCCTTGCGCGGAATCCAGATGCGCGCGTCCGCGCAGTAATGCGTGCGCTGCGAGCGCGGTCGTTTCCAAATCGCCGAACTCGCCGTGCGCGCCGCTGAACGTGCCGTCGCGGCTCGTCCAATAGACGGCGTCGTCTTCGGTCTGTTTCATTTCGTCCAACCGCGCCAGCACATCGCGCGTCGTCGCATCGTCCACATCGTACGCGACCAGCGCGTTCGCAATCAACGCCAATGTGTACGCATCCTTGACGTTTGGCATTTCACTTCTGAGGTACGCAATCGCGCGCGCCGTTCCACGTTCGTCCTTCGCTCCCGTTTCCGCGAGCGCCCACGTGACGATGGCGGTGAGCGCGGTCGGATCGCGCGGCGCGCCATGCGGGTGGTCCCAGCCCACTTCGCCGCTCCACGTCCCGTCACTGCGTTGAGTGGACAACAACCAGCGCCGCGTGCGTTCCAACACTTGCGCGTCTACCGGATACACGCGTGCCATGTCACTGAATTCCAACAAACCTTTTGCGCTCAACATCGCGGACGATGGTGGATTTCCAAAGATGGAGAAACCGCCGCCGTCATTTTCAAACGTGAGCAAACGCTGATAACCGAGTCCGATGTAATTCTCGGCTTTCATTTGCACTTCGGGCGACACTTGCGCGGTTTGCTTGAGGTACGTCAATGCCAGCACATTCGGATACGTCGTCGAACTCGTCTGCTCGAAACAGCCGTTGGGCATGCGGAAAATTTTGTCCAGCCCTTCCACGAGTTGACTCATCACGCCCGGATACACTTTGACCTCGACGCGCGTCGCGCCGGGAATGGCGTTTTGCGGAATCGCGACGTTTTGCGTCGCGTCGCCGCGCAGCCAATTGCTTGATGTGGCTTCGAGCTCTTTGCCGTCGGGATACACGCGCACCTCGCGTTCCAATGCATCGCCCATCGTCTCACCGCGTGCCGTGACCTTCAAACGCTGCGCGCCGAATTCGCGCGCGGTGATGCGAAAATACACCACGTCAATGTCGTTCGCTGCGACGTTGATAGTTTTGGTCGTATCGTCGTGCAGGTCGAACCAATTCTGCGTGGCGATTTCGAGTTCGACGCGCTGCGCGCGCGGCAAATAATTGTACACCGCGACCGGAATCGCGATCTCGTCGTTTTGCGTGAGCGCGACCGGCAAATCCAAATCAATAAAGAAATCTTGGAACACGCGAATCCCTGCTTGCGCCGTGCCCAGTTCACCGTTTTGTGAATTCGCCAGCGCGGCGAGTCGCCACGTCGTAATCGAATCCGCGAGCGGCAGCTCTAACGTCGCGTGTCCATTTTCATCCGTGATAAGCTGCGGGTTCACGTACAACGTTTCGGGGAAATACGAACGCGTGCGCGGCGCGGCTTGCGACGTGGGCGCGCTCGATTCATTTGCTTTTGCCGCAGCGGGTGCGGCTGTGGGTTGTGGCGCGGCGGTTGGCGCCGCCGCTTGCATTCCAAACGCTCCCGGCGGTGGCGTTGCGGGTGCAGCGCATCCCAACAGCGAAAGCGGCGAAATGTAGGCGATGCTCGTCCCCATCGCGCGCGCGAATGGCGTCGCGCTGGGCAGCCACGCCATCAACAGCGTGAGCGGAATCATCAAGACGCCGAGCAGCAGCGCGCTCCATCCGGCGGTGCGTTCTTGCGCTTGCAGCAAGCCCACGCCGAACACGACCCACGCGACGATGGCGGCAAGAAACACAACCGCAATTCCAAAAAACACGCTGACATCCGCCACGCTGCCGCGCGTCGTAAACGCAAAGACGCCGAGCAAAACAATGTACGCCGTGAGCAGCGCGAGCGCGATTTGGACGCGCCCATCGTTTTGTTTCAACGCATAGCCCCACAACACGAGATAGCACGTGAACCAACCGATGACGAGCGCGATCACCGCGAGGGGCAGCACGAACGTGTCCTGGAACAAGTACACCAGCGCGCCGAGAATGGCGGCGGCGAACGGCGCGGCGATGCACAGCCCGACCAAAACGATGGCGCTGCGCGTCAATGCCCGTTCCAAAATGTTGCGCGTGTGCAGCGCCGCGAGAATCAGTCCGCCGAACGCGAGCGGCACAAGCGTCAACAGCACGCCCAACGCCTCGTTAAAGCCCTTGAAACGCTGCGCTTGCGCCTGCAAAAACTCGCGCCGTTTCTGGTCGAGCGAAATCGTATGCACCGGAATTTCTGGCGCAGGTACGTTCGCCCACGCGGCTTGCGCGGATTCGTTCTTTGCCGCGACGTATTCCGTCTGTGTGTTGGTGTCGCCAAGCACTTGCGGCAAATCGAAACCGTGCAGTTCGTAACGCGGTTCGAGTAAATCGTTTTGCAAAACGAAATACAATTTCGCAAAGCCCGCGTCCTGTTCTGCGAGCGCAAATACCGATTCGTCAACGGCGGTGATGCCGAGCGCGCTCGCGACGCCCGCGCCGTTTTTGTTTTTCACGTCAAACGTCAAGCGTGACGTGTCGCCGGGGCGATACACGTCGCGGTCGGCGGTGACGTTGACGGCAAGCTCGTCGGCGGGTTCGACGACGACGATGCGCGTGTCGCGCGTGATATTGGCATCGCGCCCGATTTGATACGCGTGCAACTGCAAGGTGCCCACGAGGTCGGGCGTCACGTCCACGTCCAACTGCGCGCGCCCGTTCGTCGTCGCGACGGCGCGTGTCGAAAGCGTTTGCCCGTCGCGCACAAAATCGAGATATACCGTGCCGGTGCTGTTGCGCGTCAATAAATCAAGGCGCAGCGTATCGCCGATACGATACACAGCGCGTTCGGGGCGCACCAGAATTTGATTCGTCGGATCGGCGGTAAGCGAAATGCTTTTGTCCGCGCGATTGCCTTGCGCGTCCTGTGCGCGCAGTTCGATGGTGCTGCTGCGGCGCGGCGTGAAACGAATTTCGCCGATGCCGTACTTGCCCGTTTGCGTCGCATATTCCTTTCCGTCAATGCGCGCGGTAATGTCCGCCGCGACGGGCGCGCCGTCGGGCGTCGCTGTGAGCACATACAAAATGTTTTCCACGTCGGGCACGAGCTCGCCGCTTTCCGCGACGGCATCAATCACAATCGGCGCGCGCGCGATGGGGACGACGAGCACGGACTGTTCGAGATGTTCCGCCTGATCGGTCACATCGAGTTCCAGCGAAAAGTCCGCGCGGTCTTGGTCGAGTCCGCGTCCCGCAAAGTAATTGGGAAGTTCAAACGCGAATTCGTACACGCCTTCCGCGTTCGTGCGCCCGTCCAGCGCGATGAATTCATTGCGCGTCACGTCGTATGTCGCGGCGGCGAGCTTGACGCGTGCATTGTCCACCGGCTTGCCAAAAAAGTAATCGGCGCGCACTGTGCCGCGCACGCGTTCGCCGGGCAGATAAAATTTCTTGGCGGTCTCGACGGCGAGTTTGAATTTCGGCAGCACGTACGGTTTCACCGTCACCGTTTTTTCGGATTTCACGTCGTCGTTCAACGTGGCGGTGATTTTGTACGCGCCCGCGTTGACGCGGTCGGCGAGCGTGAAATCGGCGGACGCGATGCCGTACGCGGACGTGTCGAGGATTTTGTTGAACACCTTCGTGCCTTTTGGGTCCTCTACAACAAATTCCAATTTTTGTCCCGCCGCCGGTTTGCGATTCGACGCTGCCAGCGCGAGCGCGCGCAAGTGCATCGTTTGCCCCGGTTGATACAATGGCTTGTCGCTCGTCGCCAAAACTTTGTAGGTGCGTTTGACGGTGACGCTTTGCTTGATGGTGTCACTGCCCGCAGTGGAACGAGTTTCGATGGTGAGCGTCTGATTCTTTGCGAACAAAGTTCGCGACGCGTCGGGCGGAATGTCGAGCAAGATGCTCGCGGTGCCTTGCGCGTTCGTTTTGCCGATCGCGGTGGCGTGTTTGCCCTCACCTTCGAGCCGGATTTGAATTTCGGCGTCGGGGACGGGTTCGTTGGTGTCAAAGTTTTGCACGACGATGCGAATCGCGCCCTTGGAATCGGCTTCAAAGGCGTTCGGCGCAATCACCAACGTGCGCTGTTTGTCGGCGCGAATTTCGCGGTTCGCATTGACCCACACGCCGGCGAGGACGACGCCGACGAGCAGCACGATCAACACGAACGCGAGGGTGCGAAAGGATTTAAGCGAGAACATGGTTCCTCCTAGAATGTGACGGCGACGCATCATCACGCATAATGCTTCACCCGACGCGTGTGCGTGATGATGCGTCGGGGTGACGGGTGACGGGTGACGAGTCCTCCCCGTCACTCGTCACCCGTCACCTTAAACACAGCCGGATGCGCGGTATAATTGGCGCGCGGGTTTTCGGTTGTTGTCTCGCTTTTAGCCCAAATCGTGTTGCGCTTCAAGCACCAACCCTGCAACACTGGGTTGAAAAGGCGTAACATTTGCGTTAAATTTCGCGTTACATTCAATGCAACACACTCGGTTGAGCCACTATGTCCACTTTTAGCGAACTTTTGACGGAATACATGACGCGCACGGGCATCAGCGACAGCGAGCTCGCGCGGCATTTGGGCATCAGCCGCCAAACTATTTTTCGTTGGAAAGAAGGATTGACCGCGCGGCCGCGCGTGCGCGAAGATGTTTTGAAATGCGCCGAACGTTTGCGCTTGACCTCTGCCGAACGCGACGCGCTGTTACTCGCCGCAGGGTTTGCGCCGGAACAAATCAGCCCCCCCTCCGAAAGCCCACACGCCATGGTGGATGCCAGCGCGCTCGTGTCGGTGGAGCCGCCAATCATCCACATTCCGTCCGACTTGCCCACGCCAAAACGCGCGCGGCGCTGGCTTGCACTGTTGGTTGCGGCTTTGCTTGTCGCCGTACTCGCGGGGCTGCTGTTCGCCCTGCCGTCCACCGCGCAAAATCTGATCGCGTTGGTTTTTCCGCCGACGCCGACGCGCGTTCCCTCGCCGACGCCGACGCCGCTGCCGCCGGAACTGGTCGTTGCAGTGGCGCGTTTGAACAGTCGCGGCGGGCAACCGCCCGCGTACGATGTCACCGCGCGTTTGCGCCAAACCTTGGAACGCGAAATCGAAAGCGAAAATCTATTTGGCGTACGCCTCGCCGATGTGGGAGATTCGATTCGCGATGCGCAAGCGGCGGAACGCGTGCGCGTACGCGCGGGTGCAGAGGCGATCTTGTGGGGAAATTTTTCGGGGGATGATGCGCGGGTCGAAATCACGAGCGCCGCGCGCGTGCCGTTAACCGGAACCTTGTTGTCGGCGTTTCCCTTGGCGCCGCGCGATCAATCGGTCACGCTGAACATGAGCGCGCCGACGCAAGTGCGCGCGCTCGCGTTGACGACATTGCTGCCAATGCACCTGGCGCGCGGTAATGCGGACCGCGCCCGGAACGCGTACGAAACAGCGCGCGGGCTGACGCCGTATTCCAGAGAAATGCGCGCCGCGCTCGATTTTTATCGCGGCTATTTGGCGCAAACCACCGCGCCGCGCGACCTCGATACTGCCGTTGAGGCATATAACCGCGCGCTCGATGTAACCTCCGTGTACGAGGCGTACCTGAATCGCGGCTTGGCGCTGCTCGCACAAAATGAAGACGCGGGCGCGACGAGCGATTTCGCCAACGCGCAAGCACTAGACCCCGCGCGTCCCGAAGCATTTCGCGCGACGTGCTGGGTGTACGCGTTGGAACAGCAGCCGCAGACCGCGCTGCCGTATTGTGATGCTGCGACAGCGCGCGATGAAACCGCCTGGTCGCTCGACGCGCGCGGCGTGGTCTATGCGGAATTGGGACGCTATGCCGAAGCCGCGAACGAATTTGCCAATTTCTTGCACTGGCTCGACACACAACCGTTGCCCGCGCGCGAACGTTATGCCGCGACGCGTCAGGCGTGGATCGAAACATTGCGCGCCGGAAAAAATCCCTTCGACGCCGCGACCTTGAATCAGTTGCGCGGGATTGCGGTAGTGCCATAACCATTGCCACGCGACGGCGCGGTACAGTTTCGCTTCACGCGGCGACACTTGCGGTTTTTCGATCACTTTTTTGAGGAGGGCTTGCAGCGCGGTCCTGCGCGCATCCGCGCGCGCCGCGGCGTTCCTTCGTCCAGTGATTCAATTCGCGCGGACTGATGCGCTGACTCGGCGCCTCAATCCACACTCCAGCCACTCGAATGCCTCATAGTGCAGAGTTTCCAGCATATCGGCAGGCGCGCCGAGGTTACGCCGGGTTTCAATCAGTTGCACCAAACCCATCAAGAGTGACCACAACACATCCACGACTCCCCGCGTATCGAGGTCGGAGCGATACAGTCCGGCATCCACCCCGCTTTGCACGATCTCTGCCACGAGCCGAAAGTTTACGCCAGCGCGGTGGTTGATTTCTTGAATCACGCCCGGCGAAATGGCGTCGCTCAAGCCCTCGTTGTGCAGGAACATCAGGGCGCGATAGTATTCGGGCTGTTCGCGGTAAAAGGCGTAAAAAAAACGCCACACCGCGCGCAATTGTTCGTTCGGCGGTCCGCCGCTGCCGCGCGCGCCCTCGATGCCTTCGCGGAACATTTCCATCGCCTCGAACAACAAAGAGACATACAATTCCTCTTTGCTCTGAAAGTACCGATACAGTGTGCCGACGGCAAGTTCGCTGCGCTCGGCGATTTCCTCCATCGTGGCATTAAGAAAGCCGCGCTCGTCAAAAACCGATTTCGCGGCGTCGAGGATCAATTGCCGGCGCGCTCCTCGTTCGCGTTCACGGCGCGCGGCTGTAGGTTTCGAGTTCGACATCATAATCCCAAATGCTTGGCAATCACGTTGCGGAGAATTTCAGACGTGCCTTCGCCAATCTCCAGCACGTGTGTATCGCGATAGTACCTCTGCGCCGGGGATTCTAGCACATATCCAAAAGCCCCTTGCAAGTGCATGGCTTGCGCCGCAATTCTTGCCGCCGTCTCGGTGGCGAAAACTTTGGCTTGCGATGCCTCTTTCACAAAAGGACGACCGTTATCCGCCAACCAAGCCGCCTGATGCGTGAGCAGCCGGGCGGCTTGAATGTCGGTGTCCATGTCGGCAAGGCGGTGCGCGACGACTTGATTCTTGGCAATCGGCTGCCCGAACTGCACGCGGTCAAGGACATATTGGCGAGCCGCCTCGAACGCCGCGCGCGCGATGCCGATGGCAAACGCGGCGGCGACGATGCGCCCCTCGGCGAACGCCGTCAACATATTCGGCACACCCCGATTCTCCTCGCCCAACCGATTCGCCGACGGCACACGCACATTCTCCAACACCACTTCCGCCGTCTGCGCCGGATGCATTCCCAGCGTCTTGAGCGCGCGGCTAACGCTCAAGCCCGGCGCGTCCCGCTCCACGATAAACAAAGTGATGCCTCTTTTTTCGGGGTCGGTCACAGCCGACAAGACGATGAAATCCGCCAGCGGACTGTTGGTGCAAAAAAGTTTCGCGCCGTTCAAAATGTAATCATCGCCGTCGCGCGTCGCGCGCGTCGCAATCGCGGTAATGTCCGAACCCGCGCCCGCTTCGGTGCTGCCAAACGCGCCAAGCTTGTCCCCGCGAATTCCCGGCGCGAGATAGCGCCGCTTTTGCGCGTCGTTTCCGATGCGGTCAATCGCGGTGAGCGCGAGCACGACGTGGCAGTACACGCCGAGCGTAATGCCCGCCGCCGCCGCCGCGAGTTCCTCGAACAAAATGGCGGCGGCGAGGATGCCTCCATCGTCGCCGCCATATTGTGACGAAAACTTGATTCCAAGATAGCCCGCAGATGCCATGCGCTTGAACAGTTCAACGGGGTACACATTCGTTTCGTCGCGTTCGCCCGCGATGGGCGCAAGCTCTTTTTCCGCGAAGGCGCGCGCCGCGCGGCGGAAGGATTCTTGTTCTCCAGTCAGCGCAAAATCCATCATCACCTCGATTCGGTCAAATCTGCCAAATCTGCCAAATCCGCCAAATCTGCCAGACCATTTGGCGCGTTTGGCGCGTTTGGCATGTTTAGCGCGTTTGATTATGTCTTGTACCGTGAAATGTAGAACGACCCGCCAGCCACCGCCAGCACATTGTCTGCTTCGTCGAATACTTGCGCCTCTGTGATCGCAAAGCGATTGCTGCGACGAATCACGCGGCAATCGGCAACGATGCGTCCGCTCTTGGCGGGCAGCAAGTAGCGTATCGAACATTCGACGGTGGTCGTTCGTTCGTCTGACGCCATCAGCGTGGCTACGGCGATGCCCATGCCGGTATCGGCGAGGGTGAAGGTGACGCCGCCATGCAGCACACCGTAGGGATTGATGACTTGCGGCGTGACCGGCGCAGAGATGCGGCAGCGACCTTCCGCCGCGCGCTCCACTTGAAACCCCAGGTTTTTCAAAAAGAGCATTTCGGCTACGCGCTGAGGTTCGTGGTCCGTCATTTGCCTTCAAACCTCGGGGCGCGCTTTTCGCGGAATGCCTGTACGCCCTCTTTGTGGTCCGCGCTCATCATGCACGTGGTTTGCGCCCGCGCTTCAAAATCAAATTCTGCGACGAGTGAGCGCGCCAAGCTTTCGAGCACGCCCTCTTTCGTAAAGCGGATGCCGATGGGCGGACCCGCCGCCAGTTTCGCCGCCAACTCATCGGTGACGCGATCCAATTCCTCAATCCCGACCGCGCGCGTGACGAGTCCCTCCCGCGCCGCCGCCTCGCCATCAAACACCGTTCCCAGCAATAAAATTTCCATCGCCCGCGCCGGTCCGACGAGGCGCGGCAAAAAGTACGTCACGCCTGCATCCGCGCCGGTGAGTCCGACGCGCGAAAAGGCAAAGCCCATCCGCGCGCTCGCCGCCATCACCCGCAGGTCACACGCCAGCGCCAGCCCCACGCCGCCGCCGTAAGCGTCGCCGTTGATTCGGGCGATGACCGGAATCGGCAAGCGATACATTTCGCCGATGGCTTGCAGAAAGGCGCGCACGGCGGCTTCCACTTGATCCGGCGGTGAGGCGTGCAGCCGTTCGAACTCTGCCATGTCTGCGCCCGCGCAAAAATGTTTCCCCGCGCCGCTCAACACCAGCGCCCGAACATGCGGAGCGGCGCGAATCGCCTGTACTGCCGCGGCGAGTTCGCGCCCCATCTCCATCGTCATCGCGTTCGCGCGTTCCGGACGATTCAACGTCAACCGCGCAATCGCACCCTCAGTTTCTAATTTCAGCGTGTTGTATTCCATTCTTTCCTGTTCTCGCGTAACGGATGATGTGAGCCGACTCACTGACCACTGACCACTGACCACTGACCACTCACCCCGCCATCTTTTCCCTCAAAAACCTCTTCAGCACCTTCCCCGCCGGGTTGCGCGGCAGCGGTTGGTCGGTCACGACGAGTTTCTTTGGAATTTTATATTTCCCAAGTTTGCCCGTGCAATGCGCGATCACCTCGTCGAGCGTGAGCGATTGCCCTTCTTTGAGCCGCGCCACCACACATGCCGCCTCACCCCAATCTGGGTCGGGGATGCCGATGACGGCGACTTCGGCAATCTGCGGCAGGGCGACGAGCACATTCTCTACCTCCGCCGGATAAATGTTTTCGCCGCCGGAGATTATCATGTCCTTTTTGCGCTCGACGATATAGAGATACCCTTCCTCGTCGTACTGTCCGAGGTCGCCCGTGTGGAGCCAGCCATCTTTTACCGTTTCGGCGGTCGCCTGCGGATTGTTCCAATACTCGCGCATGACGTGCGGACCGCGAATGACGATTTCGCCGACAATGCCGGGCTTGACGTCGTCGCCTTGCTCGTTGATGACGCGAATATCGGTGTGGAACATCGGCAAGCCGGTTGACCCCGCTTTATCCAACGCGCGCTCCGGTCCGAGCACCGCCGCGCCGCCGGAACATTCGGTCAAGCCATAGACTTGCTGAATGGCAATCCCCCGCTGCGCCCACGCCTGAATCAGCGGCACCGGCACCGGCGCGGTGCCGCACAGCGCCCAGCGCACCGACGAGAGGTCGAAATCCTTGAACGTCGGTACCTGCAGCATAAAGTTGAGCATCGCCGGGACGGCGAGGAACGAATTGACCTTGTGCTCTTGCACGGTCTTGAGAAAACCGCCCGGGTCAAACGCTTTCATCAACACGGTCGTCGCGCCAACGTGGGTGTTGATGACGACATAGATCAGCGCGCCGATATGAAAGAGCGGCAGCGCCACCAGCACGCGGTCGCCCGTGCGCCAGTCGAGACTGTGCGACACGGTACACGAGTCAAAGAACAAGTTGTTGTGCGTGAGCGCCGCGCCCTTTGGTCTGCCGGTCGTCCCGGCGGTGAACATGATAACCAGCGGGTCGTCGCCCGCGCCCTCGGGTTGTGGTTGTTCCGCAGAAGCCGCTTCCAGCAGCGCCGCGTAACTGTAATCGCCCGCGGGCGCGTCGCCGCCGACGGCGATATAGGCGTGGGCGGGAAGCTCACTCCGAATGCCGGCGACCGCTTGCGCGTATTCTGGACCAAAAGCCAGCGCGCTGATGCCCGCGTCCTTGGCGACAAAGGCGATCTCTGGCGGCGCCAGCCGCCAGTTCAGCGGCGCGACGACCGCGCCGATGCGGGCGAGTCCAAAGAAACATTCGAGGAACTCTGGCGAGTTCATCATGAGCAAGCCCACGCGGTCGCCCGGTTTGACGCCCAGTCCCGCAAAGGCGTTGGCAGCGCGGTTCGCCCGGTCGTTCCATTCCTTGTAAGTGATCTCGCGCCCTTCAAAAATCAATCCTATCTTGTTCGGTTCTAGCCGGGCGCGCTTGGCTAGGAACAGTCCGATGTTGGTTTGCATGGTGCGCCTCCCTTGAAAATGTAAGACGATTTGTGGCGAACGTTGTTCGCAACAAACTGTGTTTGCAGAAATCGCCCTACGCCGCGCCCATTTTCATCGTCTGCGGGTGCGACGCAAGGCGAATGGCAAACTCCTTTTCTTTGTTTATCTGATTCCAAACACCTGCTTTGCATTGTCGCGGAGCAACTTGCGCTTTACCTCGGGGTCTAAACCTAATTCATCTACATCCTCCAGACCGCGTTTGAACGAGACGAGCGGATAGTCCGTCGCCCACAATACTTTGTCCTGCCCCCAGCCGCGCGCAAATTCCACAAACGATTCGGGCCAACGTTTCGCCGGTCGCGCCGACGTGTCAATATAGACGTTGGGATGTTTCCAAGCCAATATCATCATCTCTTCGTGCCACGGCTGCCCCAAATGCGCGCCGATGAGCTTGAGCTCGGGAAACGCCAACGCCACTTCATCCAGATAGATCGGGCGACCCGCTTCGGAGGGGAGCAAGGGACCCGTATGCCCCACTTGCAGCGCGACCGGGATGTTCAACTCGCAGCACTTACAATAAATGGGCCAATAGGCGCGTTCGGTTGGCGGCAGCCCACGCACTCCGTCGCCATACGCGTAAGGTTCGAGCCGCAAGGCAATCAGCCCGAGTTCGTTCACCATCCGTTTGATCTCGTCCAACACTTGCATCGGTTTGCCGCGCGGGTCCACCGTGCCGCATCCCATGAATTTTTTTGGATACCGCCGCACCCACGCCGCCACCATATCGTTCGTCACCTGCACACCTTCGTAAACAAAAGCCGACAACACAGCCATCTCCACCCCGGCTTGATCCATCTCTGCCAGCATCGTCTCGATGCTCATTCCCTCCAAAATTCCAACCGGCGCGCGATAGCGGGCGAACACATGCCGGAACGAATCGGGCCACTGCTTTGCCGCCTCGGGCGTGATGCACGACGCCCACGCATCAATCGCGCCGATTTCGGATTTCGACTCCGTGGAGTCCACACTGAGCGGAGCGAATGTGCTCGGGGCAGGTTCTCGGATTTCGGGTTCAGCCATTCGGTTCTCCTTTACCAGTCGCAGAATAGAGACGGCGCGAGTTTGCGCAATCTACTATCCGCACTTCGCTATCAGCAATCTACTATCTGCTATCTGCTATCAGCCAATCGCCTCTTTCGCAATAATCTCTCGCATCACTTCGCTCGTGCCCGCGCCGATGCCAAACGCCGCCACGTCACGATAAAAGCGGCACACCGGATACTCTTCCATGTAGCCGTAGCCGCCGTGCAGTTGCAGCACAGTTTCGGCGACGCGCTTGACCAGCTCACACGCATAAAGTTTCGCCATTGAGATTTCTTTTTGCGCCGCAAGTTTGCGATTGAGCCGATCACAAGCAAAGTAGGTCAACTGCCGCGCCGCTTCCATTTGCGTCGCCATATCCGCCAAGCGATGCCGCCACGCTTGATGCTGTGTGATGGGCTGGCCGAAGACCTCGCGCTCGCGCCCGTATTTCATCGCCTCTTCCCACAACACCTGGTTGATGCCGTTGGCGAACGAGGCCAACACCAGCCGCTCACCCTGAAAAAGCTCCATGATGTAGGCGAAGCCCCGCCCCTCCTCGCCGACAAGATTCGCGACAGGCACGCGCACGTCATCAAAATAAAGTTCGGCGAGATCGGAGGAGTGCGTGCCCATCTTTTTCAACGCGCGCCCCACGCTGAAACCTTTGGCGTCCGTCGGTACCAGAATCACGCTCACGCCCCGCGCGCCTTCGCCTATCGTGCGCGCCGCCAGCGTAACAAAATTCGCCCGCGTCCCGTTCGAGATAAACGTCTTGGATCCGTTAATCACCCAATCGCTGTTTTCGCGCCGCGCGCGCGTGCGGAGTCCGGCAACGTTCGAGCCGTATCCCGGTTCGGTGATGCCCAATGCGGCGATTTTTTCTCCGCTGATCGCGGGCGCGAGAAATTCGCGTTTCTGCTGCGGCGTTCCATATTTCTCTATCACCGATGTCGCCATCTCGGTCTGCACCAGCAGCCCCACGCCGAGACCAAGACTGTGACAGCGCACAAGCTCTTCGCACAAAATCACGGTGTACCAATAATCCAATCCCTGCCCGCCGTATTCTTCCGGAAATCGCAAACCGAGATAACCGAGTTTGCCGAATGTGCGAAAGAGTTCCGTCGGAAACATTCCCGCCTCTTCCCACTCGTCGGCGTGCGGGCGCAGTTCCTTCTCCACAAACGTCCGCAGAAGCTTGCGAAAGAACTCGTGCTCCTCGTTGAAATACACGCTCTCCATGTTCAACCATCTCCCCCCTCTCCCATGTTCAACTACCTCTCCCCTCTCCCTTTGGGAGAGGGGCCGGGGGTGAGGTTGACTGCAGATACCTTTCCAACAATCCCTTCACCCGCGGCGGAATCCTTCTGAGTTCCATCGTCTTGACGTCAAAACAGATATGCACCGTCTCGCCCTCGGCTAATATCTCTTCCGTGTCACTTCGCTGCACCTGATGATAGAACGTCGCGCGACGGCTCTTGACTTCAGTCATCCACGAACGAATCGTGATAATGTCGCCAAAGCGCGCGGGCGCGCGGTAACGCACGCGCAGCTCGGACAGCGGCATGAACACGCCTTCCTCAGCCAATTGTTCGTAATCCGCCGGATGCCGCCGCATATACTCGTGCCGCGCTTCCTCGAACCAGATCACGTAACTCGAATGATGAGCGATGCCCAATGGATCGCACTCGGAATAGCGCACGGGGAATGTTACTTTAATTGTGTTCAGAGTCATGTTTGAGCCACCACCAACACCCCAACACCAACACTACCAGCGCTCCATCCACCATAAAGTTCAGCAGATAGATAAGCACCGGCGAGTCGGTCAAAAAAAACGCCAGCGAAGTCAGCGAACTCGACGCCTTGCCGAGCGCGAGCAAAAGGAGAAACATCAGCCCAAGCTTGGCGCGCGTGTTGCGCGATGCCAGAAACGCCAGCGCGGTGACAAGGACCATGTACGAAACACCGAGACTCAGCCACAGTTTTGCGCCCGTCGGCGGCGCGGGCGCGAACGTCCCCACTCGCGCGCCGAGCGCGTCCCCGAACGCCAGCACCGCATTCGGCGCGAGCAGGAACAACAACCCGACAACGGCGAACGAGACCGCCAACCCGCGCATAATCCACACAATCATCATTTCTGTTCGCGTCATGTCCGTCTCTCCAAAATCCCCCGCGCCACGCGCGTTGCCAGCGCCATAATCGTCATCTGCGGATTGACCGCCGTGGAACCCGGCATCAGACTCGCATCCGCCACGTACAGCCCCGGCACATTATGGACACGCCCCTGCCCATCCGTCACGGAGGTTCGCGGATCGCTTCCCATCCGGCAAGTGCCCATCGGGTGATACGCCGAGAGTTTCAGGTCGTTCGCGCGCCAACGCCCCGCCGTGACGTATTCGACCTCGGACTCGGAACGTAGAACGGAGAGTCCCGGCAATCCGGGGTATACCTCGCGCGCCTCGGCGGCAAAATACAGTCGCGCCGCCAGCGCAATGGACTCGAGCACGCGCCGCCGATCCACATCATTCAGGTTGTACGTAATCAGCGCGCCGCCGCCCACTGCACGCACGCGCCCAGCGCCCGTGTCGGAGACGACCGTGCCAAGCGCAGCCATCCGCTTGTAATTTCCCAAGCGCTCTTTGAGCGCGGCGCCAACACCCGGCGCCGCTCCGGCGCTATAGCCCACACCCGGCGGCGGAAAAGTGGCTAACAGCAAGTAACCGTCATCCAGCCGCGCATCCACCGCGTACGACTGCATCACGCCTTTCCAGCCGAATATGTCTTGGTCGAACAACGCCGTGACGCCATAGCCGGGGTGAATGTGCAAGTGGCGTCCGACCTGACGATTAGCCAATCCGCTCTTTATCAACAACAGCGGCGTGTAAATCGCGCCCGCCGCCAACACGACGAACTGGGCGCGCACGGTGAGGGTATGTCGTCGTTTCCCCTCCGCGTCCAGCAACCCGGCGCGCACCCCAACCGCCCGACCGTTCGCCGCGATGATTTTCTCGGCACGCGCCCCGGCGTAAATTCGCGCCCCCGCCGCCACTGCGCGCGGCAGATAACTCAAGTGCATCGCCTGTTTGGCATCCAGCGGGCAACCGAACGCGCACTCGCCCGAACCGTGACAACCGCGCACCGGTCGCGCTACCGGGCGATGACTCAAGCCCAGCGCCTCCGCCCCGCGCCGCAGGAGCTCGCCGTTGCGACCAAGGATGTCGTCGCTCACCGGCGTCACGTTCAACGCGCGCTCCACGCCTTCGAACAGCGGCGCAAGTTGAGCGGGATTCAAATCGGTCAAGCCGGACGACTGCTGCCACGCAGCCAGCACGCGCTCCGGCGTCCGAAAGCATGTGCCGGAATTGACCACCGTCGTCCCACCGACCACTTTGCCCATCGGCAGGGAAATCGGCGGCGCGCCGAGCGTCGTCGTCAAACCGTTGTCGCGATAGAAGCGCGCCGCGCGTTCCATCGCCGGCGATTCGAAATCCTCGCGGCTCACCGCCCAACCCTCTTCAAGAATGATTACTGACAGCCCGCCCTCCGCCAGTTCGGCGGCGACCACCGCGCCGCCCGCGCCCGAACCGACGATGCAAACGTCTGCTTTTACCTCCATATCCCGATTGCTCTCCGCGCCATTCACACACGGCAACCGCCCGGCGGCGTCTGCGCGTTCACCCGTCATCGGTTTGTATGGTTGCCGGTCATAGCCAATCAAAGCCGCCACGCGTTCATCAGTGCAGTACGCCATGACCGCCAACGCCTTTAGCCCCGACACCACCTGGCGCGAGAGCGCAGAGTGCCCGGACTCGCACGCTGCGACGTGCCGCGCTTGCGCCTCGGGCGAGAGCCAACTGAACGGGCGCAGATGCCGCGAAGCCAGCGGCGACAGTTCGAGTCCGGTGAGCAGTGCGCCGACGAGCACCTGTGAAAACGAATCAAAGTCGGCGACGAGCGCACTCAGCTTTTCGGACACCTGCGCCTCGCCCGCGCCCGGCATCACCGCGCCGTCCCGCGGCAAGATGGACTCGGCGAACGCGGCGAGCAACTTTTGCTGGCGATGGCGGATGTTCATACTCGACCTCTTGGGTGGCGCATTGATTAACTCTTTAATCATGTTCTGCGGCGTGCGTCTTCGGTTCACGTTACTCGGTACAGCACCAACTGCCCCGTCATCAGCAAGCCGATCACGCTTATTCCATGTGCTAACCAGGGGGCAAGGATGTTACCCGTGCGTTGAAAGGTGTATCCGAATAACACAGCGAAACTGAAACTGGCAGGCATCAATCCAATTGAAGTGAGAATGGTTGTCAACGAGAACGAACTATTGAGCAAAGGAATCACGTCCCAGAGAGCAAAGCATAGCGAGCATGTCAATAGTCCTGTCCATTTGCCAAAGGCACTTTGAAATCGCGGCTGCAACCATCCTCTAAAGAAGAATTCCTGAAATGGACTGATGACAAGGAATGAAAGTAGAATCCCGATAAGCAGTTGTAATGCAGGTGTGCCCTGTGGAAGTTGCTTTCCTGTACTTGTGAGCGCGGTGTAAATCAAGCCACCTAGCCCCGCTCCGATTCCGCTTCCCCACAGCAAGGCTTGTTTCCAATTTCGCCGCGTAAAACCAATGGCTGCCCAATCCCGTGTCAGTCCAGCCCAAATCAGGGGAAAGGCGATACCTGTGACGATGACTAGAAGGAACAAAGGTTGAATCGCACGCCCCAAGAGAGTGAAAACCAAAAAGACTCCATAGGCAATCGTGGCTTGAAGAAAATGCTGATGAGCCTCTTGCCTGGGATTCGCTCGGCTGTAGATTTCCATGGCATAACGCGTTGCGACTAGCTGACTGCGCTGGCATAAAAGGGCATGACGCAGAACACTTGGTTGGCGCACGCGCTAAACGCGCGTCGCCAACCTCCGCGTGATCTCATTCAGTTGGGTGAGACGCTGCTGGCGGCGGAACACGCCGCTCCAGCCCAGCGGCGCCTATAGCGCGCGCGTAGAGTTGGTCCCCTTCCCAAATGTCCAGGTCTCCCACCAACGTGTTGACAATCCCATCTCCTAAATCGCCATAATCGCGCCCTTGCGCGCGCAAGGTTATCGTCTTGGATGCAATGGGTCGGAACTGGATTTCGAACTTTTCTGGCGTGCCCTTTACCTGTGCCATAGCGGGCGGGGAGATGATAAACTTTCGCGCCTTGCCATGACGCAGATAAAGAAAAGCCAGCGGCAGCCGGAGGGGCATACCCCATAGATTGGAGCGCGACACGACGCACTCTACCGCGATGTCTCGTCGGTCGAATTGATTGGCGGATACCCACCACCATTCGGGCAGCAGTTGTCGTCCCCAATAGTGCGAAATCATGCCCGGCGCGTGGTCGAGTTCAACGCGCAGCGGTCCATGGTCTATCCGTCCGGTGAATGTAGCGAGCGGCGCGCTGATGATGGTCAGGTCGGTCATCTGCAAAAGTCGGGCGGGGAAAATGTCGGGTTCAATTCGCGCGTCATCGCAATCAATGTCAAGAGCCCAGGCGACATCGCCCAAGTGTCCGACGGTGCGGCGGGTGGTGATGAAATTCTGCTGCTCAAGCATCGGCGCTGGCAATTGTTCGAACAACACGGCGCGCTGTCGAGGCGAGTGGATGCTCACGCGCAACATATACTCGCTGCGCCTGCGACGCGCAATCCAATCAACCAACAGCGCGACGGATCCTGCGTTCACTTTAAAGAACCAGTATTCCAGAGCAGCGGAGGGATGAGGAGACAGCATTGGGATTTTAGATTTTAGATTTCAGATTTCGGATGTTCAGCATTTCCCTCGTCTCCTCCGGCGTTGCGATCTCGCGCCCAATCTCTCGCGCCAAGCGAATCATCTTCTCGACCATCGCCGCATTGCCGCCCGCCAGCGCGCCGCGCTCAAGATAAACGTTGTCCTCGAGTCCAGTGCGGACGTGGCCGCCCATCGCCATCGCCGTTGCCGCCATCGCCCAGTGCATACGCCCGCCGATGGCGCTCACGAGCCACATCGCATCGGGCGGTAAACTTTCCACAAGATGCAAAAGATTTTTTGGCGTCGCCGTCGTCACCTGGCCGGGAATGCCCATCACGAAATTGATCCAGAGCGGGTCGCCCAGCCAACCTTGTTCGCGCAAGATCGCCACGTTGTTCAACATCCCGGCATCATAGACTTCGAGTTCGGGACGCACGCCGTTTTTCTGCATCGTGCGCGCGATCGTTTCCAAATCGGCGTAGGAAATCAGCATGGTGAAATCCCGCGTCCAGCGTTTGTTTTCGGTGTCGTAGCGCCCCACCATCGCCGCGCCGACGCTGAACGAGGCAATCTCCGGCTCGAGTTGCGGCACGACGGCGATGCGCTCCGCCAGCGGCAATCCGGCAATCGCCCCGCCCGTCGTCAAATTAATCACCACGTCGCACCCCTCGGCGCGAATCCCCTCGACGATGCGGCGAAAAATTTTCACATCCGATGTTGCCTTGCCGCGCTCGTCCCGCGCGTGGATGTGAATGACAGCCGCGCCCGCCCGCCAACATTCAATCGCTTGTTGAATAATCTCATCCGGCTGCTCAGGCAGATTCGGATTCGCCTCTTTCCCCTGTTGCGCGCCGGTCAGCGCCGCAGTGACGATTAGCTTATCCATCATTCGCCGCTGAACTTGGCTTGGCGCTTTTGCAAAAACGATTCCATTCCCTCGCGTTGATCGCGCGTCGTCCAATTGAGTCCAACCGTGTTGATCGAGAAATCAATCGCCGTTTCTAGATCAGTTGTCATCCATTTGTGAATAATATCTTTCTGCGCCGCGAGCGCGCGCGGGCTGAAAGCGGCTAATTCTTCTGCCCACCGATTCACTTCGGCGGCGAGTTCATCGGCAGGCACAACCACGTTCACGAGTCCGCGCCGTTCCGCTTTTGCTGCATCCCAGTTGCGCCCGGTAAAAGCCAATTCGCGCGTGTTCACAATGCCAATCGCTTGCGGCAAAATCGCCGCCTCGACAATCGCCGGAATACCGCGCTTGATATTCGGCAGCCCAAATTGTGAACGGTCAGAAGCGATGAGCAAGTCACACGAGATCGCCAATTCGAGTCCCGCGCCCAAACACAAGCCGTCAATCTGCGCGATGATCGGTTTTTCTAAAACGCGCAGCGCCCCAAAGGTGAGATGGAGTTCTTGCCCGATCCGCCGCGCGCCCCACGCATCAAGGTCTTTGACGTAAGCCACGTCAATCCCCGCGCTAAAAGCCCGCGCCGAAGCCGAGTCCACCACCACAACGCGAATCGAAGCATCCTGCGCGATTTCATTCAGCGCGGCGCGCAGCTCCTCAAGCATCGCGCCGTTGATCGCGTTCAACGTATCCGGTCGGTTAAGCGTGAGGCGAGCGAGCAAGTTGTCTCGTCGAAGGGTGATTGTCGTGAATGTCATTTGCGAAAACCGGAAATATGAATTATATTCACTATATGAGTATAATTCATATTTCGTTAGAGTCAAGCTGAAAATGCAGCCGATAACTATTTTGGGCGTTGGGCGGACGGACTATGAACCAAAACCCGGCGTCTCGATTCCGGAGATGGTTCATCACGCGGTGCAAGCCGCGCTCGCCGACGCCGGGCTGACGATGCAAGATGTGGATGCCCGCGTCACCGCTTCGGCGGATTTGTGGGATGGGCTGACTGCCTCGAATGTCGCCATCACCGAAGTGGTTGGCGCGGTGATGCAGCCAGAAGCGCGGGTGGCTGGCGACGGACTTGCAGCCGCATGTCACGGCGCAATGTCCATCCTCGCTAATGCCTACAACGTCGTTCTCGTCGTCGCGCACTGCAAAGCTTCGATGGGCGATTCGGGTGGCATCACGAATTGGACTTTTGACCCGATCTACCAACAACCGCTTGGACTCGACGATGCTGCCGCCGCTGCTTTACAATCCTCCGCCCTCCATTTCCCTACCCCCCCCCTACCCCCCCCCATCGCAGACGGTGCAGCGGCGATCATTCTTGCGCACGCGCCCCATCCTCAATCCGCAATCCGCGATCCGCAATTAATAGGAATGGGTTGGGCGCTCGACGAACATTATCTTGGTGATCGAGACTTAACCGACTCGCCTGCCCTCCGCGAAGCTGCCCGCCGCGCTCTTGCTCTGGCAAACCTCGACGACCCGAAACGCGATCTCACTTTTGTCGAACTCTCTGAACATTTTGATTATCAACGCGAGTTGTGGACTTTTATACTCGGTCTCGATTCAACTCACGACATCAATTCGTCCGGCGGCTTACAGCGCGGCGTTCCGCCGTTTGTCGCCGGGCTGGATCGTTTGATTCAAGTTGTCCTTCGCTTGCGCCAAGAATCGGGCGTCGCGCTCGCGCATGGTTGTTGGGGTCCGTGCGGGCAAGGTCAAGTAGTCATGGTGGTGAGGCGATGAGACGAGTCGCGGTCATCGGCACTGGACAGACGAAACACGCCAAAGCGCGCGACGACGCGACGCAATCTGAACTCGTGCGCCAAGCCACCACGCGCGCGCTGGCTGACGCCGGTATCACGATCCACGAGGTGGATGCCATTGTGCTTTCTAATATGGAATTGTTTGAAGGGCGCGCGCTGCCAGAGATGTGGGTCGGCGAAGGGGCGGGTGGTTATCGCAAGCCGGTGATGAAGATCGCTACGGGCGGCACCTCGGGGACATCGGCGTGCATCGCCGGTTATCATCAATGCGCTTCGGGATTATTCGACATTGTGCTTGTGGTCGGGTGGGAGAAACATTCCGAAGGCGCGACGCAAACGGGAATGGCGCTGACCGATCCGCTTTGGGATCGCAACGTGGCTTCGGGCGCGGTGGGAAATTTCGCGCTCTCGATTTCGCAGTATGTCGCCGCGCGCGGCGTCACCCCTCAGCAGGCGGCGAAAGTGGCAGTCAAGGCGCGGCGCAACGCGACAAGGAATCCATACGCTCATTTGCAAATAGACGGCATCACCGTAGAGCAAGTTTTGCAATCGCGCATGTTGGCAGATCCCGTTCATCTTCTTGATATGTGTCCGCAATCCGATGGAGCGTGCGCCGTGATTTACGCCGTTGAAGATCGCGCCAAGAAATTTTGTCCACGGCCGTCGTGGGTGCGCGCCGCCGTCACGCGCCACGATCAACCCTACATCGGCGATCTGGACCGGCGACTGGTGACGATGCGGACGCTGCGCGATGCGGCGCGCGAAGCGTATCAACGCGTCGGCATCACCGAGCCATTAAGAGAAATTGACGTCGCCGAAATTTACGAGCCGGTGAGTTACGCCGAATTGGCGTGGTATGAAGCGTTGGGTTTTTGCGCCGAAGGTGAAGCGGGGCGCTTGATAGACGACGGCGTGACCGAGATGAACGGCGAGCTGCCGGTAAATCCTTCGGGCGGCGTGCTCTCGACAAATCCGGTGGGCGCGTCGGGCGTGCTTCGCGTCGCCGAAGCTGCGATGCAAGTGATGGGGCGCGCCGGCGATCATCAAGTCCCCGATGTTCGTCTCGCGCTCGCCACCGGCTATGGCGTCTATGCCTGGAGTGACGTAATCATCTTGAGCGCCGACTGACCACTGATAACTGATAACTGATTACTGATAACTGATTACTGATTACTGCTCACTGATCACTGATGACTGAACTACTGCGCGTCCCCCACACCATGACTCTCGCGTGGCGTTACGGCACGAGTTGGTATTTCGCCGAGTTCATTCGCGCGCTGCGTGACGAACGACGACTGCTCGGTTTGCGCTGCCCTGCGTGTCGGCGGGTCTATCTGCCGCCGAGACCCGTGTGCGGCAACTGCTACGCTGAATTGCGCGAGTGGGTAGAAGTGAAAGATAGCGGCACGATCCGCGCCTTCACCATCGTTCACACCCCAATCATCGATCCCACCAGTGGGCAGCTGCGCCCCACACCTTACGGCATGGCGTTGATTCAACTCGACGGCGCGGACACGACTCTCAACCATTACCTTGCCGAAAACGATCCATCTCAACTGCAAATCGGTATGCGCGTGCAAGCCGTGTGGCGTAAAGAACGAAGCGGGATGTTAAGCGACATCGTTCACTTCGTAGCAATGAACAATGAACAATAGAAAATCCCAACCCCCAAAACATTTTCCGCAACCTGCAATCCGCAATCCGCAATCAGAAAATCTCCAATCTTTCATCACCGCCGGAGTCAATCTTTCATTTAATTATGCGGCAGGCGAAGCGGCGAGTCGTTTTCTGATCGCGCTGCGCGACGAGAAAAAAATTTTGGGGACTCGTTGCCCATCGTGTCAGCGCGTGCTTGTCCCCGCGCGATCCTTCTGCCCGCGTTGTTTCGCGGATACACACGATTGGGTCGAGGTGGGACCGGCGGGAATCGTGTCCGCTTTTGCCTCTCAACCCCCATCCCCGTCCCTTCCCCCGTCGGAAAGAACGCCGACAGGGGAAGGGAGAACCTTTGCCCTGATTCGTCTTGACGGAGCAGACACCGCGCTCGTGCATTTCATCGGTGAAGCAGACACCGCGCTCGTGCATTTCATCGGTGAAGCAGACACCGCGCTCGTGCATTTCATCGGTGAAGCAGACACCGCGCTCGTGCATTTCATCGGTGAAGCAGACACGCCGCGCATCGGCTTGCGAGTCGTCGCCGTGTTTGCCGAGTCGCGGCGCGGACACATTCTCGACATCGCCTACTTCAAACCAGCGTAGGGCAAGTTGTCAACTTGCCCCACAGGAGCATGATTATGCCCGTTCGATTTGAAACGCAACAACACATCGCCATCCTCACCATAGATCGCCCCGAAGTTCATAACGCGATGGATTTTGATACGAGTCGTGAACTGATCGAAGCGTGGTTACGATTCCGCGACGACGCCGACCTGTGGGTTGCCATCCTCACCGGAGCCGGAGACAAATCGTTCAGCGCGGGCGCCGACTTGCGCGCGCTCGGCGAATTCTATCGCTCGCTGACTCCGCTGCAACGGCGGCATCGCGCCGAAACGTCGCCCAACCTTGGCGGCATCACGCGCAATCTTGAAATATGGAAACCGATCATTGCCGCCGTCAACGGTTATTGTTTTGGCGGCGGGATGGAACTGGCGTTGGCATGCGACATTCGTATCGCCTCAGAGAACGCGCAGTTTGGATTGACCGAAACAAGTTGGGGCATCATCCCCGGCGCGGGTGGCACGCAGCGGCTGCCCCGTGTTGTGCCGCTGGGCATCGCGCTCGAAATGATCTTTACCGCAAAAAAAATAAATGCGGCAGAAGCGTATCGCATCGGGCTTGTCAATCAAGTGACGCCGCAAACCGAATTGATGAGCGCCGCCATTGAGATGGCGAACAAAATTTGCGCCAACGCGCCGCTCGCGGTTCAGACGGCAAAGATGGCGGTGTGGAAAGGATTGGAAATGCCGTTAGCCGATGGGCTGCGTTTAGAGAATACGTTGGGCGAACCGCTGCGCCAAAGCGAAGACGTGCAAGAGGGCATCGCCGCCTTCGCCGAAAAACGCAAACCGCAATTCAAAGGCAAGTGATGTCGAAAGTGATGCCGCTCGCCGACGCGGTGAGGCAGTTCGTCCGCCCCAACATGAATTTGTATTTCGGCGGGTCGTGGGCGTTCCCCAACGCGGCGATGTTTGAGATCGTTCGCCAGTTTGCTGCGCGCGATCCGCGATTCACGTTGATCCTTTCCACAGGGGGCGCGGCCTCTGCCGCCCCGTTCCTCGCCGCCGGTTTGGCGCAGCGAGTCATCGCCGCATTTCTCGGCGACGGCTACCCCGTGCCGGGACCCAACCCGGCAATTCAACGGGCGATCAACAGCGGCAAGGTCGCGGTTGAGAATTGGACAATGCTCACTCTCACCTTGCGCTTGTTCGCGGCGGCGATGAATTTGCCCTATCTTCCGACTCGTTCCATCATCGGCAGTTCGCTTGAAAATGATCTCGGTGATCAATTTCGATCAATGGGAACTGTTGGACTCGTCGCAGCTCTTCACCCTGATCTGACTCTGACTCACGGTTACGCCGCCGACTCGGATGGCAACACGATTCTGCCGCTTCCACTTGCGGGAAATTCTTTTGGCGCGTTGGCGGCTAAAGAGGGCGCAATCGTCACGGTTGAAAAAATTGTTTCGTCAGACATCATTCGCTCACACTCGCCAATGACGCGCATCCCGGCACACGCCGTCCGCGCCGTGTGTGAAGCACCCTTCGGCGCGCACCCGTTGGGTTGCTTTGGACTCGATGGCGGTTACGTTGAAGATCGCCCGTTCATGCTTGAAGCCCGCGCCGCCGCCCGCTCTGAAAAGACTCAAGCGGAATGGATTCAACATTGGATTCTCGATCCCCATGATCACGCAGATTACGTTGCCCGTCTCGGCGTTGAGCGACTCGCCGCCATCAAAAATCTCTCCCCCACTCCTCTGCCCCCCATCTCCCTTGCACCCTCACTCACCGACGCTGAAAAGATGATCATCGCCGCCGCGCGCGAGATCGCTCGCGTTGTGCGTGAACATGGTCATCGCACGATTCTTTGCGGTCTCGGCGCGGCGCATCTCGCCGCATGGTTGGCTGAATTGCAATTACGAAACGAAGATGTCGCGGTGACGTTGTTGACCGAAGTGGGCGCAGTGGGATTCCAACCTTTGGTGGGCGATCCATTCTTGTTTGCGCTCCGCAACCTTCCCACCGCGCCGATGATCGCCGATATGTTGACCGTGATGGGGATGTTCGTGGGCGGCGAACAAGCGCGATGTCTTGGCGTGCTGGGCGCGGCGCAAATGGATCGGCGCGGCAACCTCAACACGACGCGCCTGCCCGACGGCGGCTTTCTCATGGGTTCGGGCGGCGCGAACGACGTGGCTTGTACGGCGGCAGAAGTTATCGTCGTGGCGCGGCAATCGCGGCAGCGCTTTGTCGAGCGCGTGAACTATGTCACTTCACCGGGCGCGCGGGTGTCCACCGTCATCACGCAGTTGGGCGTGTATCGAAAAATAAACGGCGACCTGATTCTCTCCGCCGTGTTTGGAGATGAGGCAACAATCAAAGAGGCGCGCGAGGCGTGCGGCTGGGATTTGCAAGTGGCGCGTGATGTTGCCGTGTTGCCGTTTCCAAACAGCGCGGAGCGCGAAGCTCTACATCGTTTTGATCCGCTTGGAGATTTATGGCGCGACTGAAGAGGAAAAAATGAAAGCCGCAAGATTTTATAAAGCAAACGAACCACTCAAAATCGAAGATGTCCCTCAACCCAAACCAGGGCCTGGCGAAGTGCTGGTCGCCGTGAGGGCAGCCGGGTTGTGTGGGACGGATTTGCACATTGCGATTGAAGGCACAATCCCCACTATGACTCAACCGATTACACTCGGACACGAAGCCGCCGGAGTCGTCGCCGAAGTTGGCGCGGGCGTATCGGAGTGGAAAGTGGGGGATCGTGTTGCCGTCTTTCCAAACATCGCTTGTGGCGAATGTTATGCCTGCGTGAGCGGGCGCGAAGCATTGTGCCTCAAGAGTCGCATCCTCGGCGTGCAAGCCGATGGCGCGTTTGCCGAATATCTCCTCGTCCCGGCGCGAACTCTCGTGCGTCTATCGGATTCGATCTCGTTTGAAGTCGGCGCGATCCTCACCGATGCTGTCTCCACCGCGTATCACGCCGTCGTCTGTCGCGGCAGTGTGCAGCGTGGTGAAGCGGTTGTCGTCATCGGTTGCGGCGGCGTGGGGCATCATGGTGTGTTGTGGGCTAAACAGCGCGGGGCGGCGCCCATCATCGCCGTAGATATATCTGAAGGAGCATTGCGTCAGGCGCAAGAGGCGGGCGCCGATTACATCCTTAATCCAGTTAATGCCGACGCGCCAAAATCGGTGAGAGCGTTGACAGGCAGCGTTGGCGCAGATTGCGCGCTAGAGTTCGTAGGTCGCGCCGAGACGGTGACAACAGCGATGAAATGTCTCAAGCGCGGCGGCAGAGCGGTGATTGTAGGCGTCGGGCAGGATCGCGTGGCGCTGCCCCCTTTGCAAGCGTTTGTCGGCAGTGAGTTGTCGCTCATCGCTTCACTTGGTTTTCATCGCGCTGATCTGGAGGAAATTATCAGCATGGTTGACTCTGGAAAAGTGAACGTGAGTGGTTCGGTAACGGAGACTGTGCCGTTAGAGCAAATCAATGAGGCGATGCGGCAGTTGACAGAACGAAAGGGAGAGCAAGTGCGGACGGTGATAAGAATAGAGTCGCTGCGCAATAACTCGAGTTTCGCATGAATTGCGTCATGTCTGCCATTTTAGAGCGGATTCCGTTTCTCAGCGCGTCCCCGCGCCGATTTCCTGCTGCCACAACGCATCGGTCACGCGGATCATGCCCGCTTTCAGGTGGCGGCGATACGTGCTGAACGGCAGGTCGAGCGCCTCGGCGGCTTGCTCTTGGGTCATCGTCGGTTTGAGATAGGTGTATTGCACGGCGCGATATAGTTTGGCTTCACGCGGCGACACTTGCGGTTTTTGGACCGCTTCTTGCAGGAGGGTTTGCAGCGCGGTCATGCGCGCGTCCGCGCTCGCCCCGCCGCCCGCGCGTTCGACCACGATGCGGGAACGCAGCAAGGGATTTTCGCGCAGACGATGGGGGCGCGAAAAATCGCGCAGTGCGTCGTGCGCCGCGCTGTCAAATTCGTCGCGGCTCAGCACGAGCAGCATCGTCGCCGGAGGAGGGGGGGCAGAGTCGAGCGTTGGCGCGGTCTCGCGTTCGGCGAGCAGCGTCAACCACGACAGCGGCGGCGTCACGCGCCAATCGTGCCCGTACACACCAAACGTTTTGTCGTCCACCGTAAAGTCCGCTTCCGGGATGCGGTGCAAGTCGGCGTAATTCAGCACGTCACTCCAGAACGTCGGGTCGGCGACGGGGAAAAAAGTGTACGCCAAACCCGGTGTAGCGAGATATTGACGGACGACGTTGACAAAGATCAGACTCTGCGCGGGGGAAACATTTTGATACGTGTCGCGTCCCATCCAAAAGCGAAAGAGGAGCGCCGCCTCGCCGGGGCGCAGGGGCGCGTGCCGGTTCAAAAATTCTACCGCGTTCGCCGTGCCCGGGTCGGCTTGAATTTGCTGCGGCGACGCGCGGTCGAGCCGCACCGATGCCAGCAATCCTGCCGGAATAATTTCGGAATCGCGCAAGACGAGGAACCCTTCGGGCTGCGTTTGCATCCACTGCGCGGCGAGGTCTGCCGCGTCCTCGCCTTCGTAGCGCGCGACGATTCCGGCGAGCGCCGGAATATCACTTAGTTTGAGCACATCCGTCGCCAGCGTGCCGCTGCTCGCCCATTCAAAAAACGGACGCACCACAGGATTGTCGCGGTGCAAAAAAATGTAATCGAACAAGATGCGCTGCTGCGCGATGCCGGACGTCGCGTGCAATTGTTGCAAATGGTAATTGCGCGCGCGGCGATGCAATTCCGTGTACCAATCGGGATTGCGCCAACGCAAATCGGCGATCAATGCTTCGCGCGCGAGGTTGTGTGGATACAAACCTTCGGCGCTGGCGTCCATAAAGGACAGCCCGCGCAGCCATTCAAACATATCGTGCGCCGTTTGCGCGCCGGGTTCTGCGGCGGTCGCGGGGAGGGTCGGGTCGGGCAAATGCAGCATCGCGGCGAGCTTGCTCTCGGTGACGACGCGCACGAGCGCGGAGGCTTCGAGCGCGGCGCGATGCGCGGGTCCCGGCACCTTTTGGACGAATTGGGCGAGCAGCGTTTTTACAATATCGGGTGCGGCTTCGGGTTTAAAGACCTCGCCCGCGTGCAAAGCCAGCGCGGGGCGTTGGTCGAACGCGTCGGCGACGAGGGAAAGCGCCAGCGGATGCCCGTGCGTGAAATCGAGAATGGCGCGCAGCTGCGCTTCGGGCACCTGACGCTGCTTGAGATATGCGCGTCCCTCTTCCGGTGAAAGATTTCGCAGCGAGACCGCGCGCATGAGCGTTTGCCACCCGGGATCGCTGTGCCATGCGGCAGCCGGGGGTTCGCGTCCCGCCACGACGACGAGTGTATTTTCGGGTAGGTCGGGAAAGAATTCTTCGCGCAGCCAATTCTCCAACGGACTCAACAGCTCGTACGTGTCAACCAAAATGACATTGCGTCCGGCGCGCTGCGCCAACGCGTCGCTCATCGACGCGTTCGGTTCGAGTTCGAGCAACACGGCTAACGCGCCGAGAAACGCGTACGGCGAAGGTTCCGTATTGCGCGCGTCCAGATAAATGGACTTGGCGCCGTTTCGTTCGGCAAGCGCTGCGAGTTCGCGCAGCAAAGTGGTTTTGCCGACCCCTCCGGGTCCGTACAGATACAAGATTTGAAATGGTGGTTCTTCGGCTCCAAGCGCGGCTTCAAACAGCCGAATTTCGCCGCCGCGTCCGACAAAGCGATTGCGCCGCGCCGAGGCGAGACGGTCTGCTAAACGCGCAGGCATATTCTTTCCCTTATCGAAACTCGCGCGTCATGTGGTACGGCGATGTTCGTGTTGCGCGTGGCGCATATTTTACTCTATCGTATGAATGCGGGCAATGGGCTTTAGAAAAGATTTTTGGATGTGTCACGAGTTGTACTCGTGACACGCCGGTGGGGCGAGTTGAACCATGTGGTGAGCATAGCCGAACCATCGCAATGCAAGCGGCACAACAGTACAACTGTTGTGCCAACGGAAAAATTTTTTCGCGCGTCGCGCGCCCGAAATTTGTGTTACACTTGCGATAGTTCATCGTTCAAAACGATGTGTTCGTCCCGGCAAAAGTTTTTTGTGGTGGAGGAAAAATGTACACAACGGTCAATGGACGGCTCGTCGGATATGATGAAAGCGGCAGCGGAATGCCGCTCGTGTTGATTCATGGTTACCCGTTGAACCGCATGATGTGGGAAGCGCAATGGGAAGGTTTGACACAATCCGCGCGCGTGCTTGCGCCCGACATGCGCGGCTTCGGCGAATCGGAAATGGTAGACGCGCCGGTGCAAATTTCGACCTACGCGGAGGACGTGCACGAATTTTTGCAGGCAATGGGCATTCAAGAACCCGCGGTGATTTGTGGACTTTCGATGGGCGGCTATATCGCGCTCGCATATTTGGGACAGTATCCTGAACAGGTCGCAGGACTTGTGCTCGCCAATACCAAAGCGACGCCGGACAGCGGCGAAGCCAAAGCGGGACGCAACAAAAATATCGCGCTGGCGCAAGCTAAAGGCGCGGACGCGATTGCCGAGGGGATACTGCCCAAAATGCTCGCGCCTCAAACCTACGCCGCCAATGCGGAACTTGTCGAGCAAGTGAAACATATCATGGCGAGCGCGACGGTGACGGGCATCGTCGGCGCGTTGAGCGCGATGCGCGACCGTCCCGATTCAATCTACACGCTCGAGCAATCGAGTACGCCGACGTTGATTATTGCGGGGACGGACGACCAATTGATGCCGATGGCGGAACAGGACAAGATGAAGCAAGCCGCGCGCAACAGTACGCTGGTAGTGATTCCCGACGCGGGACATTTGTCGCCCATGGAACAGCCGGACGCGTTCAACGCTGCGCTCGCAGAATTCTTGAACACGCTCAAGCCCTGACAGGTTTTTGCGATGATTACATCGCCACGTACGCGTTGCATAAACTATTCGCGAGGTATGGCGCGTTCGCCATGCGAAAGACGTACGTCTCCAAAACCTGTCAGGTCTTTTACACCGGCAGTGGATTTTTGCGCGGGCGGCCGCGCGGGCGGCGCGGTGGGTTTTGCGGAATTTGAATTGCGGGGACGGTGGTGGTGGGTATTGGCGCGGGTGGCGGCGCGGGCAGGGCAGACGCGCGCACGACCGGCGGCTCTTCGGACACTTCTTCGGGATCGAGCTGCTCTTCGGCAGGATTCACTTCGTGCGCTTTGAGAAACGCTTGCAGCTCGTTGCGATGCACGCGAAAACCGCCCAACAATTTCACCGCTTTTAGTTCTCCCAGTTTGATGTAACGGCGAATCGTAAACGGGCTGACGCCGAGATATTCGCCAATTTCGTTCGGCGATAAATACTCACGTTGAATAGCCATGCTCTTGCTCGCTTGCAATTGAGTGAATCGGAACGTGAACGCGTAACTTGCTTGATAAAGCGCGCAAAATGGAACAAAACGTCTGTTCTAGATATTTTTGCTACACGTTGCTCACTATTTAGTGCGATTTTAACATTCACTATCCGAAAAGTCAACGATAGCAAATAGCAGATAGCCGATAGCAGATAGCCAATATCGTTCACCATCTGCCATTTGCCATCTGCCATTCGCTATCTGCCATTCTGCCATGCCGCGCCCCGACGGACGAAAACCGAACGAACTGCGCCCGGTGAAAATTACGCCGGGTTATATCGAATATGCCGAAGGAGCGGTGTTGATCGAGATGGGCAAGACGCGCGTGCTGTGTGCGGTCTCTGTCGAGAAAACGGCGCCGAAATGGTTGGCGGGACAAAATCAAGGTTGGCTCACCGCCGAATACGCGATGCTGCCGCGTGCGACCCATACGCGCACCGCACGCGAAACAATCCCCGGCGCGCGCTCGCAAGAAATTCGCCGCCTCATCGGACGCAGTTTGCGCGCGGCAGTGGACTTGCGTCTTATCGGCGAGCATACGTTGAACGTGGACTGTGATGTGATTCAAGCCGACGGCGGCACGCGCACCGCGTCCATCACGGGCGCGTACGTCGCCGTGGCGATTGCGTTGGGCAAAATGATTCGCGCTAAGGACGCGTCGCCGCGCGCGTTGAAAACAGCGGTCGCGGCGGTAAGCGTCGGCATCGTCGGCGGCGAACCGGTGCTCGATTTGAATTACGCGGAAGATTCGCGCGCCGAAGTGGATTTCAACGTCGTGATGACGAGCGAAGGCGAGTACGTCGAAGTGCAGGGCACGGGTGAAGGCGCGACGTTTTCACGCGCGCAAATGAATAAATTGCTGGATTTGGCCAACGGCGGGATTCAAGAGTTGTTGGAGCTGCAAGAGAAGGTGCTGCGGACGAAAATGTGAAACGTGAAACGTCAAACGTGAAATGTGAAACGTCAAACGTCAAACGTGAATCGTAGTAACGAATTTATTCGTTGAGGCACGCGAACGAATGAGGCGATGTGCGATGTAGGCGGTGTGCGATGTAGGCGATGTGCGATGTATTCCCATCGCCTACATCACCCATCGCCTACATCGCACGTTACTACAAAGACTCGTTATATGGTTCGCGATCAGTTTATTGAATTGCGCGATTTGCAATTTCATTATCGCGCGTGGAGTAATCGCACGCCAGCGCGAATTTCGAAGAAATCAGACTCGACAAAACAACGCATTCGCGCTGGCGTGCGCCAAGGGACGCCGTTGATTTTTTTGCACGGGCTGGCGTCGCAATCGCATATCTTCGATAAAGTCGCGCCGCTGCTCGCGGATTCCTTTCGCGTTATCGCGTTCGATCAACGCGGGCACGGCGAATCGGCAAAACCGAACGACGGTTATGATTTTGCGAGCGTGACGCGCGATTTGGTCGCACTGCTCGACGCGTTAAAAATCAAACGCGCAGTGGTGGCGGGTCATTCGTGGGGCGGGAATGTCGCGCTGTATTTTGCCGCGCATTACCCCGAACGCGCGCGCGGGCTGGTTTTGATTGACGGCGGCTTTCTCGACATCCAAGCCAATCCCGAAATGACGTGGGCGCGCACCGAAAAGGAACTCGCGCCGCCGCAGTTGACTGGCACACCCGTGAATGATTTCAAACAAATGTTGAAACAGTATGTAGGGAAATTGTGGAAGCCGTATGTCGAAGAAATTATTTTGCAAAACTTTGAAATCCAAAAGGACCATACGATTCGCCCGCGTCTCTCGTACGCGAATCATCTGCGCATCCTGCGCGCGTTGTGGGAGCAGCGCCCGGGCGAGTATTATCCGCTCGTACGCTGCCCGGTCTTGATTGTCCCGGCAGTGAATGAGCGCACCGAAGACCAAGCGTGGTCGGAACGGCGGCGCGTCCAAGTAGAAACTGCGGCGCGCAGCATTGAAAAAAATCGCGTCGTGTGGTTTCACGATACGGTGCACGACATTCCGTTGCAGCGCCCGCGCAAGTTGGCAAGCGTGATTACGAAATTCGCGCAAGACAACAAAATCATTTGAACCGCGAATCCACGCGAATCTACGCGAATTGTTTCTGCCTTAGGATTCGTCCAACAATAACTTGAGCAGTTTGCCATTAAAGTGCCCCAAGAATCGCCATTGTAAACGATTTCATGCCGGCTTTTTGTGGAAAAGTGCTCAACTTATTTATGGACGAGTCCTTATTCGCGTAGATTTGGATATGGGACCGAGCGCGATTCGTTACGCGGGCCTCGCTCCGGCGCTCGAACGCATCGGGCATCGCGTACGCGATACGGGCAACGTTTCCGTATCGGTGATGGAAAGCCGCGCGGAACAAAACCCCCAGCTGCGTTATATCGCGCCGATTTTGGAAACGGCTGCCGCGCTCGCCGACCGCGTTGCGGATTCGTGCGCGCTCGGACATTTGCCCCTGGTCATTGGCGGCGATCACAGTTTGGCGCTCGGTTCGATTCGCGGCGCGACGCGGCGGCGCAATCTCGGCGTGATTTGGATTGACGCGCACGGTGATTTCAACACGCACGAAACTTCGTCGTCGGGCAACATTCACGGCATGCCGCTCGCCGCGCTGTGCGGTTTGGGCGACGCGCGTTTGGTGAAATTGGGCAATCCCGCGCGCATGGTGAACCCGCGCAACGTGGTCGTCATCGGCGCGCGTGATTTGGATGACGGCGAACGCGCGTTGATGCAGCACGCGAGCGTGAACGTGATTGCGATGGAACAGATTGACCGCATCGGAATGCACGCGGCGATGCAGCGCGCGCTGGAATACGCGATGCAGGGTACCGACGGCATTTATCTTTCGCTCGACCTCGACGCGTTGGACCCGTTGGACGCGCCCGGGGTTGGCACGCCGGTGCCCGGTGGGATTACCTACCGCGAAGCGCATCTCGCCTGTGAAATGATTGCCGAAGCGGGGAAATTGGTCGGCATGGATTTGGTTGAGGTGAATCCGATTTTGGACGAACGCAATCGGACGGGGATTTTGGCGGTGGAATTGGCGGCGTCGGCGTTGGGCAAGCGGGTGTGGAAGGAATGAGGAAAGAGGGGGAAGAGGGCGAAGAGGGGGAAGGAGGGGAAGAGGGCGAAGAGGGCGAAGAAGGGGAAGAGGGAAATGGGGAAGCTGAGGGAAATATGGCACACATGTTTATGGCAACGGCGAACGGGTTGGTGATTGGACGACGCGAAAATGGTGAATGGAACATTGTCGAACGCGCGTTGAGCGGGAAGCATCTCACGAGCGTCATTGCGCGCGAGGGCGTGATTTTGGTCGGGACGCGTGAGGGTGTTTTGCGTTCTGACGATTTGGGCAAAACGTGGCGCGACGCGGCGAACGGTTTGACGGACAAATATGTGCGCTGGCTCGCGTATCATCCGGATATTTCGGATTGCGAATTCGCGGGCACGGAACCCGCGAATATCTTTATCGCGCGCGATGGCGCGAATACCTGGCGCGCGTGTGATGGTGTAACGGAATTGCGCGACGCGCATCACTGGTTTTTGCCATACGCGAAGGGCGCGGGCTGTATTCGCGGGTTTGCGTTTCATGGTTCACGCGCGTATGCGGCTGCCGAAGTCGGCGGCGCGCTGCGCTCGGACGATGGCGGCGCGACGGGGGCTTTGTGTGTGGGTTCAAACGGCGATCCCGATTTGCAAGGTCCGCCCGCGCCGTTCATTTATCCCGACGTGCATTCCATCGAGGTGCATCCGTCGTCGCCCGATTGGGTGTTTGCGCCGACGGGCGGCGGGTTTGATATCTCGCGCGATGGGGGGGCGAGTTGGGAATTGAAATGCGATTGCTATGTGCGCGCGATGTGGCTGGACGCAAAGGACGCGTCGCATATCGTTCTCGGACCCGCCGATCATGTTGACCGCAACGGGCGCATCGAAGAAACGCGCGATGGCGGGCAAACGTGGCAGCGCGCGTCGAATGGACTGACTGTACCCTGGGCGCGGCACATGGTCGAACGTTTCAAACAAGTGGAGGATGAATTGTTCGCGGTGTTGTCGAACGGAGAAATTTACGCGGCGCGCGTGGACGAGTGGGAGTGGCGACGGGTGTTTGCGGAAGTCAAAAACGCGAATGCAGTTTGGGGAATGTAGTGGAGACTGTGTACCATCTTGCGCTTTTTATTCCAAGCGTCTTGGCGTGCGATCTTGTATCGTATAGTACACAATTTCTCGCTCTGCGACGCGAACTATTTTTCCCATACGTGCGGCTTTTGTTCTAAACTCTGGATATTCCAGCAGAGCGCGCAGCCGTTGTGGAATTTCCCGAACCCGCGCATCGGTCAAGGCGAAACACACAACACAATAACTTTCACTTGCCGGAATACGCTGCCAAAAATCCGTTTCGTTGATTGTGACAAAGGTCGGCTGGTTTTGTTCACGTAGCAATGTTGGTAGTGCCTCATCCTTGATTACAGAATTCGGGCGCAATGAGGAAACATAGATAATCGCGCCGGGATACCAACGCGCCATCTCAATGTGCAAATTGCGGCCAAGTAGTTGTTCGTCGAGGACAATCATTATGCGGCTTGGAGTTGGGGAAGAGCTTGGATGAATTGGTTGTTGACGAGGTGCATTGCTTCAAGCACCGCCTCGCGCGAAACACGTCCTTGATAACCAAGAACAATTTCGTCAAGCGGTTCGCCTGCGGCGAGCCGTTCAAGCGTACCTGTGATTTCAATCCGCGTGTACTTGAAGGTTGGACGCCCACCGCAGACCCCCAACGCGCGGACGATATATTGGCCCAGCGGTAAGTACCTATATGGTTCACCGCCGACGATTTCGGTAATCATATCGGGCTTGCTGTTCATACTTTCATTATAACTCACCTTACCAAAAAGTGAATTGAAATAGTACCATTCAGGTTGGATTGCAAACGAAGGGATGAGTTATGAATGCGCTCCCCTCCGGCACGGTCACGTTACTTTTTACCGACATCGAAGGTTCGACGCAGCTCTTGCAGCGGTTGGGCGAACGGTATGCCGCGGTGCTGTCCGCGCACCATGAACTCTTGCGCGCATGTTTTGAACAAAACGACGGGCGCGTCGTTGACACCCAGGGCGATTCGTTTTTTGTCGTATTCCCCCGCGCGGTGGATGCGGTCAATGCCGCCGTGCAAGCGCAGCGCGCGTTGGCAGCGCGCGCTTGGGGCGAAGGGATTCGCGTGCGCGTGCGGATGGGACTGCACACCGGCGAACCGCTGGTACAAGACACGCGTTACGTCGGAATAGATGTGCACCGCGCGTCGCGTATCGGCGCGGCGGGGCACGGCGGGCAAATTCTGCTTTCCGAAACGACGTACGCGCTCGTCAAAAACGATTTGCGCCAAGACGTGCGCGTCCGCGATTTGGGTGAACATCGCCTGAAAGATTTACCCGCGCCCGCGCCGCTCTTTCAAATTGTTTGCGCCGATCTCCCTTCCGATTTTCCTCCGCTCAAAACCCTCGCCGCGCGCCCGAACAACTTGCCCGTTCCACTCTCGTCGTTCATCGGACGCGAACGCGAGCTGGACGAACTCGCAAGTTTGGTGCACACGACGCGCTTGATGACGTTGATTGGCGCGGGCGGCGCGGGCAAGACGCGGCTTGCGCTTGCCCACGCGGAAAAAATGTTGGACACATTTTCCGACGGTGTGTGGTTTGTCGAACTGGCGCGTTTGACCGACGCGGCGCTGATTCCGCAGACGATTGCGGCTACGCTCGGCGTGCGCGATGAATCGGGCAATCTCGCGCAAACGCTGACAAATTATTTGCAGCGCAAACAATTGCTGTTGGTGTTTGACAACTGCGAACATCTGATTGATGCCGCCGCGCAGTGGGCGGACATGTTTCTGCGCGCCGCGCCGCAATTGAAAATCCTCGCGACGAGCCGCGAGGCGCTCAACATTTCCGGCGAACATGTTTTTCACGTCCCTTCCCTGCCGCTGCCGCAAGCCGACGGCGCCAGCACACTCGACGCGTTGATGCAAAGCGACGCCGCGCGTTTGTTTATCGAACGCGCCATCGCGGCCACCACTGATTTTCAGGTGACAGAAAAAAATGCGCCATTCATCGTCCAAATTTGCCGCCGCCTCGACGGCATTCCGCTCGCGCTGGAGCTGGCAGCCGCGCGCGTCAAAGCATTGAGCGTGGAACAAATCGCCGCGCGTTTGGACGATGTGTTTCGTTTGCTTAGCGGCGGCAGCCGCACCGCCATGCCGCGCCAACAAACGCTCGCCGCCGCGATAGATTGGAGCTATAACCTTTTGTCTC
This sequence comes from Chloroflexota bacterium, assembly GCA_016209205.1. Taxonomy (GTDB): domain Bacteria; phylum Chloroflexota; class Anaerolineae; order UBA4142; family SHND01; genus SHND01. The sequence continues at coordinate 110,152 of JACQWQ010000071.1, forward strand.
GCGCGGAACGCGCGTTATTGCAGCGTTTGTCAGTCTTTGCGGGCGGATGGACGCTCGAGGCGGCGGAACAAGTTTGCGCGGACGAGAACCTCGCCCCCGACCCCTCTCCTAGGAGGAGAGGGGAGTATGCTTCTCCCCCTTCCTTTGCAGGGAAGGGGGCTGAGGGGTTAGGAGACCTCGCCCCCGACCCCTCTCCTAGGAGGAGAGGGGAGTATGCTGCTCCCCCTTCCTTTGCAGGGAAGGGGGCTGGGGGGTTA